>CACXPT010000031.1 GCA_902769585.1 uncultured bacterium
CGCGGCGAGTCGGACAAGCTCCGCAAGGCGATGGGCAAGAAGCAGCTCGCCGTGATGGAGGAGCTGAAGGTCAAGTTCGTGGACGGCTGCCTCGCGAACGAGAAGTTCCGCATCGACAAGTGGAAGGACGAGAAGGAGGCGCGCAAGCTCATCGACAAGATCTGGGACGACTGGAAGGCGTTCGCGAGCTACGCGTTCAACAAGTCGCACGCCGTGTGCTACGCATGGGTCGCCTACCAGACCGGATACCTGAAGGCACACTACCCGGCCGAGTTCATGTGCGCGCAAATCTCGTCGGAAATCGGCAACTTCGACAAGCTGCCCGGCTTCGTGGCCGAGGCGGCGGCGATGGGGCTCGAGGTGCGTCCGCCGGACGTGAACGCCGCATACGCGCGGTTCACGCCGGTGAAGGGCGAGAAGGCGATCCGCTTCGGACTCGCCGGCGTGAAGGGCGTGGGGGCAGTCGCCGCGGAGGACATCGTGGCCGAGCGCGAGAGGAACGGCCCGTACAAGGGCCTCATGGACCTTGCGACGCGCCTCGCTGGCGCGACCACCGTCAACAAGCGCGTGCTTGAGAACCTCGTGAAGTGCGGCGCGTTCGACGAGCTTGCGCGCGCATCCGGCTTCCACCGGGCGCGCTACTTCAACAACATCGACTTCGTCGTCAAGCGCGCGGCCCAGCGCGGCAGGGAGAAGGCCAGCGGGCAGATGGACATGTTCGGGATGCTCGCGCCGGAGGAGGACACGAGCGACGCGGGCCTGCCAGACTGCCCGAAGTGGCCGTCGTCGCAGTGCTTCAAGGACGAGCGCGACCTTACCGGCATCTACATGACCGGACACCCGCTCGGCGCGTACGCGCGCGTGCTGGAATCGCTCTCCACATTCAAGATCTCGGAGCCGCCTGAGATTCCGTTCATGGAGGAGGTGGGGGCAGACCGCCCGCTCCGAGTGGCAGTGCGCCTTGGCGGCATGCTGAAGGCCTGCACGGTGCGCATGAGCAAGCCCAAGAAGGAGGGCGACGTGCCGCAGCCGTGGGCGATCCTTGTGGTGGACGACGGCGAGTACGAGATGGAGGCGCTCGCGTTCGCCAAGACGTTCGCGAAGTACAAGGAATGGCTGCCGGAGGCCGTGGACCAGCCGGTTCTCCTCTGCGGCGAGCTCGCGCACCGCACCAACCGCGAGACGCGTGCGGAGGAGCCGGACATCCAGTTCGTCGTGCGCGAGGCGTATCCGCTCGCAACCGGACTCAAGAAGTTTTCGACCGCGCTGCACGTCTCCATGCGCTACACCGATCCGGCGCTGATGGAGCGCACGGCCGCGCTGAAGTCGCTTGCGGCGGCGCATCCGGGGTCGGTGAAGGTCGTGCTCGACCTCTCGTGGCCGAACGGCGTCGTCACGGAGATCGATTCCGCCATCGAAGGCGTGGAGCTGACGGAGGAGTTCCTGATGGAGCTGACCCGCATGCAGAAGGGCGACCCGTACCGCCTGAAGGCGATCAAGGAAATCTTCCTCGAACCTCCCGAGCCGCGCCGCTGGGAGAGGGACAAGTAGGGAAGTCTGCCGGCGCATTGTGCGCCGCCGCGCCGTATGATATAATTGCGTCATGAAAATTACATTCTACGGCGCGGCGCAGACTGTCACGGGGTCCATGCACCTCGTGGAGACGAACGGCAAGCGTATCCTGCTTGATTGCGGGCTATACCAGGGACACCGAAAGGAAGCTTTCGAGATCAACAGGAACATCCCCTTCGATGCCTCGAAGGTCGACGCGGTCGTCCTTTCCCATTCGCACATCGACCACTCCGGCAACCTTCCGCAGCTCGTGCGGCACGGGTTCCGCGGGAAGGTCTACGCGCGCCCGGAGGCGGTGGACCTCTGCGGGATCCTCCTGCGCGACTCCTGCTTCCTGCAGCAGCGCGACCTGGAGTACGTCAACAAGAAGCGCCGCCAGCAGGGCAAGCATCTCTTCGAGCCGCTGTACACCGAGGAGGACATCGACGCGCTCATGCCGATGATGTCGCCCGTGCCGCTCTACGCGCGGCGCGAGATATTCCCCGGCGTCACGCTCGAGTTCAGCAACGCTGGCCACATCCTCGGAAGCGCGCTCGTGACGCTGGACGTGGGCGGTGGCGCATACCGCCGTCATAGGCTGCTCTTCTCCGGCGACCTCGGCCAGCCAAACCAGCCGATCCTTCGCCACTACGACTATCCGCAGGACGCCGACATCCTGATGATCGAGTCCACGTACGCCGACCGCCTGCATCCTTCGGCTGACGACGTGGAAGGCCGCCTCAAGGGGTACATCGACGACATCATACAGCAGAAGTCCAAGCTCATCATCCCCGCGTTCTCGGTGGGCCGTACGCAGCAGATCCTCTACTACCTCAACCGCTTGTTGGCGGCAGGGCGCATCCGGCAGATTCCGGTGTTCATCGACTCTCCGCTCTCGCAGAAGGCGACAGGGATCTACGAAAAGGCGAAGGGCTGCTACAACCCCGAGGCGCAGGACCTGCTGCAGGTTGGCGTAAACCCGCTCACGTTCCCCGGGCTGCAGTACGTCGAGACGCCGCAGCAGTCGATGTCCCTGAACGAACTCCGCGGGCCGATGGTCATCATCGCGGCGAGCGGCATGTGCGAAGGCGGACGCGTGGTGCACCACCTGAAGGCGTCGGTGGGCGACCCGCGCAACATAGTCCTCATCGTCGGCTTCCAGGCTGAGGGTACGCTAGGGCGGCGGCTCGTGGAACACACGGAGAAGAAAGTCAAGATCCTCGGCGAGGAGTGCGACCTGGAGGCGCGCGTCCAGACCATCAACGCGCTCTCGGCGCATGCCGACCGCAACGGACTGATGGACTGGTTCGACGGCGTGGGCAAGAACGTGAAGCGCGCGTTCGCCGTGCATGGCGAGCCTGATCGCGTGGAGAAGATGGTGGAGCTTCTCAAGGAGCACGGCTGCCCGTCGGCCGTCGCCCCCGTCAAGGGACAGACATTCGTGATCGACTGACGCGAAAAGGAAACAAGGCATACCCGATGGACACTGGAAAAGGCATCAAGAAGGCGATCGTGCTGGCGGCAGGACTGGGGACGCGCCTGCGCCCGCTCACTTTTGTGCGGCCCAAGCCGCTCCTTCCGATATGGGGAGTGCCGATGCTGGAGCGCGTCGTGCGGATGCTCGAGACGTGGGGCGTCACAGAGATAGCGGTCAACGCGCACTGGCTCGCGCCGCAGGTGGCGCGCTGGGCGTCGGAGCGCAAGGGCAAGGCGTCGATCCTCGTCTCGCGCGAGGAGGAGATACTTGGGACCGGCGGAGTGCTGCGTCCGCTGGAGGGCTTCATCGGCGGCGAGCCGTTCTGGCTCGTGAACGGCGACATCGTGATCGACGGGCTGAAGCCGGAACCTATCCTCAAGGCGTTCGCGGCGTCAGGCGACTTCGCGGGCTGCTGGATTTCCGAGAACTTCGGGCCGCGCACGATCGAGGCCGACCGCGATGGGCACGTCTGTAACTGGAAGAGCGACGTTCCGGGCGACTACGGCACATACACCTACTGCGGGTGCGCGCTACTTTCTTCGGATGTGGTCAAGTATTTGCCCGAGACGAAGTTCTGCTCGATCGTGCAGGCGTACGAGAAGGCGATGATGACGGACGCGCGCTTCGTGGTGGGGACAGACCCCGAAGGGGCGTATTGGGCGGATGCCGGAACGCTCGAGAGCTATCTGGAGGCACATGCCGCGCTTGATCCTGACAGGTTCGAAGACAACCCGAACGTCATCTTCGAGGGCGTCAAGCTGCTGGACACCGCCGATCTCGCCGGGTGCGTGGTGACGGGCGGAATGGTTGGCGGCACTTTCGAGCAAACCGCCCTCGTGGGCGTGGACCAGATAGACAATGCGCCGCTCGCGGCCCTGGCGGAGGCGATCGGCTGGAAGCCGGAGGACACCGCCGCTGAGTTCCTGGGTGCGCGCGGGAGCGACCGTTCTTTCTGGCGGTTCGTCCATGGCGACGACCGCGCGATCGCCATACAGTACGACGACGCGGCGCGGCCAGAGAACGCGCGCTACGCCTCTCATGCGCGGCTGCTCGATGCGTCTGGCGTGCCGGTGCCGCGCGTGCTGGCAGACATCCCGGAGAAGAAGGTGCTGGCGCTCGAGGACTGCAACGGCGACTCGCTGGAGACGCGTGCTGCCAAGAAGGGCGTCGACCTTGTGAAACTCTACGCGCCTGTGGTGAAGGCGCTCCGCACGATGCACGAGCAAGGCACGGAACGTGCGCTCGACGTGCCGCTGGAACCTTCCTTCGGCCCTGACCTCTACGCATGGGAGCGCGACCTTTTCGAGAATTTCTGCGTAAAGGAACGCTACGGATACGAGAAGCTGCCCGACGACGTGCGCGCGGACCTCGAGGCCGTGGCCGAGGAACTTGCGCGCCAGCGGCCAGTGCTGGTGCACCGCGACTTCCAGAGCTCGAACGTGCTGTACCGTCCGGACGGTTCGTTCGCGTTCATCGACTTCCAGGGGATGCGTCTCGGCGCGGCGGCGTACGACCTCGCCTCGCTCCTCTACGATCCGTACGTGCCGCTTGACGAGAAGGCGCGGACGGCGCTCGCCCGCATGTATCCCGTGGACCGTCTCGCCTACGGAGCGGTGCAGCGCCTCGTGCAGGCGTTAGGCGCGTTCGGCAGGCTCGCGTCCGTCGGGCAGCCGCAGTTCGAGCGGCACATCCCGCGCGCTCTCGGCAACCTGCTCGCGGCGGCGGACGAGGCGGATCTCGATGCGCTTGGCGGCTTCGTGGAGGATCTGATCGCCAAGGAGGAGATCCGCCTCGGCCACTTCCACCACCACCATCACGACGAAGACGAAGAGGACGATTCGTAGGATTGGACACCTGCGGCGGATATGGTAAAATATCCGTCATGAAAAACGCCACCCTGAAGAAGGTTCGCATTACCGACACGACACTGCGTGACGCCCACCAGTCCCTGTGGGCCACGCGCATGCGGACAGACGACATCCTCAAGATCGCCGAGGCGATCGACAACGCCGGCTACTATTCGCTAGAATGCTGGGGAGGCGCCACGTTCGACGTGTGCATGCGCTTCCTGCGCGAGAATCCGTGGGAGCGCCTGCGCCAGATCAAGGCCGTCTGCAAGAAGACTCCGCTCCAGATGCTCCTGCGCGGGCAGAACATCCTCGGCTACAAGCACTATCCGGACGACATCGTCGAGCGCTTCGTGGCCCTGGCCTGCGAGAACGGCATGGACATCTTCCGCGTGTTCGACGCGCTCAACGACCCTCGCAACCTGGAGAAGGCCATCGCGAGCGTGAAGAAGTACGGCGGCCACGCCCAGGGCACGATCTCCTACACCACCTCGCCCGTCCACACCGTGGAGGCCTACGTGAAGCTTGCCAAGGAGCAGGAGGCGATGGGCATCGACTCGCTTGCCATCAAGGACATGGCGGGCATCCTCACGCCTGGCGCGGCGCGCGAGCTCGTGGGCGCTCTCGTGAAGGCGCTTCCCGAGATGCCGATCCAGGTGCATTCCCACATGACGAGCGGCATGGCTGCGGCCATGTATCTTGCCGCCGTGGAGGCGGGCGCGGGCTGCGTGGACTGCGCGATCTCCACCATGTCCAGCTTCAGCTCGCAGCCGCCGTGCGAGTCGATGGTGACGATTCTCGAGAGCGAGGGCTACGACACCGGCCTCGACCAGAAGAAGCTGGCCGACATCAACGCCTACTTCCGCGAACTGAAGGCGACGCGCCAGCCCGCGTCGAGCGCGAAGGTTGAGCCGGTCGACGCCGGCGTGCTCGTCCACGCGATTCCGGGCGGCATGATCTCCAACCTCCGTAGCCAGCTCGCCCAGCAGGGCGCGCTGGACCGTCTGCCCGAGGTCCTGGAGGAGCTGCCGCGCACGCGAGCGGACATGGGCTATCCTCCGCTCGTCACGCCCACCAGCCAGATCGTCGGCGTGCAGAGCGTCCTCAACGTCCTCGGCGGCAAGCGCTACGGCATGGTGACTGACGAGACGAAGCACTACGCCGCCGGCTACTACGGCCGCACGCCCGCGCCGATCGAGAAGAAGCTGCAGAAGAAGCTCGTCGGCGACCTCAAGCCCATCACCTGCCGTCCGGCGGACCTCCTCAAGCCTGGCCTCGCCGCCGCCGCGAAGGAGATCCCGGCCAAGCTCATCAAGGCCGAGGAGGACATCCTCAGCTACTGCCTCTTCCCGGAAGTGGCGCTCGGCTACTTCAAGTGGCGCGCGCAGCCGGCCGACGCGAAGGATCCGATTCCCGCAGACCTTGAGATGAAAGGTGAAGGGGAAAATGTGAAAGGCGAGGTTGCCGCTGTCGATCCAGAGACGGCCAAGTTCGCGCAGATCGGCAAGGCATTCGCTGCGCTCATGGCCGCCTGCGGAGGCGCGAAGGGCGGAGATTTGGGATTGAAGATTGAAGATCTTAGTTTGAAGGATGAGCCGGGGGCGGCGAAGGGCGAAGCGGGAGGGACGCGCTCCTGCGCGTCCGAAAACGATGCGTCCGCCATCCCTGCCGGCACTCCTGTCCTGGCGCCCTTGAACGGCACGTTCTACCGGAGCGCGGGTCCCGGCAAGCCGGAGATGGCTAAGGATGGCGATTCCGTGAAGAGCGGCGCGCCGGTCTGTATCGTCGAGGCCATGAAGCTCTTCAACCCGATCAAGGCCACGGCCAACGGCAAGATCACCTTCCTCGTCGAGCACGGCAAGCCGGTGACCAAGGGCCAGACGCTTGCGGTCATCGCCTAGCACCCCCGCAAACGCGATTTTCGCGCTTGCGCGGCGGGGTGTGGTGTGGTATACTACGCCGCGTCACAGGAAAAAACGATGAACACGAACCTTATGCTTCTGGCGCTTCTTGGCCTTCTCCTTCTTGGGAGCGGGACGGGTGCGGTTTGCTAGAAGCAGAGGAAGAGAGTTCTGGAAAGCAAACGGCCCCGCCCCAAAGGCGAGGCCGTTTCTGCATCTTGGGACGGCGACGCCAGACAGGCAGGCAACAAGGAACAGGAAATGAAAGACAACAGGATAAGGTTCTTCGACACGACGCTGCGAGACGGCGAGCAGGCCCCGGGCTACTCCATGTCGCACGACGAGAAGACGCGCATGGCGCTCCAGCTCGAGGCGCTCGGCGTAGACGTGATAGAGGCCGGGTTCGCCGTGGCCTCGCCAGGCGACTTCGAGAGCGTGCGCCAGATCGCGCGCGCCGTGAAGGGCTGCACCGTGGCATCGCTCGCCCGCGCGCTCGAGAAGGACATCGACGCGGCGGCGGAGGCCGTGAGGGAGGCGGCGCACCCGCGCGTGCACACGTTCCTCGCCACGAGCGACCTGCACCTGAAGAGCAAGCTCCACATGTCGCGGCGGGACGCGCTGGATCGGGTGAGGCGCATGGTCGCGTACGCGCGGAGGAAGTGCGCGGACGTGGAGTTCTCCGCAGAGGACGCATCTCGCACGGACGTCGACTTCCTGTGCAGGGTGGTGGAGACGGCGATCGCCGCCGGCGCGTCGGTGGTGAACCTGCCGGACACGGTCGGATACGCCGCGCCGGAGGAGTTCCACGACTTCATCCGCTCCGTCATGACGCGCGTCCCGAACATGGGAAAGGCGATACTTTCGGTGCACTGCCACGACGACCTGGGGCTCGCAGTCGCCAACACGCTCGCGGGCATACGCGCCGGGGCGCGCCAGGTGGAATGCACGATCGGCGGCATCGGCGAGCGTGCCGGCAACGCCGCGCTGGAGGAGATCGTGATGGGCCTGCGCACCAGGCACGACCACTACGGCGACATGGAGTACGGCATCCACACGGAGGAGATCGCCCGCTCGGCCCAGCTCCTATCGCGCATCACAGGCGTCAAGATCGCGCCGAACAAGGCGATCGTCGGCGCGAACGCCTTCGCCCACGAGAGCGGCATCCACCAGCACGGCGTGATGGTCGACGCGCGCACGTACGAGATCATGACGCCGGAGTCCGTCGGCGTGAAGAAGACGGAGCTGGTGCTTGGCAAGCATTCCGGGCAGCACGCCTTCGCGGAGCGCCTAAAGACCCTCGGCTACGAGCTGGAAGCGGAGCAGGTGGCGGACCTCTTCGCGGATTTCAAGTCGCTGGCCGACCGCAAGAAGACGATCCTGGACCGCGACCTCGTCGCGCTCGTGGAGGCGAAGGCGGGGACTCGCGTACGCCCGGAGCGCGAATGGCGGCTCGACACGTTCGTCGTCAACAGCGGCAACCACATGAGCGCCACCGCGCAGGTCACGCTTGAAAGGAACGGCAAGAAGCGCCAGGAGGCCGCGCTCGGCTCCGGTCCGATCTACGCCGCGTTCCGCGCCGTGGAGATGATCATACGGCACAAGTTCACGCTTGAGGACTATCGCATCGAGGCCGTCACGGAGCGCCGCGACGCCCTAGGCGAAGTGTTCGTGAAGATATCGGACAAGCGAGGCTCGTACCGCGGGCGCGGCGTCTCCACCGACATCATCAAGGGTAGCATCCTTGCGCTGCTGAACGCCGTCAACAGGATGCTGAACACCTGAGGGCCGAAACGCGAAAGGAGAGTGTTGACATGGGCATGACGATGACACAGAAGATCCTCGCGGCGCACGTGGCCGGCGGGGCGACAGTACGCGCGGGCGAGCTGGTGATGGCTAAGCTCGACCTCGTGCTGGCGAACGACATCACGGCGCCGGTCGCTATCGGCGAGTTCCCGAAGTTCGGGCGCGAGCGAGTGTTCGACCGCACGAAGGTCGCGCTGGTGCCTGACCACTTCGCGCCTAACAAGGACATCAAGGCGGCCGCGCAATGCGCGTGCATGAGGGCGTTCGCCCGAGCGCAGGACATAGAGAACTACTTCGAGGTGGGCCACGACTGCGGCGTGGAGCACGCGTTGCTGCCGGAGAAGGGGCTCGTGACAGCGGGCGACTGCGTGATCGGCGCCGATTCGCACACATGCACGTACGGCGCGCTTGGCGCGTTCTCCACTGGCGTCGGTTCTACGGACGCCGCGGCGGGGATGGCGACAGGCGAGGCCTGGTTCCGGGTGCCGTCCGCGATCAAGGTCGTGCTGCGCAACGCTCCGCGCGGCTGGGTCTGCGGCAAGGACGTCGTGCTCCGCCTGATCGGCATGATCGGAGTGGCCGGCGCGCGATATCAGTCGCTCGAGTTCGCGGGCGACGGCGTGGCGGCGCTCGGCATGGACGACCGCTTCACCATCGCCAACATGGCCATAGAGGCCGGCGCGAAGAACGGCATCTTTCCCGTGGATGACACCTGCAGGGCGTACCTTTCGGAACATGGGGCGAAGCCGCCGCGAGCATTTGCCGCCGACGCCGATGCCGAATACGAGCGCGAGGTGGAGATAGACCTGGCGAAGCTGAAGCCCGTGGTGGCGTTCCCGCACCTGCCTTCCAACGTGCGCGACGTGGACGAGGCCGGCGACGTGCCGATCGACCAGGTGGTGATAGGCTCATGCACGAACGGCAGGATATCCGACATGCGCGTCGCCGCCGAGATCATGCGCGGCAGAAAGGTGGCGCCGGGCGTGCGGTGCATCGTCATCCCAGCCACGCAGCGCGTCTGGCTGCAGTCGATGGAGGAGGGGCTGCTCAAGACGTTCGCGGAGGCGGGATGCGTCGTGTCCACGCCGACGTGCGGACCGTGCCTTGGCGGATACATGGGCATCCTCGCGAAGGGCGAGAGGTGCGTAGCCACCACGAACCGGAACTTCGTAGGCCGCATGGGTCATGTGGAGTCCGAAGTGTATCTCGCCTCGCCGGCAGTTGCCGCAGCCAGCGCCTTGGCAGGGCGTATCGTCGCACCAGCGGATTGGCAAAGGTCGTAAGGTCATTAAGGTCTATAAGGTCTTTAGGGTCTATAAAGTCATTAAGGTTATTAAGGTCTTTAGGGTCTATAAGGTCGTTAAGGTTATTAAGGTCTTTAGGGTTGTTAAGGTCTGTAAGGTATCAAGGTCTATGAAGATTCAAGGAACAGTTTTCAGGTACGGCGACAATGTCGATACCGACGTGATCATCCCGGCGCGCTACCTAAACACGCCGGACGCCAAAGAGCTGGCGACGCACTGCATGGAGGACATCGACCAGCAGTTCGCGCGAACCGTCAAGAGCGGCGACATCGTTGTCGCGGGGCGCAACTTCGGCTGCGGCTCCTCCCGCGAGCACGCGCCGCTCGCCATCAAGGCGTGCGGAGTGGGTTGCGTGGTCGCGGCCTCGTTCGCGCGCATATTCTACCGCAACGCGCTCAACATCGGTCTGCCGATCCTGGAATGCCCCGCAGCCGCCGAGGCGGTGGAGGCGGGGCATACGGTGACGGTGGACTTCGTGGCTGGAGAGATGACGGACGAGACGACGGGACAGAGTTTCGCCGTGGAACCGTTTCCGCCGTTCATGCGCGATCTCGTGTCGGCCGGCGGCCTCGCGAACTATCTTCGCAATCGACAGAGCAATGGGGAATGACTGCCATGAACAAGACAATTGCGGTATTGCCGGGCGACGGCATCGGGCCGGAGACGACTGGCGAGGCGGTGAAGGTCCTCGCGGCAGTGGCGGAGAAGTTCGGGCACAGTTTCGAGACGCGCGAATGCCTGGTGGGCGGCGCGGCGATAGACGCAGTGGGCGTGGCGTTGCCGCCGGAGACGCTGGCGGTGTGCAGGGCGGCGTACGCCGTGCTGCTGGGCGCGGTGGGCGGACCGAAGTGGGATTCGCTGCCGGGCGCGCTCCGCCCCGAGCGTGCCGCGCTCCTGCCACTTCGCGCCGAGCTCGGCGTCTTCTGCAACCTGCGCCCTGCAAAGACATGGGGCGGGCTGGTGGATGCAAGTCCGTTGCGGCCAGAGGCAGTTGCCGGCGGCATCGACATCCTTGTGGTGCGCGAGCTGACCAGCGGCATATATTTCGGCGCGCACGAGCGATCGGAGGACGGACGCTCCGCGCGCGACGTTATGGCGTATTCCGTCGAGGAGATAGAGCGGGTGGCGCGAATGGCGTTCTCTGCGGCGCGCTGCAGGCGCGGCAGCGTCACGAGCGTCGACAAGGCGAACGTGCTAGAGACGTCGCGCCTGTGGCGAGAGACGGTCATGCGCGTCCGCGAGGAGGGGTTCGCGGACGTCTCGCTTGACCACATGTACGTGGACAACGCCGCCATGCAGCTCGTGCGCGATCCAAGGCGGTTCGACGTGCTGCTCACCGAGAACATGTTCGGCGACATCCTGTCGGACGAGGCGTCGCAGATCGTGGGCTCGATCGGCATGTTGCCGTCGGCGTCGCTGCGCGAGGACGGGTTCGGTCTATACGAGCCTGTCCACGGATCGGCGCCGGACATCGCGGGGCGCGACATCGCCAATCCGCTGGCCGCGATACTGTCTGCGGCGATGATGCTCCGTCATTCCTTCGGGCTGGAACGGGAAGCGGCGGCAGTCGAGAGCGCAGTGGAAACCGTTCTCGCGAACGGAGCCAGAACGGCCGACATCGCCAAGCCGTGCGAGGCGTCCATCGGCACGCGCGCCATGGGCGACGCAGTGCTTTCCGCGCTGCGGGATCAGGTGTAGCGCAGGACCTCGTCAACCGTGGTGTAGCCGTCGAGGATCGAACGGACGCCGTCCTCGCGCATAGTGCGCATGCCGAGCTCGCGGGCCTTCTCGCGGATGATGAGCGTGGGGGCGCGGTCGTTGATCAGCTCGCGGATCGGGTTGGTGACGCGCAGGTACTCGAAGATGGCCTTGCGGCCCTTGTACCCGGTGCCGTTGCAGGTCTTGCAGCCCTTGCCGAAGTAGAAGGGTCGTCCGCCGATCTGGTCGCGCGTGAGGTTGATGCGGTCGAGCGTCTCGTCGTCCGGCTCGTAGGAGGTCTTGCACTCCTTGCAGCAGGTGCGGAGAAGTCGCTGGCCGAGCACCGCCTCGAGGGTGGACGCCACCATGTAGGGCGCCACGTTCATGTCCACGAAACGCATCACGGCGCCGGCGGCGTCGTTGGTGTGCAGGGTGGAGAACACGAGGTGGCCTGTGAGGGCGGCCTGGATGGCCACTTCTGCAGTCTCGAGGTCGCGGATCTCGCCGATGAGCATGATGTCGGGGTCTTGACGCAGGAAGGCGCGCAGCACCTTCGGGAAGGTGTTGCCGACTTCGTGGTTGATAGGCACCTGCACGATGCCGTCCACGTCGTATTCGACAGGCTCCTCGGCCGTGAGGAGTTTGGAGTCGATGGAATTGATGCGGCGGAGGACGGAGTAGAGCGTGGTCGTCTTGCCGGAGCCGGTAGGGCCGGTCACGACGATGATGCCGTTAGGCTTCTCGATGTCCATCGTCAGCTGCTCGTACACGTCCTCGGCGAGGCCCACGTTCTCAAGGTCGAGGGACGTGGCGCTCTGGTCGAGGATACGCATTACCACCGATTCGCCGTGGGTCGTGGGGAGGCATGATACGCGGAGGTCTACGGGGCGGCCCGCGACGGTGATCGCGATGCGGCCGTCCTGCGGGATGCGGCGCTCGGCGATGTTGAGGTTCGCCATGATCTTGACGCGGGAGATGATGGCGGGGGCCATCGAGACGTCCGGCGCCTTCACCTCGTAGAGCGCGCCGTCCACGCGGTAGCGGATCTTGAAGTCGTGCTCGAACGGCTCGATGTGGATGTCGGCCGCGCGGTCGACGACGCCCTGGTAGAGGATCATGTTCACGAACTTGACGATGGCGTTGTTGTTCGCCGCGCCCTCGAGGGCGGCAACGTCGTTCGGGTCGCTCTTGAGGGACGCGTCTCCGTCGAGGCCCTCGCCGAGCGACTTCAGCATGTCGGCGACGGATTCCGACGCGTCGCCGTAGTACTGCGAGATGCGGTCGTTGACGTCCTGCTCGCGGGCCATGACGAACCGCACCTCCTTCGAGAGGGCGAACGCCACCTCGTCGGAGACGCGCGGGTCGACGAGGTTCGCGGTGGCGAGCGTCACGGGATATGCGGCCATCATCGCGAGCAGGTCGTCCTCGGTGGCGTAGCCGCCGTCGATGACGAGCTGGCGGATTGGCTTGCCGCCGTCGTTTTTCTGCTCTTCGCGGATGGTTGCGACCTGCTCGTCGTCCAGGACGCCGTTCTGGACGAGGAGATCGAGAAGCGGATCGAATTGCTCTGCCATTTAGCGCCGTCCCATCTCTTCCTTGAGCTTGGACACCACGGTGTCGGGGTCCTGCGACTTGGTGATGAGCTCGTCGTAGGAGATGAACCCGTTCTTGTAGTGCTCGGTGAGGCAGGCGTCGAGCGTGACCATGCCGTACTTCGCGCCGGTCTGGAGGTCGCTCTTGATCATGTTCGTCTTGTTGTCGCGGATGCGGCTGCGGATGGCGTCGGTGGAGATCATGATCTCGAACGCGGCGATACGTCCGTGGACCTCGCCGTCCGGGCCGAGCTTCGGCAGAAGGATCTGCGAGATGACGGCCTGGAGGCCGGCGGCGAGCTGCGTGCGGATCTGCGCCTGCTGGTTCGTCGGGAAGGCGTCGACGATACGGTCGACCGTCTCGGCTGCGCCTGTCGTGTGGAGCGTGCCGAACACGAGGTGGCCTGTTTCTGCGGCGGTGATTGCGGCGCCGATCGTCTCGAGGTCTCGCATTTCGCCCACGAGGATCACGTCCGGGTCCTGGCGGAGCGCGCGGCGGATGGCCTCGGCGAAGGAGGGCACGTCGTCGCCGACTTCGCGCTGCGTGACGAGCGACTTCTGCGAGGTGTGGTAGAATTCGATCGGGTCCTCGATGGTGATGATGTGGACGCCGCGCTCGCGGTTGATGACGTTGAGCATGGACGCGAGCGTGGTGGACTTTCCTGATCCGGTCGGGCCTGTCACGAGGATGAGTCCGCGCGGCTTGAAGAGGAGTTCCTTCACTGTGTCCGGCAGACCGATCTGCTCGAGCGTGAGAAGCGTTGACGGAATCATACGGAGCACGCAGCCCCAGCGCTTGCGCTCCTTGAAGACGGACACACGGAAGCGGGTGCCGTCCTCGTGCGAGAGGGCGAAGTCCGCGCCGCCGTTCTTCTCCACCTCGGCGGACTGCTCGGCCGTCATGATCTCGTGGCAGAGCTTGAACGTGTCGTCCTCGTCAAACGCCTCGTCGGCGATCGCAACCAGCTCGCCGTGGATGCGGAGCTTTGGGGGCATGTACGCGCGCACGTGCAGGTCGGACGCGCCCTCGTCGATCGTCGCCTGCAGCAGATCGTTCATCGTGATTTCAGTAGCCATAGCATCTCCTGTTCTTGCGGACGGCATTATAGCACAGCTCTACCCCGCGCCGCAAGGCGGAAAATCAGTTCGCCTCGTTGCCCGTGCGGGAGTGCTGTGCTATACTTGCCGCATGAAAGCAACACGCATTTTCTTCCTTTCCGCTGCGGCGCTTGCCGCAGTGTCCCTTTGCGCGGGGAACGCCCCGCGTAAGCATCTGGTCGGCCACGGCTGGGACCTGCTCGCGGTCTCTCCTGCGGAAGTCGTCCGCCATGCCGACGAATTCGCGAAGACAGGACTCGACGGCATCTCGATCACGCTCCGCAAGACGCTCCCCGACGGGCGGCGGCTCTCTATGTCCTCGATCCTGACCGATCCCGTCTGGCCCAAAGAGGCGTTTGCCAGCGAGATCGCCGACCTGCGTAAACTCAAGGGCAAGCCGGGCCTTTCGCATTGCTACCTGTCCGCATTCTGGACTCCGGCGCGTCGGCTTGCATGGAACGACGACGCGGCATGGGCGCGCGCGATCGGCAACATGAGGACGCTCGCCCAGATCGCGAGCGAGGGACAGGTAGAAGGGCTGCTGATCGACCCCGAGGACTATTCCGGCTCGAAGCAGTTCCACCTGCGGTCGGACGACGGCGACTTCGATTCTGTCAGCGTGCTCGCGCGGCGGCGCGGCAGCGAGTTCATCGAAGCCGTCGCGTCGGTCTACCCCAACGCGAAGCTGCTGTTCTTCTGGCTCCTCTCGCTCTCCTGCCAGGACTTCTCGTCAGTGGCGGACCCGCAGTTCGCGCTGAAGGCGAAGGGCGACCTTTGGCCGGCCTTCGTGAACGGGATGCTGGACCGCCTGCCCAAGACCATGAGGCTGGTCGACGGCAACGAGCACGCATACCGCTACGAGGCGTCGCGCCGCGACTTCTACGTGGCGGCCTGGGAGCAGAAGCATGGGATGCTCCAGGTCGTCGACGAGCGGAACAGGGACCTGTACCGTCTGAACGTCTGCTCCGGGTCGGGGCACTATCTGGACGCCTACATCAACCCAACGAACAGCCATTGGTACTTCGGGCCGGTGGACGGATCGCGCCTCGGGCACTTCGCGCAGAACCTGCGACAGGCGGTTGCCTGCGCGGAGGACACGGTGTGGATATACGGCGAGAAGTGCGCGTGGGTCAGGTGGCGCGGGGTCGCGTCCAAGCGGTGGGACGCGGACAAGGCGGAGTACCGCACGTGGGAGGAGGCGCTGCCCGGCATCTCGGATCTCATTGCGCGGCTGAAGGATCCGCAGGAATGGAAGGAGCGCAAGCTCGCCGAGAAGACGCGGGCGGGAACGCTTGCAGACCTTAACGGAAACAGCGCGTGCGCATACGGCACGCCGCTGGAAGCGGGGAAGTTCCATGCGGGGAAGGTGCCCAAGCCGTACGGCACTTGGCAGGACGAAAAGAAGGCGAAGGGCGTGTTCGGCGTGGACACGGGAACGGGCGTGGGGGACGCGAGCTCGCTCTGCATCAAGGGAAGCGGCAACGGTTGCTTCCTCTTCAACTCGCCGCCTGTCAAGCCGGGCGAAACCTATCTCGTGCGATTCTGCACGAAAGGAGCCATGCCGTCCGCGTCCGTCTATTGGAAGCGGCAGGGCGCGTGGGACTGGTCCCTGCGCGGCTGCTTCTCCACCATGGGAGCTCCGGAGGCGGACGGCTGGATGCGAGGCGAGATACTGGCGCAGGTTCCGCCGGGGGCGGATTCGTTCTCGGTGCTTCTCGGAGCGAAGCAGAACTCGGACGAGCAGACCTGGTTCGACTGCGTCATCGTAAACCCGCTTGACTAAGGCACAGTCGCGTCACGCGCGGGTGAGACGGGCGATCACGCGTGTGGCACCGAGGTTGAGGAGGCCCAGCTTCAGGAACAGCCGGCCGAGGAACGTGTCGGCCTCGGTGCGGATCTCCTTGATCGCGATGCCTTCCTTGGCGCAGAGCGCGCGGAAGTCCTTGAGCGTGACGATGTGGATGTTGGGCGTGTCGTACCACTCGAACGGCAGCTGCGGGTTGACGGGGAGGTGGCCCCTGAACAGTAACAGCAGACGGATGCGGTAGGACGCGAAGTTGGGGAAGGAGACGATCGCCTCGTCGGCCTTGTTTAGGATGCGTCCAAGCAGCTCGCGCGGATGCCTGACGGTCTGGAGCGTCTCGGAGAGGACAGCGAGGTCGTAGGCGTGGTCGGGGATTAGGTCTAGGCCTTCGTCGGCGTCGTCGTAGAGGACGTCCAGGCCGTCGGCGATGCCGGCGCAGATGCGGTCGTACTCGATCTCGATGCCGGTGCCGCGCACGTCCTTTCCTGCGCGAAGCAGGTGGAGTAGCGAGCCGGTGCCGCAGCCGATGTCCAGGACGCGCGAGCCCGCGGGCACCATGTCCACGATCGGGGCGAACTTGCGCTTCTTCTCGGGCGGCACCTCGCGGGCGTCGTCGCGGAAGAACCCGCCCATGACCTTCGACAGTTCCTTCGTGTGGGTGAGGAAGCCGTCATGGCCGACCTTGATGTCGAGATGGGAGTAGTCGACGGACTTGCCTGCCTTGAGCATCCCAGTGGCTATCGAGCGGCTCTGGTCCGTGGAGAACAGCCAGTCGCCGGAGATGGATATGAGCAGGAGGCGCGCGGTGACGCGGCGGCAGACCTCATCGAGGGAGCCGTACTTCTCCGCGGCGTCGTAACGGTCCATCGCGTGGGTGATCTGGAGATAGGAATTGGCGTCGAAGCGCGCGAGGAACTTCTTTGCCTGGTAGTTCAGGTAGCTCTCGATGGCGAGGGTTGTGCCGAAGCGCGCGGCGTGCGCCTCCAGCCACTCCTTCCCCTTGGCGAGCCATGTGTCCTGCGGCTTGCGTCCGAAGCGGCGGTTGAGGAGGTCTAGGGAGAGGTAGGTGATGTGGGCCACCTGGCGCGCCTGGGCGAGGCCCACGTCGGGTCGGCCGGCAGGGGAGTCATAGTAGTCTCCGTTCTGCCACTTCGGGTCGAGCGTGATGGCGTAGCGGCCAACGATGTCGAAGGCGAGGGCCTGCGCGTTGAGCGCTGCGCCGGAGGCGATCATGACGGCCTTGTCAACTTCGCCCGGATGGGCGGCGAGCCACTCGATCACCTGGATGCCGCCGAAGCTGCCGCCCACGAGGGCGGCGAGGTGCGTGACGCCAAGCTGGCGCAGAAGGGCGCGGTACACCTCCACGGTGTCACCGATCGTGAAGCGCGGGAATGCAGAGCCGTACGGACGGCCGGTGGCGGGGTTGACGGAGGATGGCCCCGTGGTGCCCTTGCAGCCGCCGAGCACGTTGGCGCAGATCACGCGGTAGCGCGTGGTGTCGATGGCCTTGCCGGGACCGACGATGCCGTCCCACCAGCCGGAGGACTCCGTCTCGTTGGCGTAGCGTCCGGCGACGTGCGCGTCGCCCGTGAGGGCGTGGCAGATGAAGATGACGTTGTCGTTCTCGGGGCGTTCGGGTCCGCAAGACTCCCATGCCACGTCGACGCGCGCGAGCGTACCGCCCTCCTCCAGGCGGAAACCGCCTGGCGGAAGGTCCAGCGTCGTCACGTGCGTCTCGACGACATCTACTGTCGGTCTGCTGGTCATCCAATCAACTCTTTAACCTTTTAACCTTCGAACTCGACGGGCTTGACGTTCCAGATGTCGTTGGCGTACTCCATGACGGCGCGGTCTGAGGAGAATCGTCCGGAGCGGGCTGATGAGGGACATGCGGTTCCAGCGCGCCGGGTCGCGGTAGGCGGCGTCCACCCGGTCCTGCGCGTCGCTGTAGCTGCGCAGGTCGGCGAGGAGCATGTAGTAGTCGTTGTACTCGAGCAGCGAGCGGAGGATCGGGTCGAAGAGCCCGGGCTCGAGGAGCGAGAACACGTTGCGGCGGATCATGTCGAGCGCGAGGGCGATCTCTGGGTCCTTCTTCGCGTAGTCGATGGACCTGTACGTCGGGCGCAGCGTCGCGACGTCTGCGGTGCGCATGCCGAAGAGGAACATGTTCTCGTCGCCGACTTCCTGGTTGATCTCGACGTTGGCGCCGTCGAAGGTGCCGAGGGTGAGCGCGCCGTTGATCATGAACTTCATGTTGCCGGTGCCGGACGCCTCGGTGCCTGCGAGGGATATCTGCTCGCTCACCTCTGCTGCTGGCATGATCTTCTCGGCGAGCGAGACGCGGTAGTCGGGCAGGAACACGACGGAGAGCTTGCCGCGCGTGCGCGGGTTGGCGTTCACCACACCTGCGATGCCGTGGATGAGGCGGATGATGAGCTTGGCCATGTGGTAGCCGGGGGCGGCCTTGGCCGCGAAGATGAACGCGCGCGGCACGGGGTCGTACTTCGGGTCCGCCAGAAGGCGGTTGTAGAGGATGATGATGTAGAGCGCGAGCAGGAGCTGGCGTTTGTACTCGTGGAGGCGCTTCACCTGCACGTCGAAGATCGCTGCCGGGTCGAGCTTCACGCCGAGCGTCGAGGATACGTAGCGCGCGAGCAGGCGCTTGTTCGAGAGCTTGATCTTGGCGAGGGTGTTGAGGAACGCCTTGTCCTGGAAGAACGACTCGAGCTTGCGAAGCTCCTCCAGGTGGGTGATCCAGCCGGTGCCGATCTTGTCGGTGATCAGCTGGGCGAGGGGAGGATTGGCCTTGAGGAGCCAACGGCGCGGCGTGATGCCGTTAGTCACGTTGTGGAAGTGGTCGGGCATCAGCTCGTAGAAGTCCTTGAAGAGCGACGTCTTGAGGATCTCGGAGTGGAGCTGGGCGACGCCGTTCACGCTGGAGGAGCCGACGATCGCGAGGTTCGCCATGCGCACGGAACGTTCGCCGCCCTCGTCGATTAGGCTCATGCGCGCGAGACGCGCCTGATCGCCGGGGTAGAGGCCGGAGATCTGCTTGAGGAAGCGGCCGTTGATCTCGTAGATGATCTGGAGATGGCGGGGGAGCAGTCGCTCGAGCATCGGGACTGGCCACTTCTCCAGCGCCTCGGGGAGGACGGTGTGGTTGGTGTAGCCTGTCGTGCGGCGGGTGATGTCCCACGCCTCGTCCCAGCCCAGGCCCTCGTCGTCCATCAGGACTCGCATCAGCTCGGGGATGACGAGCGCGGGGTGGGTCTCGTTCAGGTGGATGAACGCCTTCTCTGGGAGCTTGTGCCAGTCGTCGTTGTCGACGCGGAAGCGGCGCAGGATGTCGCCGAGCGAGCAGCAGACGAAGAAGTACTGCTGGCGCAGGCGCAGCTCCTTGCCGGCCATGGTGTTGTCGTTGGGGTAGAGCACCTTGGTGAGGTTCTCGGCGAGCACCTTGCGCTCGACGGCCTCCACGTACGAGCCCTTGTTGAAGTCGTCGAGGTTGAACTCGTCCGTAGCCTTCGCGCTCCAGAGGCGCAGGGTGTTCACGGCGTGGGAGTAGCCGACGATCGGCAGGTCGTAGGGAATGCCCTGCACCTGCTCGGCGCCGGTCCAGCGCCATCTGGTCTCGCCGCGTTCGGTGATGCAGTCAACGCGGCCACCGAACTGGACGATCTGCGAGTACTCCGGACGGACGAGTTCCCAGGGGTAGCCGTCCTTGAGCCAGCGGTCCGGCTCCTCCACCTGCTGCCCGTCCACGATGCGCTGGCGGAAGATGCCGTAGTCGTAGCGGAGGCCGTAGCCCATGCCGGCGAGGTCGAGGGTGGACATCGAGTCGAGGAAGCATGCGGCGAGGCGGCCGAGGCCGCCGTTGCCGAGGCCTGCGTCGGTCTCGAACTCGCGAAGGGAGTTCCAGTCGAGGCCGTACTCCTTGAGCGCCTCGGTGCACTCGCGGTCGAGCTTCAGGTTGATGACGTTGTTGCCGAGGAGCCGGCCGATGAGGAACTCGAGCGAAAGGTAGTACACGCGCCGGGTGTTCTGGCGGTGGTACGTCTCCTGCGTCTCCATCCAGCGCTCGACGAGCCGGTCGCGTATCGCGTACGCGAACGCGGCGTACTGGTCGCGGGGCGTCGCTGCGCCCTCGTACTTGGCCTGCGTGTAGCGCAGGTGCCACGCGTAATCCTGCTTCAGGCCCTCTACCGTCATCTCGACGCGCCTGTCGCGCTTCTTGCTTCCTCTAGTGTCCATGTTCTCTTCTTTCTCCGAAAAGTCCATATAGTATATCAAATCCTTTCGCCCGTGTTCGCGAGAATATGGTATACTGTCTGCCGACCACAAGAGTAAGGACTAGCTTTGAACCACGAAAACAAAGGCGGTAACATGAAGAAAACGCTTCTGGCGGCGCTTCTGGCGCTCGCGGGAATGGTGCAGGCGGCGAAGGTGTCGTCGGTCTCGGTAAAGATGTCCGACGGGACGGACCTGAACACTGGCGACGTGACGGCGCGCTGCCAGGTGAAGGTGGGCGACGAGTTCGACCCTGAGCAGTGCGCGCGCGACGTGCGAGCGCTGCGCGATACGGGCGAGTACGACAACATCGTCCTCAAGGCCGAGCATGGGGCCAAGGGCATCGACATAACATATGTCGTGACGCCGAAGCTTCGCTTCCAGGGGCCGCTCAACGTGACGGGCAACGACTACTGGTCGGTATCCAAGATCACGTCTCTCTCGGAGCTTAAGGACGGCTATCCGTACGGCGAGGCCGACTTCGAGGCGGCTGCGGGCCGGGTCAAGCGCGCGTACCAGAAGAAGTTCTTCCCGGACGTGAAGGTCTCGTACCGGCTCGAGCCGATCCCGGAGTTCCCCGGCGCAGTGCACGTGACGATGGACATCGAGGAAGGGGCCCGCAAGAAGATACACGCCTTCGTGTTCCGGGGTCAGAACGCGGTCTTCGAGAAGTATTCGTGGTGGGATCCCGAGGGGTGGCTCAAGGACGACGCCTATCCTCTGCGCGCCACCTTCGACGATTATCCGTGGTGGAATCCGTGGGGGTGGTTCAGCGACACGCCGGCAACGGACCAGGACTTCGCCGAGGCTCGCGACAAGGTGGCCGCCTACTACCGCGACAGGGGCTTTCTGGATGTCAAGGTGTCCCTGCCGGAGGAGGAGATCTTGCCGAACGGCGATGTCGACCGCGTGTTCACCATCGAGGAGGGTATGAGGTACAAGGTGGGACGCATGTCCGTCGTTGGCACGAAGCAGTATCCCGCCGACGCGGTGCTCGCCGCGAACAAGACGCTCGCCACGGGCGACATCGCCGGCGCGGCCGCGATGGCAGAGGCCGCTCACCAGATGGAGGTGTTCTGCGGGTCTGGCGAGAAGCCGCTCGCCGACACGCACGTCACCGTACGGCAGATACCGTCCGGCGCGAACCCCGAGGTGATCGACCTCGAGTTCGCCGTGGAGGAGGGCGTGCCCGTGATAATCAACCGGGTCCTTATCCGCGGCAACGACTACACGAAGGACAAGGTGCTGCGCCGCGAGATAACGCTCTCGCCCGGCGACCCGATGCTGGCCGACAAGGCTGAGCGCAGCAAGCGCCGCCTGGAGAACCTGCGCTACTTCGATCGAGTTCAGTACTATCTGGAGAAGGTCGACGGCGGCGAGGCGAAGGACGGCAAGCCCGAGGTGCGCGACCTCGTGTACGAGGTTTCCGAGCACAGCACCGGAAACTTCTCGGTCGGCATCGGCGCGAGCTCCATTGATTCGGTGTACGGCATGATTGAGCTGCGAGAGCACAACTTCGACCTCTTCAAGCCGTGGCGGTTCCGCGGCGCCGGGCAGAAGGGACGCATCTCGGCGATGGTTGGCCCCCGTATCCAGAACTACGAGGCGTCCGTCACCGAACCGTACCTCTTCGATCGCCTGCTTGAGCTCACGGTCGGCGGCTACAGCAGATGGAGCGGCACGCACGACGAGTACGACGTCATTCGCACTGGCCTGTTTGGCGACTTGTCGTATCCGGTCAAGTTCTGGCCTACGGCCAGGACCACGGGACGCCTTGGCTTCTATCTTGCAGCCGAGTACATCTCGATGGACGACGTCGAGGACAGCGTTTGGTACAACCCCAAGACGGACGACACGGCGTGGCGCGCGTTCAAGGAGGAGGAGCACAAGTATAGCGAGAACTGGGAAATTCCGATTCAGATATACTGGAGGGATGACACTACCGACAAGATCTTCTTCCCGACCAGGGGACATCGCACGAAGATCTACGGGCAGGTCACCGCCGGCGACAACGACTACTGGAGGGTCGGTTTCGACTACCGCCAGTACTTTACAGTCGTGAAAAAGTACGGTCATGTCTTCGCCTTCCGCCTCCACGGCGATACGCTCGACGCGTTTTCCGGGGACGTGCCGATCTACGATCGCCTGTTCCTGGGCGGCCCGTACGATATCCGCGGCTTTGACAAGTACGAGATATCGCCTCACATCTGGAGGTATGCCGGCAAGCAAGGAGGTTATGCGTCCTGGGGCGGTCAGACCGCCTGGTTCGCCAAGGTGGAGTACGTAATTCCCGTCATAAAGTATCTCAGCATAGCGCTCTTCACCGACCTCGGCAGCGTGGGGGCAGACGAGTTCGACTTCGAGACGGACAACTTCTGCTGGACGATCGGTCTTGGGCTACGTCTCAACATCGAGTCCTTCCCGATCCGTCTTGACTTCGCAACGCCGATCGTCGATCCTGACGACGATGTGGACGAGCAGGTGTTCTCGTTCACCATCGGCCGCGACTTCTAAGCCAAATAGAAAGTACATGAAGGACATCCAACCATGAAAAAGACTGTAATTGCGCTGACAATTCTCGCGAGCCTCGCGGGCATCGCTGACCTCAAGGTCGGCACGGTGAACATGATCCACCTGGTGGAGCTGCACCCCACCCACGAGTCTAACAAGACGCTCGTGAAGTCGTCGAACGACGACTTCAAGGCCAAGCTGGACGAGAAGCAGGACGCGCTCAAGGCCATGCTAGACGATGCGCGCAAGACATACGACGACATGCAGAATCCCATGCTGTCCGCTTCCGCGAAGGCGGACGCCCAGAAGAAGCTGGACGGGATGCAGCAGAAGATCAATGCCGCGCGTCAGGACCTGATCCGCTCCGAGCAGAACTACCGAGAGACGATGAACGACCTGGAGACACGTCTCCTAAAGATGGAGACGTCGGACATCCGCGCCAAGATTTCCGTCTACGCGAAGGAGAAGGGGCTTGACCTTGTGATTGACTCCACCATGGCGGCATACGCGAACGATTCTCTCGACGTTACCGACGACATTCTGAAGGCGATGAACGTGGATCCCGCAAAGCGGAAGGCGCTCAAGGAAAAGGGCAAGGAGAAGAAGAGTGAAGGCAAGTGAGCTGGCGGTCCGTCTCGGCGGCACGCTGGAGGGGGATGACGTCGAGCTGTTTGCATGCGGCGGCCTTGAGGAAGCCCGCAAGGGTGACCTTTCGTTCTGCAAGGACGTGAAGCACGTCAAGCTCGTGCAGACCACCCAGGCATCGGCCGTCCTGCTGCCGCCTGACTGGTCTGACGGCGCCCCGTGCCCAATCATCCGCGTGGCGGACCCGAACCATGCCTGCATGGCAGCGGCGGAGATGTTTGCGCCGCCCACGCCAGTCCGCGCGCCCGGTGTTCACCCCACGGCCATCGTCGATCCTTCCGTGAAGCTCGGCGCAGACGTCCACGTGGGTGCATACACGATCATTGAGAAGGATTCCGTGATCGGCGACGGCGCGGTCATCGAGGCGCAGGTGTTCATCGGCGAGAACTGCACCGTCGGCGCGCGCACCCACATCTATCCGCAGGTTACACTTCGCGAAGGCACCAAGGTTGGCGCGGACTGCATTTTCCACTGCGGCGTGCGCCTCGGCGGAGACGGCTACGGCTTCAACAACGGCCGTCGCGATGACGGCAGCGTATATATCGAGAAGATTCCCCAGCTCGGCATCGTGGAGATCGGCGACGGGGTGGAGATCGGCTCGAACACGACCATCGACCGTGCGCGCATCGGCCGCACATACATCGGGCCGATGACGAAGATCGACAACCTAGTGCAGATCGGCCACAACGTGAAGGTGAAGGGATATTCCGGCCTCATCGCGCAGAGCGGCGTGGCCGGCTCCACCGAGATCGGCTACGGCTGCCTCATCTGGGCGCAGGCCGGCATCTCGGGCCACATCAAAATCGCCGACGGCGTGCAGGTGGGCCCGCAGGCGGGCGTTCCGCAGTCGCTCGACGGTTCTCTCAAGTACGTGATCGGCGCGCCGGCCATGTCCATGAAGGACCTCGCGGCCATTACGCTCGCGCCAAAGATGATCGCCAAGCTAAAGGCCGAGGTGAAGGAGCTAAAGTCCCGCCTCGCCGCCGCACCCACGGCATGAAACCCGTAGTAGTCATACCCACCTACAACGAGAAAGAGAACGTCGCGGCGATGGCCGATGCCGTTCTCGCGGTCCTGCCGCCCGAGGGCATGATCCTTTTCTGCGACGACAACTCGCCCGACGGAACGGGCGCGATCATCGACGGCCTGTGCGCCGCAGAGCCGCGCATCCAGGTGCTCCACCGCGAAAAGAAAGAGGGCCTCGGCCGTGCCTACGTGGCCGGATTCGCCCGTGCGCTCGCGATGGGTGCCACGCACGTAATCGAGATGGACTGCGATTTCTCGCACGATCCGAAGGACGTGGCGCGCATGCTGGAGGCGGTCGCGGATGCCGACGTGGTGATCGGCAGCCGCTACGTGAAGGGCGGCAAGTGCGTGGGCTGGCCGTTCAAGCGCTGGGCGATCTCTCGCGCGGGCGGCATCTTCATCCGTATCGTACTCGGACTCCCCGTGAAGGATCCCACCGGCGGCTTCAAGTGCTTCACGCGCGCCGCGCTCGAGACGCTGGGCGACTTCTCCTCCATCCGTTCGTTCGGCTACTCTTTCCAGATGGAGATGAACTTCCGCATGTGGAAGGCCGGACTGCGCCTGAAAGAAATCCCCATCACCTTCGCGGAGCGCCGCGCAGGCTACTCGAAGATCAGCGGCTCCATCGCCGTCGAGACGCTGAAGATGGTGTGGAAGTTGAGGATACGGTATTGAGGTGTTGAGATGTTGAGGGGTTGTGGTGTTGTGGTGTTGAGAGGTTGAGGGATGTCGGTCGCCGAATGTCGAATGTCGCTTTTCATCTGGTTGCGCGCGTTGCGCGTTAACCAGTGGACGAAGAACGCCGTCGTGTTCGCGGCGTGGTTCTTTGCGGTGGCGGACGCCTCGCAGGCTGCGATGGCGCGCGGCCTCCGTCCGTTCCTGCTTGTCTGCGCGATGGCCGGGTCGTTCTCGCTTGTCTCCAGCGCCTTCTACCTCCTGAACGATGTCTCGGACTACGACGCGGATCGGCTCCACCCGGTGAAGCGCCTGCGGCCGATCGCCGCCGACCTCATATCGAAGATCGACGCGGTGCGGGCTGCGTTAGCGCTCTTCGCCGTCGGGCTGCTCTTCCCGTGCTACCTCGTGCTGCGTCACCCCGACCGCACGTGGGGCTTCGCCGTCCTTCTCATCTACACGGTCATGCAGTGCGCCTACACCGGATTCCTGAAAAAGATACCCTATGTGGACGTGCTCGTGATAGCCGCAGGATTCGTGCTGCGTGCCGTTGCCGGCGCGGCGGCGATGAACGTGCGCATCTCGCCGTGGTTGCTCATCTGCGCCTTCGCCCTTTCGCTTTTCCTCGCGCTCTGCAAGCGTCGCCACGAGATGGCCGTGGCGGCGGCTTCGCGCGCAGCGCTGAAGGGGTACCACCCGCGGATCCTTGACGCGCTCATCTGCCTATCTGCGCTCGGGGCGCTCTGCGTCTACCTGCAATACACGCTGGCGGCGGATACGATCACTCGCTTCGGCACGCGCGGACTCGCGTTCACGGCCATTTTCGTGGCGTTAGGCATTGTGCGGTACATGGTACTCCTCTACCGCAAGGAGGACGTGGGGCGTCCCGAACGCGTGCTGCTCACGGACAAGGTTCTCTGGCTGATCCTTGCCGGCTACGGGTTGACGGCCCTCTGGGTGGTGAAAGGTGAATGGTGAAAGGTGAAAGATTCTCCATTCGCCATTTTCCTCTCGCGTTCCCGCCGGTTCGGCATGAAGCCTGGGCTTGATACAATCCGAGCCGTCATGGCTTCGCTAGGCAATCCACAGAACACGCTCCGTTGCATCCACATCGCCGGCACGAACGGAAAGGGGGCAGTGGCGGCGATGCTAGATTCTGTTCTCCGTGCCGCCGGCTACCGCGTGGCGCGCTACACGTCGCCGCATCTTGTCTCCATCAACGAGCGCTTCTTCATCGGCGGCGAACCCGTCGCCGACGATGCGCTCGCCGCGGCGGCGGACGAGGTGTTTCCCGTCATTACGCGCCTTGAGCGCGATCGGGGGCTGGAGGTGACGTTCTTCGAAGCGCTCACCGCTGTCGCATTCGCGCTGTTCTCGCGCATCCGCCCGGATGTAACGGTGCTGGAGACTGGTCTCGGCGGACGGCTCGACGCGACGAACATCATCGCCTCGCCGCTCGTAAGCGTCATTACGCGCATAGGCCTTGACCACTGCGACTGGCTGGGGTCCACCCATGCCGCCATCGCCACGGAAAAGGCCGGCATCGTCAAGCCGGGGTGCCCTGTCGTCTGCGGCGCCATGCCATCTGAGGCGCTGGACGCGATCAGGCGCGTGGCGGCGGAGAAGGGCAGTCCGCTCACGGTGGCGCAGCCATGGACGCCTCCCGCCGGATTCGCGCTCTTCGGTGCGTTCCAGGAGGAGAACGCCTCTACCGTAAAGGCCGCTCTTGACGTGTTAAGGGAGGGGCGCTCTCCTGCGCGATCGTTCGCGATCCCCGACTCCGCAATCGCAGAGGGCCTCGCGCGCGTCGTGTGGCCAGGCAGATGCCAGCGAGTGGTGAAGGCCGGCGTAACGTATATCGTCGACGGAGCTCATAACCCGGACGGCGCGGTCGCCCTCGCGCATGTCCTTGACGGCATGGCGCCCGTCGGACTCGTGGCCGGATTCTGCGGCGACAAGGACGTCTCTGGCCATCTTCGGACGCTCGCGCCGCACGTTTCGCGCGCGTGGGCGGTGCCTATCCGGAACGACCGCTCGCTTGCGCCGGAGGTCGTTGCCGCGCGCATGGAATCTGCCGGCATCGCCGCCGCAACGTCTTGCTCAGCTGTGCCGGAAGCGTTGTCCGTCGCCGCCGGATGGGCGCGTGAGACAGGTAACCCAGTAGTCGTGTGCGGGTCGCTGTTTCTCGTTGGCGAGGCGCTTGTGGCGTTGGACGCATACCCATGGCGGCTCCATTCACCAGACGTAAACGAGCTGCTGGCCCCCTTGCCCTGAAGTGCCCCGTCTGGACCCAGTTGTCACTTTCTTCACTTTCCCCTTGCGGAACGGAAGGAAATGGCTTATAATTTCCGCGTTCAAACCTCAAGAGGATGCTTCAATGAAAAAAGTTCTGATGGTTCTGTGTGTGGTTATGGCATGTGCGGCCGCTAAAGCGCAGCAGACTGCTTCTGCGGCGCCGGCTCCTGCCGCACCTGCGGCGAAGGCGCAGGGCGACAAGGCGCCCTGGCCGGTGTGGTTGGCGTTCAATTCCACGAAGAACATCGACGTGGCCGGCGTGAGATTCACGCTCCCCTACGGCGAGTGCGAGAGCGTGACGGGCTTTGACATCGGCTTCTATGGCCGTTGCCGCTACTTCGAGGGTTTCCAGCTCAACATTCTCCGCAACGAAGCCGAGGATGTGCTCTCCGGCGTGCAGATTGGATGCTACAACTCTTCTGGCCGCGCCGACCTCAAGGGGTTGCAGCTGGGTCTCTTCAACGAGGCACGCTCGATGCGCGGCATCCAGGTTGGTATCGTGAACCTTGCCGACTCGATCTGCGGCTTGCAGCTGGGCCTCATCAACCGAGCCGAGACAATGTACGGCTTTCAGGTTGGCGGCGTGAACGTGATCCGCGAAAGCGAGCTGGTGTTCTGCCCGATTCTCAACATCGGCTTCGACGTCTTCCCCAACTACTGATTGCAGGCTACTCAATGAACGTACGTCCCTTCGCTGCGGTCCGCCCGACGCCCGAGGCGGCATCGCTTGTTGCCGCCGTTCCCTATGATGTGGTCGATACCGCAGAAGCCCGCGCCCTTGCGGCCGGGAATCCCTTCAGTTTCCTTCACGTTTCCCGCCCCGAGATCGACATGCCCGACGGGACTGACTGTTCCTCGCCAGAGGCTTACGTCCAGGCGAAGAAGGCCCTCGACGGTCTCCGTGCTGGTGGCACTCTCGTGCAGGACGTTGCTCCCGCGTTCTACGCCTATCGCCAGGTGATGGGCGATCACGCGCAGACCGGCATCGTCGCAACGTTCGACACGCAGGACTACCTTGCCGGAATACTCAAGCAGCACGAGAAGACGCGTAAGGACAAGGAGGATGACCGCACGCGGCACATCGAGACGCTGCATGCCCACACCGGCCCCGCCTTCCTCACCTACAAGGACGACGCAGAGATCGACGCCATCGTGGCCGCAGCCTGCGCGGACGCGCCACTGTACGACTTTACGGCTCCCGACGGCATTCGACACACGGTATGGACGATCCCTGCGGATCGCAATGACGCACTCGCGGCCGCGTTCGCCCGCATTCCCGTGGCCTACATCGCGGACGGCCACCACCGCAGCGCCGCCGCTTCCCGCTACGCGCGCGAACGCGACTTTGCCGGCGAGAGCCGCTGGTTCCTCGCCGTGGCCTTCCCGGCCTCGCAGCTCAAGATACTTCCGTACAACCGTCTCGTTGCCGACCTGAATGGACTCGACTCCGATGCGCTTCTCGCGAAGGCGCGCGAGGCCTTTACCGTGACGGACGCTTCCGACGGTGCGCCGGCCACAGGTCGTCACGCGCGGATGTTTCTTGCGGGCCGCTGGTACGACCTCGCCTGGGACGTGCCCGCTGGAACGGATGTCGTTTCGTCGCTGGACGTCTCCGTGCTGCAGGACCGCTTCCTCGCGCCGGTGCTGGGCATCGATGATCCGCGCACCTCGCCGCGCATCTCTTTCATGGGCGGCGTGCGTGGACTGGACGAGCTTAAGGGACGTGTGGAGAATGGCCGCGATGCGGTTGCGTTCTCCATGTATCCGGTCACCGTCGGCGAGATGATGGACATCGCCGATGCAGGGGCCATAATGCCGCCGAAGTCCACGTGGTTCGAGCCGAAGCTCCGCTCGGGGCTTTTCGTCCATGTCGTGGATTAGGCGACAGTGGCAACGCCTCCGCGAGAAGATTCTCGGCGAGAAGGCCTCTCCCGAGTTCATCGCAAGGGGATGGGCGATCGGCATGTTCTACGGTTGGGCCATCCCGTTCGGTTTCCAGCTGGTCTTGTCCATCCCGACTGCGATCTTGCTTAAGGGGAGCAAGATCGGCGCTACTGTCGCCACGTTCGTCACGAACCATTTCACCATATTTATCATCTATCCTGTCCAGTGCTGGGTCGGCAATCGGCTTCTTGGAGGCGGATTTTCATACGGCGCGATCAGCCACGCACTGCGTGACGTGGTAAAGGACCAGAGCTGGGATTCGGTTCTGCAGCTCGGCGAGGAGCTTGTGGCCGCCTTCTTTGTTGGCGGGTTCCTGTTCGCCGCGATATTCACGCCGCTAGTCTACTTTGGCGTGCTGACCTATGTACGACGCTATCGTGCGCGGATGGCAGCCAAGCGCGGGGAGGAGAAGCTGGATGGCTGAGGAGAATCCGTTCGACGAGCGCCTGGAGTCACTTGTCCGGCGCGCGGTGCGTCGCAGGCTTGACGCCGTGCTCCTCTTCGGCGAGGCGAACATCCGTTCGGTGACGGACGTCGTGTGCGACAACGGCTGCCTTGTGGTGTCGCCTCATGCGTCGCCAACGTTCATCACCGACTTCCGCTACGTGCCGATGGCGCACCGCGTGGCGCCGTGGCTCAAGACAGTTCAGCTGAAGCGTGGTCAGTCGTTTGCCGATGCCACGAAGTCGTTGTTGCCGCGCGGTGTTCGCCGCCTAGGCTACGAAGGAACTGTCTCCGCGAGCCGCTACCGTTCCCTGCAGAAGGTGTTTCGCCGCGCCGTGCTGGTGGACGTGGCGGAGGACGTGCTTGCGTTGCGAGCCGTGAAGACGCTTCCAGAGATCGCGAAGATCACGCGGGCCGTCGCGCTCAACGACGAGATATGGTCGCTCGCCCGCAAGGAGATGCGCTCCGGCATGACGGAGAAGGACATTCAGCGCGTCATACGCGGGTTCATGAACGCGCTCGGAGACGGCGAGGCGTTCGAGACGATCGTCTGCGCAGGCGCGAACGCTGCGGAGTGCCACCACGTGCCGGACGATACGGTCTGGCGGCGCGGCGAGCCGCTGCTCGTGGACATGGGCGTGAAGCTGGACGGCGTGTGCAGCGACATGACCAGATGCTCAATCCTCAATCCTCAATCCTCAATCTTCAATCGAGAATACTCGAAGGTCTATTCCATCGTGCTGGAGGCGAACAGGGCGGCGATCGCGGCGGCGCGGCCGGGAATGACTAGCGGCGCGCTCGACAAGGTGGCGCGCGACATCATCCGCAAGGCCGGCTACGGCAAGGCGTTCGGGCACTCGCTCGGCCACGGCGTCGGCTACGAGATACACGAGGAGCCGACTGCCCGCGCGAAGTCCAAGACCGTGCTCGAGCCTGGCATGTTCGTGACGATCGAGCCAGGCATCTACCTCGAGGGGAAGCTCGGCGTGCGGATTGAGGACCTGGTGCTCATAACCCCCGACGGGTGCGAGGTGATCACGAGGAGCCCAAAGTGAGGCGATGGCAGATTTAGGAGAAAGCAAAGTGAAAAAAGTATCAATAGAAACATCAATGGGCACGATCGCCCTGGAGCTGGACGACGGGAAGGCGCCTGTCACGGTGGCGAACTTCCTCGCCTACGCGAAGGCCGGGCACTACGACGGCACGATCTTCCACCGGGTCATCGACGGATTCATGATCCAGGGAGGCGGGTTCACCAGGGAGATGAGCCAGAAGCCCACGAACGCGCCCATCAAGAACGAGGCGTCGAACGGCCTCTCCAACAAGCGCGGCAGCATCGCGATGGCGCGCACGATGGTAGTCGACTCCGCCACGAGCCAGTTCTTCATCAACCTGGTGGACAACGGGTTCCTAGACTACAAGGGTCCGGATCCGCGCACCTACGGCTACGCCGTCTTCGGAAAGGTGTCGGAAGGCATGGACGTGGTCGACAAAATCGCCAAGGTCGCGACAGGCTCATTCGGGCCTCACCAGAACGTGCCGACGGAGCCGGTCGTCATCAAGAAAGTGACGATTCCCGAGAATCCGCAGGCGAAAACTGAAAATCAGCCGAGCCGCCCTTGACGGCGCGCGGCGTTTCTGGTATCATACTCAACCTTCCTGCGACCGTCTAAGGAGATTTCTCCCCGTTGCGGGCGTCCGCCAGTTCCTGCGGATGTTCGAACTTGCGCACGCGCGCACCGGGTAGGGTCGACGGTTGCGGGATTTACAAAACCAAAAGAAAGTTCGAACAAAATGCAAATCGACAAAGCCGCAATCCGTTCCGAGTTCCAGCGCCATGAGCGCGACACGGGCTCGTCCGAGGTCCAGATCGCCACGCTGACGAAGAAGATCCAGCTCCTGACGCAGCACCTCAAGGCCAACAAGAAGGACCATTCCTCCCGCTACGGCCTGCTGCGCATGGTGAACAACCGCCGCAGCCTGCTGGACTACCTCAAGCGCGAGGACGAGGCCAAGTACAAGGAAATCATCGCGAAGCTCGGCCTGCGCCGCTAAGGAGAGACATGGAAAACACAAAGCAGTTCAAGGTCGACATCGCGGGGACAGACCTCGTGATAGAGACCGGCCTGCTCGCGCAGCAGGCTGCCGGCGCAGTCACCGTGAGCTACGGCGACACGACCGTCTTCACGGCCGTGACCAACACCGACACGCCGCGCGAAGGCATCGACTTCTTCCCGCTCCAGTGCGAGTACCGCGAGAAGTTCTACGCGTCGGGCAAGTTCCCCGGCGGCTTCTTCAAGCGCGAGGCTCGTCCCTCCTCGAAGGAGATCCTCACGGCCCGCATGTGCGATCGTCCGATCCGTCCGCTGTTCCCCGACGGCTACTACAACGACGTCCAGGTGAACAGCATGCTGATCCAGAGCGACGGCACGCGCGAGGCCGACTTCCTCGCCGTCAACGCCGCCTCTGCCGCGCTGCACATCAGCGAGATCCCGTTCATGGGCCCGATCGGCTGCGTCCGCATCGGCCGCATCGACGGCCAGTGGATCATCAACCCCACGCACGAGCAGAAGGAGAAGAGCGACATCGACCTCCTCTACGCCGGACTGCGCGGTAAGTTCCTCATGATGGAGGGCTCCGCCCGCGAGATCAGCGACGAGGACTTCGTGGCGGCACTCAAGCGCGCGCACGAGGAAGTCGAGAAGATCATCGACCTCCAGATCGAGATGCGCCGCGCGCTCGGCAAGCCCGACAAGGACATCCACGACGTCCCGCAGCCGCAGGACAAGATGGACTTCATCCGCGCCGAGGGCGGCGAGGCTCTCGCTGCCGCGCTGCTCATCAAGGGCAAGCTGGAGCGCCAGGGCAAGGTGAGCGCCATCAAGGAGGATCTGCTCAAGAAGGTGAGCGAGAAGTGGCCAGAGATCGACGCCGTCGGCTTTGTGCACCTCTTCGACGCCCTCGAGATCGAGACCGTCCGCAAGAACGTGCTCGTGCACGGCAAGCGAATCGACGGCCGCGCCCAGCACGAGATCCGTCCGCTGGCCGCGCAGGTGGGCGTGCTCCCGCGCGTCCACGGCTCGGCGATATTCTCGCGCGGCGAGACGCAGTCGTTCGCGACGGTCACGCTCGGCACGAAGAAGGACGCGCAGGAGCTCGACTCCGCGACGGGCGGCCCCACGTCCAAGCGCTTCATGCTGCACTACAACTTCCCGCCGTACTGCACGGGCGAGGTGGGCCGTCTCGGCTCCACCGGCCGCCGCGAGATCGGCCACGGCGCGCTCGCCGAGCGCTCCATCGCCGAGGTGCTGCCGGACGACTTCCCGTACTCGATCCGCGTGGTCTCCGAGATCATGGGCTCGAACGGCTCCTCGTCCATGGCCTCCATCTGCAACGGCTGCCTCGCCCTCATGGACGCCGGCGTGCCTCTGAAGCGCACGGTGGCGGGCATCTCGATCGGCCTGTTCACGAACGACGACCAGTCCCAGAAGGTGCTCGTGACCGACATCCTCGGCGCCGAGGACCACTGCGGCGACATGGACTTCAAGGTCGGCGGAACGCGCCAGGGCATCACGGGCTTCCAGGTCGACCTGAAGCTCCGCGGCCTGACGTGGGACCTCGTCGAGGGCGCGATCAAGGCCGCGCACGACGCGCGCCTGAAGATCATCGACTTCATGGAGTCCGTCATCCCCGCGCCGCGTGCCGAGCTGAACAAGTACGCGCCGCGCATGGAGGTCGTCAAGATCCCCGCCGACAAGATCGGCGCGCTCATCGGCAAGGGCGGCGAGACGATTCGCGGCATCTGCGAGACGACGGGCGCCCAGATCGACATCGAGGAGGAAGGCGACTTCGGCATCGTGTCGATCTTCGCCACGTCCACCGAGATGATGGACGCCGCCAAGAAGGCGGTGGAGGGCGTCACGGCCGAGGCCGAGCCCGGCAAGACGTACGACGGCACCGTCACCGGCATCAAGGAGTTCGGCGCGTTCGTCGAGATCCTGCCTGGCATCGACGGGCTCTGCCACATCTCCGAGCTCAGCGACAAGCGCGTGCCGAACGTCGAGTCGGTGTGCAAGGTCGGCGACAAGATGCGCGTGAAGTGCATCGGCGTGGACGACCGCGGCCGCATCAAGCTCTCGCGCCGCGAGGCGATGCGAGAGGCCGACGCCGCAGCGCAGCAGGCGTAACGCAAAGCCGCAAGGCGAAACCAAGCCCCGGAGCCCATAGCCCCGGGGCTTGTTGGCAAAATGGAAGATTGACATGTTTGACGTTTCACGAAGAATGTTCCTGGCTGGCGCGGCAGCGAGCAGCTCACGACTTCTGTTGGGAGGGGCGCGCTCCTGCGCGACCGCCGCGGACGCGCAGGAGCGCGTCCCTCCCCACCTGGCCCTCGGCGTCTTGAGCGACATCCACATCTACGACGAGAAGCAGGTGCCGGTGTTCGAGCGCGCGCTCGAGTTCTTCCGCGACCGCAAGGCCGACGGCGTGATCATCGCGGGCGACATGGCGGACCGCGGGCTCGTGGACCAGCTGGAACTCGTGGGGAAGGCGTGGTTCAAGGTTTTCCCCGAGAACCGGCGCCCCGACGGCCAGCCGATCGAGAAGCTGTTCGTCTACGGCAACCACGACGTGCAGGGACACGGCTACGGCGACACGCCGAAGACGTTGGCCGAGAAGTATCCCGACGAGGCGACGCGCGCGGCGCACCGCATCGTCACCGACCGCAAGGCCGTGTGGGAGCGCGTGTTCAAGGAACCGTGGACGGGCGTGTACGCGAAGCAGGTGAAGGGCTACACGTTCATCGGCTCGCACTGGGGCTACGAGAAGGAGCTGGAGGCGTTCCTGAAGGCGAACGAGTACAAGCTGGGGTTGAAGGGCAAGAAGCCCTTCTTCTACGCGCAGCACCCGCATCCCGGCGACACGGTGCAGGGCCCGTGGGCGTGGGGGCACGACAAGGGCGTCGCCACGCGCGCGCTTTCCGCCTATCCGAACGCCGTGGCGTTCTCCGGCCACTCGCACTATTCGCTCACGGACGAGCGTTGCGTCTGGCAGGGGGCGTTCACGTCCATCGGCACCTCCTCGCTCTCCTACATCTTCGCGCAGTACTGGCGCGAGAACGGCGAGAATCACGACAACGTTCTCATGCAGATGCCGCTCCTGCCCGAACACCTCGGAAAGCAGGGGATGCTCGTGTCGGTGTACGACGACAAGCTCGTGATTGAGCGGCGCGAGTTCCTCGGCGGCGAGAAGGTCGGACCCGACTGGCACGTGCCGCTGACCGGCCCGCGGGAGTTCGCGTTCGACGTGCGCGGGGCGAAGATGGTCGCGCCTGAGTTCGCCGCCGACGCGTCCGTGACCGTAACCCGCGCCATGGGCAAGGACCGTCGCGGCACGGCGACGGACCAGGTGACGGTGCATTTCCCGGCGGCGAAGCCCTCGGCGACGTCGCGCGTGTACGACTACGAGGTGCAGGCGTTCGCGTACCACGAGGACGTCGACTACCCCGTCGCGTCAAAGCGCGTCCTTTCCGAGAGCTTCCATCTGCCGCCTACGCGCGAGGCGACGAAGGGGACGTGCGTGTTCGCCGTTTCCGAATTGCCGAAGGGAAAGACGGTGCGCTTTGTCGTGCGCCCGACTGAATGTTATGGACACAAAGGGCGTCCGATCATGTCGGCACCTGTGGAGGTTTAGTGCGATGAGCCGTTGTTTCAATCGAATGGCCGCGCTTTGCGCGGTTGCGGTAGGGATTGCGGTTGCGGCGGTGGCCGACAACGGCGAGGTTCCGTTCTCGGCGATCCGTCTCAGGAAGCCGCAGACCGACAGGCCAGAGGTGTGGACGGCGACGCTTGAACAGTTCGCGAAGCACCGTGCCGGCGTGGACGAGGTCTGGTTCTCCACCGGCATCTGCTTCCCGAAGATGGATGAGCACCGCGCGGCGGCCAAGCGTCTGGCCGCGGCGGCGGAGGATCTGCGCAAGCTCGGCATCCTGCCCTCGCTGCAGATACAGGCGACGATCGGGCATGGCGACGCCTTCATACGGTACGCCGACAACACGGGGATGACATGGCAGGGGTTCATGTCCGAGAACGGCGCAGTGGCGAAGGGGTGCAACTGTTTCCGCGCGCCGGGGTTCCTCGCCTACATGCGCGAGATGGCGTCCCTCTACGCGGCGGCGGTCAAGCCGTATGCCGTCTGGGTCGACGACGATATCCGCATCATCAAGCACGGCGGGCCAGGTTTCGGCTGCCACTGCGAATACTGCCTTGGGCAGTTCGCGAAGAAGGAGGGCAAAGAGTATACGCGCACGCAGCTCGTCGCGGCGATGAAGAAGGACGCCTCGCTCGCCGCACGTTGGCGCGCGTTCGCCTTCGAAGGCGAGGCCGCTCTTGTGCGCCTGATCGGCGAGGCGGTCCATGCCGCGTCGCCCGAGACGCGGATGTGCCAGCAGCAGCCGGGCGCCTGCTTCCCGGAACACCGCCTGCTCTACGAGGCGTGCCACGCCGCCACGGGACTTCCCATCGGGATGCGTCCCGGCGGTGGGGCATACTTCGACCACGACGCGCGCGCGCAGATCGGCAAGGCGTACTATCTCGCCCAGCAGATCGATACCATCGGACCACTTCCGTTCATCGACCGCATCTGTCCCGAAATCGAATCCTGTCCGCGGTCGTTCGCGTGCCGCACGGGACGCGGCGTGCTGCTGGAGGGACTGGAGGCGCTTTCGCAGGGCATGAACTCCCTTTCCGCGCTCGTCATCGACGCGGGGTTCGAGACGCCGGGATGGTACGGCGACGAAATCCTCGCGTCGCTTGCGCGGAACGCCGCGATGCTGAAACGCTACGTTGCCGTCAGCACGGGCGCGGCGCGGTGCGGCTACGGCGTCTCGGGCAGTCCGGCGAGCGCGCTCCAGACCGGATCCCTTCCGCTCAAGCCTCTCGTGCCGGGTGCGCGTTCCGACCTCGCGCGGATCGTGACGATAGGCGTGGCGCAGGCGGCGGTGAACGGCGGTGCCGACGCCGTGGCGCAGTTGCTCTCGGAGGACCTCCTCATAGACGGTGGCGCGGCGTCGGTTCTGTTCAAGGCCGGGTACGGGGCGGCAATCGGTATCGCGGGATGCGAGCCGCTTGACGGCAACCTGCGCGAACGGTTCATGGACGATCCAGTCAACGCCGGGTTCAAGGCGCGCGAGACGCCCGTTTCTGGGAAGGCGTTCTTCCTGGTTCCAGCCGTCGGCGCAAAGGCCGTTTCGGGCTACTACTGCGACGCCAACGCCTCCTTCTGGCGAGAGGCGGCAACCGTGATGTTCGAGGACAAGTCCGGTACGGACGCGCAGGAGCGCGTCCCTCCCCGCCGCCGCGTCGTGTTCGGGCATGACGCCTTCACGAGCGCGCTCATGGTCGCCTCCGGCGACCGCGTGGTGCAGCTGCACCGGCTCGCGGACTGGGCGTCGCACGGAAAGGCGCCCGTCCTCGTCGAGACGCCGATGCGTTCCTTCGTGCAGCCGCGTGTCCGCGCGGACGGCACGCTCGCGTCGGTCGTGTTCGTCAATACATCTGTCGGCGCGACGCCTCCCGTCCGCCTCCGCCTGCGCGGTGTTGCCGCGCAGAAGGCTGTCTGGTCGTCACTCGACGCGGCCGACGTCGTGCTCGATGTCGTGCATGACGGAGCCGATGCGCTTGTCACGCTCCCCTCGGTTCCGGCCTGGTCTGGCGGATACGTGTTCTTCGAATCCGCGCAGACGGCACGCGGCAAGTGACTAGGCGAAGTCTTTCATCGAGAACGCGCCGCGCGCGGGCGCCTGCAGGAACACATTTGCCTCAGGGCAGTTGGTGAAACGCCCCGCCGCCGGGTCGAAGCGTAACTCGCGGTTGGGGAATCGAAGTCCGATCGCACCCACCAGTAGCGCCTGCGTGAACGGTGCCGCGTATGCCATCTTGCTGCCGCACGCCTGCGGGTCGCCCGCCTTCGCGGCGTCCACGAATTCCTTGAAGTGGCTATGGAAGGAGAGGCCCTTCAGCGCATCCGCACCGGCGCGCTGCATAGCCTTTGTCTCAGCGTTCCACTCGTGGTCGGCGGCGATCACGAGCGGGTTACCGCCGCTCCACACCACGCCGTTGAAGGCGCCCTTCGTGCCTACGAACATGAGGCCGTTGTCGCCAAACGCGTACTTCGGATGGACACCTGCGGGAAGGGGAGGTGTCTGGCTGTCGTTCATCCACGTGAACTTGACGGCGCGCGGACACTTGGGCGTGGGCGCGAACGTCATCTCGATCTTCGCGCGTCCAGGGAACGCCGCCACCACCGGCTCGTCGCAGATGCCCTTCACCGACACGGGCGCGCCCCAGCCGAACGCCTCGAACGCCGGGTCGGCGTTGTGGATCGCCATGTCGCCGATCGCGCCCGTGCCGTAGTCCCACCAGCCGCGCCACACGCGCGGCGCGATTAGCGGCGAGCAGGGATGCGTGGGGCCCGGCCCCAGCCACACGTCCCACGACTCGGCCGTGAAGCCGCGGTCGAACGCGCCCGTCTTCGGATACTCCTTTGGTGCCGGTCGCCAGAAGCGGCCCGGACGGTCCGTCCAGCAGACGACCTCCGTCACCTCACCGATGATCCCCGTCTCCGCGAGGATGCGGTACGCCTTCCCGCGCGGGTGGTGCTGGTTGCCCATCTGCGCCACCACGCCCGTGCGCGCCTGCTCGGCCATCAGCATGCGACACTCCTCGTAGGAATGCGCGAGCGGCTTCTGGATGTAGACGTGCTTGCTGAGGCGCATCGCGTGCAGGCCCACGATCGCGTGCGTGTGGTCTGGCGTGCATACCGCAACCGCGTCGAAGTCCTTGTGGTGCTTGAAGAGCTCGCGCCAGTCCATGTACGTGGGGATGCCGGGATGCCGCTTCGCCTGCGCGGCGAGCGCGTTCGCGTTCACGTCGCAGAGCGCCGCCACCGTCGCGCCCGCCTTGCACAGCAGGTCGCACGTGGGCGCGCCGATGCCGCCAGCGCCCACCATCGCGAGACGTAGCTGCTTGGCAGGCAGGTCTTGGCCGTACAGCGTGCGTGCGGGAATGAAGAAGGCACCGGCTGCCGTCGTGCCGAGAAATGTCCGTCTTGTCGTCTTGGTCATATCTGCTCCTGTAATAGGTTCTTCATGGTCATTCGGGCCGCAGGGCCTCGAGGGCGTGGGGTTGAAGCGTGACGGCGCGGCCGACGAAGCCGTCGTTCGCGAGCGTTATGGTTTGCTTGGCATCCGAGATGTTGGCGAGGAAGAGCCGCGTCTCCGTGTCGGCGGAATTGCGCCAGAGATTGCCGATCACGGCCGGCGCGTCGAACTCCTGGGGCTTGCCACGGTTCACCCAGCGGGGACGCCATTTGATCGGCACGCGGGCGGGCGGAGCGGCGAAACGCGCCTCGTCGAGCAGCGTGCCGTATGCGAGGAAATCCTTGTATCTCATCCGCAGACGGCAGAGCGCGCCCACGATCTCGCGTTTGGCGGCCATTCCGGGAGCGGTGAGGAACGACGGCGAAAACCAACCCAGCTCCACGCCCCAGAGCGCCTCGCGCGTCTGGAGATAGCGCCACGAAATTTCGTCGTCCAGTCCGTGCTGCGGCGAACAGAAGTACGTAGTGTAGCCGGAGTAGACCGCCGGGTAGAAGGGGACGTCCTCGGCACGGCGCATCGTCACGATCAGGTAACCGTCAATGTTATCCATCCACGGTTCGGCGCTGCCCTCGGTTGTGAGGAACGCGCCGTTCGCGAATGTGGTAGCGTGTGCCTGGGCGAGCAGCTTGCGGTAGCCGTCGAACCAGTACGTGCCGCCGCCGAGCGTGTGGCCGTGCGCGGGATTGAAGCAGAGTTTGGGCGCGGCCGCGCCGATCTGGTCCATGAACATGGCCGGCGCACCGACTTCGGGTCCCGTGATGCGGCGCGCGAGTTCGTTCATGACGTCCTGCCATTCGCGCGTGTACGGACACATCACGCCCTGCGCGCGCTTGTTGCCGTAGCGCTCGATGTAGGGCGTGCCGTCATCCTGCACGGTGGCGTACGGCTGTGCGAAGCGCCAGCCCATCGTGCCGGCGTCCCAGAGGCGTCCGTTCGTGTAGATCATCGGGAACTGCCCCATCGCGCGGCAGGCCGCGACGGCGTTCGAGACGCCCGGCACGGTGGGGAAGTACTCTGGGTAGTTCACGTCGTGTCCCGGCAGGTTCCAGCGATGCCAGTGAAGACCCGTCGCGAAATCGGGATAGACTTTCTTCGCAGTGATGAGCGTGTTAGTGGCGACGGTCGAGTCGCCGTGGATGTTGATCCAGAGCGGTGTCTCGCTCATCGTCTTCGGGTAGTCGGCGCGGCGGCAGATCGGCCCCTTCGCGGTCCAGGGCTGTTGCAGCGCGAACTTCCGGTACAGCTTCGCCGCCTGCCACCAGTCGCCCTTGTAGCACGCCACGCACACGGGATAGCCGGGGCTTCCGGCGGCGCGCCCCAGATAGCCCATGTTCTCGACGGGCGTGTAGAAGGAGACGTTCTGCTCGCCCTTGACGTCGAAGTACTTGGTATGACCTTCCCCGTCGTGCGCGGCCACGTACAGTCCGGCGTCGCCGAGGTTGAACGCGCTCACCATCGGCGAATAGCCCATGTAGCCGACCATGCGCGGATCGGGGATCTTCTTCGAGTCACGCTTGCGGATAAGGTACGCGCCGAAGTTGACGGACGGCATCATCATGTCGCCCGCTCCGTCGTCGGTCACGCGCTTCAGCACGGGATACTTCGTGCGCGTGAGGGCGAATACGCCACCCATGCCCGGCTCGAGCTCCACCGTGGCGCGCACGTCCACCGCGCCCGGCTCATCGGGGAGGTCGATTCCCTCGAAGACGAACGTCGTGCGGTTGCCGTCGCGCTCGATGCGGCGCTTCGCGGGCGAACGGTTCGACACCTCCTTGCACTCCACGCGCTTTCCGTCCTTCTCCTTGGCGAAGAACACCTGCCAGAGGTCGATCTCGCGCGTCGTGTCGCGCAGGAAGGTCACGCCCCAGCCGCGCGAGGCGTCGGCGAAGAGAATGCGCATCGCGTCGTTCTCCAGCACGGGCGCCGCCATCGCGGAAAGCACGCCGACCATTGATACCAGAATGACGATTTTGTTTTTCACGGATAATCTCCTAGATTTGCCTGTAACTTGACCAAGTGTTGCCAATATCCAATGTTGCCATTCCCAATGTTCAATTCCCATTGGCAATTGGCAACATTGAAACTGGCAACATTTCCACATTGGCAACATTCTCAACCGTGTGAAGCGAGGGCGGGATGACGACGTAGTCGAGGGACGGCACCTGCACGCCGTCCACCGTGCGCGGCGCGTCGTTGTAGTTGCCCACGAGGCGCGAGCCGTCGGAGTACGTGACGCGGAACAGGCCGTCCCCGAGATCCTCGTGGCGGTCCATGAAGCGGAACTGCAGCGCGCGGCGGCGGTTGTAGTCGTCGCAGCCTTCCTTGATCCAGAGGGCGGACTGCCTGAGCTTTTCCTCCGTTGTCAGCTCGAGGTCGATCGTCCCCATGCTCGGCGCGCGTCCCGTCACGAACACCGAATGGACGTAGTACGTGGGGCGGCCCCCGAACTCGGCGAGCTTCAGGAGCGACCGGCGGTCGGGGTTAGCCGTGCAGTTGATCATCGTGCGGAAGGGCGTGGAGAGGACGATGCCGTGGTAGACGAGCTGCCAGAAGGGCACGTAGGCGTCGTCGAGCTTGCACTTGGGCGGGTCGAACGGCTTGCACCACTGGATCGTCAGCGCGGAGTCGATGGACCCGACGCAGAAGTCGTACGCGCCCTCGGACGCGCTGCCGCCGAACACGGAGCGCACCTCGTCGAGGATGTTGCACTCCCACGTCGCGCGCTGGCCGTTGTTGAGACGGTGGCGGGGGTCGGGGCAGGGGAAGATCGGACGCGCCGTGACGACGTCCAGGTAGAAGAGCCCCTTGAAGCCCAGCGTCGCCATCTCCGCGCACTGCTTGGGGCAGAAGCGCTCGTAGGCGCGCTGCGGGCACATCGTGAAGAGCCGTCCGCCTCCGTATGTGGTCTTGCCGCGCCGGAGCGTTCCGTCGGGGTTCTTCTCCACCACGAACTCGGAGTCGAAGGTGTCGGCGATCATGTAGCAGTCACGGAACGACGAGTGCCCCGCGATCTGGTAGCCGAGGTCCTGGACGTGCTTAACGCAGGCCTTGAGCCGCTCCTCGCCGCCAAGGGTCGGTTCGACCGGGAAGATCTGCGGGTAGCGTCCGTCGTGTCCGCCGACGTTCCAGCCCACGAGGCAGAACTCCGCGCCGTCCACGCCGACTTCCCGGCAGACGTCCGCGAAATGCGCCATGCGGTCGAAGGTGACGACCGGCTTCACGGGCGGCTCGTTGCGCGTGACCTGCTCGGGGACCGGGCTCGGCACGGGCTTCCACGCCATGCGTACGCGCACCTCGGGGTGGCGGACGGCGTAGTCGAGCAGCGGCTGCTCCTTGACGCGCTCCGTGATCGGACGGCACGCGCCGCGTTCGAGCTGGTAGGCTCGGTAGGCGCGCGCGATGCCGGAATAGTCGGCGTCCGGGCCGGAGAGGAAACGAAACTCGATGGAGATGTCCTCGTACAGGTCGTCCATGTACTTGTCGAAGAGGGCGCGCATCCTGTAGACGCCGTCCTGGACCGTCACCTCCGCCGACAGCGAATACGGCATGCCCGTGGCGATCGCGCAGAACGCCCCGCGCGGCGTGGCCATGCCGAAGCACGGCATGAACATGCCCCAGCTCTCGTACGCCCGGCCCTCCGTGCGCGTGAAACGTCCCATGCGGTTGTTCGGGAACACCCAGCATCCGTCCTCGCCCGAACGGGCCTCGGCGAAGTCGGGCCAGATCGCGATCCGCTTGACGTTCGCGGGGACCTTGGCGCGCGGCCAGCGGAAGACGGCACGGGAATCCTTGATCTCCAGCGCCACCTCCTCGGTCGTGACGGCGCCGTCGGCGCATGTCGTCTCCACGGTCACCTTCGCCGCATGCAAGGTCGGCGGCACGGCGGCGACCGCGGCACACGCCATTCCCAAGAGGTAGAATACAGTTGCTCTTTTCATGTTTGCTCCTTGAAAGGGATACACAAAATTGTATATCACAATTCTGTGTATTGCAAGTGGAATCACCACCTGAAAACGCGCACCGCAGTGATGCCGCCGCCTAGAAGGCGGCTTTCCCAGTTAGGGGCCTTTGACTGGGAACGCCGCCATCTTGGCGGCGCTTTGGAAAGGTCTAGGCCCCGTCATTGGTTCGCGTTCTGGGTATGGGGCAATGCCTCAGCTATAAACCTCCTGTGTCAAAAAGCTGACGGCTAAAGGGTTGTCAATTCACCGAATGAAAACATGTCAATTCACCGAACGGAAACGTGACAATTCACCGAATGGCATTGACTCTGCCAGCGAGATTTGGTGGCAACACTTACAAGTAAGATCCTCCGTCCGAAGGCGGGGGATTTTTGGTATACTGTGGGTGCTTTCGCGGCGCGGGTGCGCTACGGGGGCTAGCCGTGGCGGGGGAGAAATCCCGTTCAGGCGAAATCAGGTATTTTGCGCTGACACGCAAACGACGTTCTACTGGAAACTTGGCGGTTTCAAGAGAAAGAGCGAGTTTGACGAGGTTGCGCAGGCGGTTTTATACCGTCTTGCGTGCACTTGTCTTCTCCATCTTTCTCGGGCACGCCAAGGCCTCCAGTAGAGGGAGATCGACGAGGCACGCATTTCTTATAGTCGCGATTCTTCTCCCTTCAATCGTCTCCTTCGTGGCGGCACACGATGCCGCAGTGGTATGGCGGTCACCCCCGTGACCGTCGTCCAAACCGGTAGGGCGGTCGCCCCGCGACCGCCGCAACGAAGGAGAGCGAATGATGCGCACAACGACAAGCAGAACTCCATGTTCTACGGCCGCCGTTTTCTATCCTCCCTCCATTCTGGAGGCGGAACTGAAGAACAGGGTCGCCGCCGACTGGTTCGGCGCGTTCGATTGCTCCCGCATTCTCGGCAATGTCGATTTCTGCGCTGCCGTGCCAGCGACCGACCTCCCTCTGTGCGATGCCGAAAACGTGCTGTGGGCGGAGGCGAAACGCGGCGCGGACGCACCGCTTGACTTCGCGCTCGTCCAGCTTGTCCTCACGATTGGCAAGGAACGCACTTTCGACCGGCACCTTCCGCCCAAGTACCTTGCCGCCTTCAATGCCGCGCGGATCGCGTTCATCCCATATTCGGAGGTGGTGGAGATATTCTACCAGAACGACTTCAACTGGAACGTCGCTCCGTCCGACCACGAGACGCGCGAGTTTGGCGACCTCTATCAGCGCGTCATCCGCATCCTTGAATCCGCCACGCTCGAATTCGACTTCGCGAAGGACGAGTCGGAGCTTCGCCGCTTCATCAAGGCGAACCTCCACATGGGAGGGCCGTGCTCCAGCGCGACCGTTCAGATAACCAAGAACAACTTCACACACATCTACCAGCGCTGGCGCGAGACGGTGATGCCCACGATCCTCATGCCGGACTGGGCCGCCGCCAAGAAGAACGGCATCATCGATGCGGACTTCTTCCTCGCCGACATCTTCTCGTCCGACAACGCCGCCGTCACCGACCGGCTGAACGTTCTTCTGATGAATGACCATTACCGTCAGTCAGGCGGGACGAACGCGCTTGGATTTCAGCTCTTTTCAGAGATATCCTTCTCCGATGGACAGAAGGCGCACCGTATCTTCTGGAACCGCTACAAGCGCCCACCCCGCAAGGAGTACTGGAACTACATCGTCAACCGGCGCGACCTCCTCGTGCCGCAGGACGTGCGCGAGCGCAAGGGATCCTTCTTCACTCCGCAGCAGTGGGTTTCCCTTTCACAGGACTATCTCGCCGCCGCCCTCGGCGAGAACTGGCAGGACGACCACTACGTGTGGGACTGTTGCTGTGGCACGGGCAACCTCGAAGTCGGCCTCACGAACAAGTACAACGTGTGGGTGTCCACACTCGACCAGCAGGATGTCGATGTGATTCACCAGCGCATCAAGCTCGGCGCGAACCTCCTTGATTCGCACGTGTTCCAGTTCGACTTCCTCAACGACTCCTTCGGCAAGCTGCCGCAGGGGCTGAAAGAAATCATCGACGATCCCGAGAAGCGCAAACGGCTCGTCATCTACATAAATCCGCCTTATGCGGAGGCGGGAGACATCCGCCAGCGTTCAGGCACGGGCCAGAACAAGACCGACGTCTCGGTCGTCCATGCCACATACAACCGCTATCTTGAAAAGATCGGTATCGCAGGACGAGAGCTTTTCGCGCAGTTCCTCATGCGCATACACGACGAGATCCCAGAATGCGTAATCGGGCAGTTCTCTACGCTCAAGCATCTGACGGGACCCAACTTCAAGGCGTTCCGCCAGGCGTTTCATGGTACGCTTGAAAAGTGTTTCATCGTTCCCGCAGACACCTTTGACAACGTGAAGGGCGACTTCCCCATTGGCTTCTTCGTTTGGCGGATGGGGGATAAATCATCAACACAGAGGCACGGAGACACAGTGGTGCAGGTAGGGGGAGGGTCGCAACTTGTTGCGACCGAAAATGTAACGGACGCAATAAATTGCGTCCCTCCCAAGATTTCTCCATGTCTCCGTTACTCCTCAAAATCTCCGTGTTTAAGCGCCGCAGGCAACAACGGCGCGTTCACCTCCGCCGTGGCGGATGTGTATGACCGCAAGGGCGAGTTCATCGGCACGAAGACGATCCTTTCCTACGACAACGAGCGTTCCATCAACGACTGGCTCATCGAGACGCGCAAGCGGCCTTCACGTCTGAAATTGGGATTCCTGTCGGCGCGTTCGCATGATGTACAGCACATTCTCGACATTTATTTCAAGGCCGACAAGGCGCTCATCAAATCCGCGCGCGGGTCGTGGATAACCGACGCGAACCTCGTCGAGGTTGCGGTGTACGTGGCCGTCTGCCACAGCATCGAAGCGGATTGGCTGAATGACCGAGACCAGTTTCTCTATCCGAATGAGGGCTGGCGAGGCGATCTCGGATTCCAGTCGGATTGTCTCGCATACACGCTCTTCTCTAACGCGAACTACATCAAGTCGGCCGACGGCGAGAACCATTGGATTCCGTTCACGGAGGAAGAGGTTGGCGCGAAGGATTCCTTCAAGAGCCACTTCATGAGCGATTGGCTGGCGGGGAAGCGGCGCGTTGTGGACAACGCGCCCTACCAGAGGGAACTGGCGTTGGGAGGGTCGCGCTCCTGCGCGACCGAAGAGGCAGCGGACGCGCAGGAGCGCGTCCCTCCCGTACTCTCCACCGCCGCTCGCGCAGTCCTTGATGCCGGGCGCGAGCTGTGGCGCTACTATCATGCCCAGCCACACGCAAATCCGAACGCCTCGTACTACGACATTCGGCTTCACTTTCAAGGGACAACGACCGATGCGAAGGGCAAGGTGAAGATGAAATCCGAAAGCCAAGACGCGACATACACCGCTCTTCTCGCAAATCTACGCACCGCGATGAAGGATCTCGCAAAGCACATCGTGCCGAAGGTGTACGAGTACGGATTCCTGAAGGGCTGAATGAGAAAACAATGACGCAGTATATGGCTAAGTTTTATTGCCACATTCGGTTTGTTGTGGCTAAAAAAGTTTGCCATAACTGTTGACGGCGAGTTGTCCGCATTGATGACTGCCAGAAGCGAAATCAAAGTCGACGACTGCATGGTCGTGACATGGGACGAGGAACGGGAGATTGTTCCAGCATGGAAATGGTGCCTTGACGAATCGTCCAAGTGATTTCCCGAATGTGGACAAAAGAGAATCGCCATTGCACAACATGAATAATTGGGTATAATATTGCGCAGACAATGACAAAGTCATGCATCATGCTCTTTGGGGGTCTGGCGCTTTCGCTGGCCGGACACGCCCTTGAACGCGCGGCGTCCAATCCATACGGCGTCTGCGC
>CACXPT010000032.1 GCA_902769585.1 uncultured bacterium
TGGAGAATTCAAGCGCTGCGTCCAGCAAGGCCTCGTTCGCGTCCCTCCGCCTCGCTGCGCCGCCGCACGTACATTCGTGCATCCGGGCATCGACTGTTCGCGGTCGGACATCGAGCGTGCGCGCGCGATGGTCGCGGGCGGAAGAGAACCGTGGGCGTCGGCGTTCGTCGCGCTGCGGGATTGCGGCTATTCAGACCCCAACCAAGCTGTTCCGAACCTCGGTACCAGCCTCAAGACGAAGAATTGCAACTACACGATCGGATTGTCAGGCCGCAGGGCGCACGACCTCGCGCTCCTGTGGCGGCTCACGGACGACGAACGCTACGCGAAGAAGGCGGTGGAGTTCATCAACGCAAACTCGCATTACGACAAGCTCGGCCTTTCCGGCACGGCGCCGCTTGACTACGGCAAGGTGTTCCTGCTCGTGGAGGCCGCCGAGCTGATGCGCGACTGGGCCGGATGGGCCGCGTATGACAAGGCGCGCTTCATGCGGATGCTACGCGAGAAGTTCTACCCGATATTGAAGAATGGCGATCCTGCGCGCTTCGGCAATCAGGGGCTGTTTGCCTTGCGGTCGGTTCTGGCGATATCCATCTTCCTTGAAGACGAAAAGATGTATGACCGCGTCTGGCGCTACCTCAACGGACTTCCCCACCGTGCGGACGACGAGCCTTACGTCTCGGGTCCGCCGGTCTGCGATACTGATCCGATAGAGGTGACGGATCAGATGGAGACCTTCAAGCTGCGAGGTCGTGACAACACGGTGGCGGACTACGGATACGACGAGCAGCTGCGGCACTACATCTACGCCAACGGGCAGTGTCAGGAGTCCAGTCGCGACCAGGCGCACGTGATGGCCGGGCTTTTCATGTACGTGGCCATCGCCGAGGCGTTCTGGATCCAGGGCGACGACCTCTACGGTGCGCTTGGCAACCGCATTCTCACGGGACTGGAGTGGAGTTTCCGCTACAACCTAAGCGATTGGGAGCCGTCAGGCTTCACCGAAGACGAAAAGGCGGCGACGTTCGAGAACGGGCTTTTCTACCGGGCACGGCACCGTTCGGGCCGCTGGCGCTCGCTTTCGCCGTCGTCGCATCTTCGCGGCGCACTCGGCACGGAAGGCGCGCCGCGCGAATGCGCCTACGCGCACTACCGCGTCCGGATGGGCATGGGCGAGGAGAAGGGCTCCTGGGTGAAGAAAGGGCTGGACGAGATGAACGTCCGTACGGGCGGGTTCGAGACGTGGGGAATGCCCCCAAACTGGTTCTACGAGTGGAGCGGCTGGGGAACGCTCATGAAGCGGCGCACGCAGTGGATGAGCGGAGACCCGCCGACAGGAATACATCGATTGCCGTGCAGAATCGCCGCGAAAGACGCCGACGTGAACCACGCAAGAGAGATAAAGCCGTCGTATACCGTCGCATCGGCATCCGAGCGCGACTATCTTCTTTCGGTTTCGTATCGCTCCAGCAGCGGTGCGAAGATCGCGTTTTCGTGCGACAAGTCGCATCCTACGGTGCTTTCGCTTCCGCCATGCCCGTCAGGCGCCACCGTGGACGGCGGAACGATTCGCGTCCCGGCCGGGGCGTCGGTCATACGATGGGTGCTTGTCCCAGGTTCAGGCCGTGCCGAGATCAGGTCTTTCGCGCTGAATGATGTCAGATGAGAATTCTTTCTTAGATGCGCATCGACTTGCATACTGTGCCGAGGGTGCGGTCGCAATAGCCGCACTCGGCGCATTCGCGCGCGCATGCAGACGTGCGTTCGAACCAGTCGTCCGGGAACGCCGCGTTGTCTATGAAGCGAGGATAGAACGCCGGGGAGAAGCCGGGCTCGAACAGATCGAGCAGATTCCCGTCGAAGGAGCCTCGTTCGTAGGCGGAGATGACTATGTCCGGATTGGCGTGCTGGCGCGTGGCGAGCTTGACCACGTCCACAAGTCCGTCATAGCGAGCGATGTCTTCCGGGCGGATCCACGTGGCCTTGAGGATCTCCGCGAAGTTGGCGGGATCCTTGTAGAGCGTCCAGCATAGGTGCGGACTCCAGTTGCGCACGTTCTCTACCCTCATCGCGGCGTCGGAATGCGCGATTAGGTTGTCGTGGAAGGTCTGCCACGGACAGTTCCTGAGGCAGCCCGAGTTCGCGAGGACACACAGCTTCTTGTCGTTGGCGCGGCACCACTCCGAGAAGCGTCTCATCGTCTCTAGGTTGCGCTGGATGTCGCGTCCGATGTAGTACGAGTCGAAGAGCGGCGCGAGGTAGCGAAACGCCTGAAGCGTCGTCAGGCGCATGTTCACGGAGGCGCGCACCTCGATCTCCGGGAACAGCTTCTTCAGCGTACGCGCCACGAATGGCGAGGCGGTGGTGCAGATTTCCGGGCGGCATCCCCAAGAGGACAGTTGCTCCAGGATTCCTGCGATGCGAGTCTCCAGCGCGACGCTCATCGCCTCCTCGCCGTAGCAGTTCGCGTTGAGCAGGAGGTCAAGCCTCACGCCAGCCGCGCGCAGCCGCGTCAGGTCGCGCCGGAGCGCAGCGGCTAGCTCGTCCGCGTCGTCCTCCTCCTCGTAGCCGAGGCGGGGGCGTCCTGAAGGCTCTCCCACCCACGGGAAATAGACCTCCTTCACGGACTGATGGCGCAACGCGATCTCCGCGAACGGCGCGCCGTCCGCGAAATGCTGGTATCCTGCCGCAAGTGCTATCATCCTTCAGAGCTCCAGTCATTCGCGGGAGTGGGCGCTCGAGAAGTCACGCGGAGGGACTAGCATGCCGTCCGGCGCGACATACGGCTTGTCGGAGAAATTCGCGATCACGCGGTAGCCGTTGGAAAAAACGCTCTCCTGCACAAGACGGTCCGCGGTGAGCCAGCGGAATTCCACCAGCAAGGCGTCCTTCGTCGCGCGCGCGGTGGACGCGGCGCGCTTCACGCTGGCCGCCAGACTGTTCTTCTGCCGTTCAAACACCTCCGGCGTGAAGAGGTACATCGGCGGCGTGCCGGCGATCACGTTCAGGAGATCCATCTTCCACCAGTCCTGCGGGAACTTGTTGTTGTAGCAGGTCCAGTACCAGTAGCCGACCACGCAGTCGCGGAACACCATCTCCCAGAACGGGAAGCGCATCGTCGGGTCGAGCGACCGCTTGATGACAGGCGGCGTCTCTTCGTAGATCTTCCACATGTACCGTCCGCCATCCACGCGCCAGTGCGAGGCGTTGAAGACGCCCTCGAAGTAGTCGACATCCGGCACGTAGCACTCCAATCCGTCCTCCGTGCCGGCCACGAGGCCGAATTCCTCGTGCGCGATGCGGAACATGTCCTGCCGCGCCTTCACGCTCTCGCGGCGCGAGACCATGTGCCTTGGATGCCAGCATTCGCCGATGCCCGTGCCGGTCACGTCGAAGAACCGCGCGCCGATTGCCGCCTCGGCCTGGAGCTTCGCCACGCGCGCGCGGATGTAGGCGGGCGCCTGCCTCTCGCAGAGGCGCAGGCAGCCGATACACGGCTTGGACGGATCGGACTTGAGCGGGACCTTCCAGCCCCGCAAGGGCTTGCCGTCGCCGCCCACGACGTAGTCGCCCGCGTCCCACACGCCCAGCGGCCAGTGCGGACGCAGGTAGTCGATCTTGTCCACCATCTCCGGCTCCATCGTATCGCAGTAGATGTCATATTCGGTGCAGAGTACGCCGGGGATCTTCGCGAGGTGGCGCTTTTCCTCCGGCGTGATCCATACGCCGAGGTCGCGGCGCGTCACCGTCGAGAAGAGCATGTTGCCGAAACCAAGTTTCTTCAGCTCAAGCGCCTTCTCGACCTTGTCCGGCCGCTCGCTCCAGTGCCAGATGTTCGGCGCCCCCTTGAGCAGCTCCAGGTTCTTGGCGATCGCCGGATACTTCGCGGCCTTCTCCTTGAGCGTGACTCGGAATCCCCTCCGCTCCATCTCGGCGCGGTAACGACGCGCCAGATTTCCGGGCGTGGCCTTCTTGAAGAAGCAGTAGCGGATGTGGCGGGCATGGCCGAAGCGCATCATGTCCGGCGACCAGTCCAGCCCCACGGTCCGCCGCCCGTTGTCCCCCTTGCTGAAGTTCAGGTAGATGTTCCACGGCGTGCCAACGATGGCCAGCATTCCGGCTCCCTGCTCCAGCGAGCCGTCCGCTGCCGGCTTTTCCGCGTACTGGATCCAGCAGCCCATCTTCATCGACGTCTGATAGCCGCGCTGGGATTTTTCCAGCGCCCGGTTGATGCTTTCGTCGCCGATGCCGGACGGATCTTTCGCCTCGCACGGAATCGACAAGCCGCACCCGTTCGGGAAGTAGAACCTGTCGCCAGTCTCGGATGCGAACGGGAACGGATACCCCAGGCGGTAGCCGGTCATCTTCGCCTCCGCCGGCGCCTCGATCGCCACGTCCAGCTCCCCGCCCTCCACCGACGCGCGGCACGTGAACTCCTGCCAATCGCGCGGCTTCACGCGGTAGACCATCGACGTCGGCGATGTCTTGACGACGTCCGATACCTCAACGGGGGCATTCGCGAACTCCGCGCCGCTCCGCCACGCGCGCCCCGATTCCGCGTCCGCCACGACGAGCGAACCGTCCGTCCGCGAAAGGTGCACCGTCAGCCGCCCGTTTCCGATCTCCTGCGCCGCGCAGGACAACGCGCCAACGACTTGAAGCGCAGCGCACAAAACGAAAGCTTTCACCATTCTTTTCATTCTCAACATCTACGTGTGGCGACCCGTGGACGGTCAGTCGTTAATGGGGCTGAAAGGATCCTCTTCGGTCGCCAGCATGCCTTCCTTGTCCTCCATGCGCCCGGCGTACTCCTCTGCGATGTCCGGCGGGATCTCGTAGGGCTTGGAGCGGTCGATCTTCCACTGCTTCCATCCCGGCTGGCGGAACGGGTTGCGGAACGTCTTGGTGAGCTTGTTGCGCTGCTCGAGGTGCACCATGCATGCGCGGATGCAGCCGCAGCCACCCTCGACGGCGCGCCCGTAGCCGTACTGCCTCGGGAACTCGCCGTCGAAAGGCGACAGCGCGCGGTCCGCCCCGCCGTGGATGCCCTCCTCGCAGGCGAGCTCGTCCAGCTTGCCCCACTCCACCTCGTGTCCGGCGAGCGTCACCTTCACCGACTCCGTCATGGAGATGGCGTGTCCGGCGCAGTTGCGCACGCAGAGCTTGCAGCGGTCGCAGATGTGGCCTTCGTATATGGGATCGTACTCGTCGAACTCCGCGTCGGTGAAGAGCATGGCGAAGCGCACGCGCGGACCGAACTCCGGGGTCAGGAACATCTTCGACCATCCGAATTCGCCCAGCCCGGCCAGATAGGCCGCGATGCGGAAATGCACCAGCACGTCAGGGGCAGGACGCCCGTCCGCCACATGGCGGCTCAGGCCTTCCCTGAACTTGCCGGTCACCGGGTTGACGGCATCGCCTCCGTTCGCGTTCTGGAGAGGAAACACCTCGTAGCCGCGTTCCTCCAGGTAGGCGTTGAGCTTCCAGAGGACCATCGGTCCGTGCACCTGGTTTATCGATGCGTAGCCCATGCCGGGGTAGTCGATGAAGCGCGTTCCCTCCTCGATTCCGCGGAGAAGCCCGCGCGGGATGCGGAAGCCCAGCACCACCATGGACTTCGCGCCAGGGAAGATGTACCGCGGGTCGTTCTGCTTGGGCGCGCCCTCCCAGCGGCTCATCGGCGCGATGCCCACGCAGTCGGCGCCCACTCGCTTCGCCAGCTCCTTGATCTCGGCACTGGTAACATCTGGCCATTTCTCAGTCATAACCAACATCTACCCATCAACTCTTCACTCTTCACCCTTCACCCTTCACCTTTCACCTTTCACCCTCTAAGCGACTCCTCCGCTGGACGAGTTGTCCTGCACAAGTCCGGCCGCAGCCTTCGTTCCGTAGTTTGACTTGATGTTGTAGTTGGTGTAGGCGTCCTGCGACTCGATGTTGCCTGCGTACGCCTCGCGTATTTCCGGCGGCAGCTCGTAAGGCTTCGAGTGGTCCACCTCCCACTGCTTCCACCCCGGCTGGCGGAAAGGCTCGCGGAATCCGTGCGTAAGCTTGCGCCGCTCCTCGAGATGCACCATGCATGCGCGGATGCAGCCGCAGCTGCCCTCATGGGCCAGCCCGTAGCCGTACTTGCGCGGGTAGTTGCCGTCGAAGGGCGAAAGCTCCCGGTTGAGGCCACCCTCGCGGAACGCCTTCGAGCAGGCCATCTCGTCGCGCTTTGCCCACGCTACCTCCACTCCGCCGATCACGGCCTTCACCGTCTCCGTCGGGGAGATCGCGTTGCCGTGGCAGTTCTTCACGCACTCCATGCAGCGGTCGCATATCTTTCCGGCGTAGATCGGGTCAGGCTCGAGCTCGGCGTCGGTAAGCATGATCGCGAAGCGCTGGCGCGGACCGAACTCCGGCGTGAGGAAGGCGCGGGAGTAGCCGAACTCGCCGAGTCCCGCGAGGAACGCCGCCACGCGGAAGTCGACCGACACGTCGGGCGCGGGAAGCCCGGGCCTCACCGGACGGCTCCAGCCCTTGCGGAAGTTGCCCGTGAGCGGATTCACGGCCTCGCCGCCTCCCACGTTCGCCATCGGTACGGCCTCGTAGCCGTGGTCTTCCATGAACCGGTTCATCTCCCACAGCACCATGGGCCCGTAGATCGAGTTCAGCGCCGCGTAGCCCATCGTCGCGTAGTTGAGGTAGTGGGTGCCTTCCTCCACACCGCGCAGGCTTCCGCGCGGGATGCGGAATCCGAATACTATCATCGACTTCGCGCCGGGAAAGATGTAGCGCGGATCGTGCTGCTTGTCCGTGCCTTCCCACCTTGACATCGGAGCTATGCCCACGATGTCGGCGCCGCATTCCTTCGCTTTGGCCTTTACATCGGCCGACGTAAGTTCTTTTTCGTATGACATGGCTAGTGGCTAGTGGTTAGTGGCTAGTTGTTAGTTGTTAGTGGCTAGTGGCGCGGAGTTGAGCCGTTTCAGCGTCGGGACGAGCGCCACGCCGGCGACTGCGGAGAGCGCCGTCATCGCGGCGGCGGGGACTGCCCGCGAGTATATCCAGAACCCGACAGCGAACATCGCCGCGTAGACCGCCGCGCATGCGAGCGTCATGGCCAGGAGGCCCCAGGCGATATCGTGTCCGTTGGCCCTGATCTTGTTCTCGAACGCGGCGCGCCTGGTCGCCTCGGTAGGTGGGGTGAGGAACGTCACGCCCACCCACGCCGCCGTGGTCACGCCCATCACGATCAGGAGGCGGTGCCATGCGAGCAGCGGCGGCATGCCGAGATGCGGATACACGAGCTGGAGGAACACGGCCACCACGAACGATACGGCCATCGCCGTGATCTCGCTCCAGGCGTTGATGCGCATCCAGAACCACCTGAGCAGGTAGATGAGTCCCGTACCCGCGCCTATCTGCAGGATGAGGTTGAACACCGCACCGGCCGATATGAGCAGTGGCGAGATGACGGCAGTGAGCGCCATCAGCGCCACCACCGTGACGCGTCCCACCAGGATCAGCTCGTGCTCTCCGGCCTGCGGCCTCACGAAGCGCTTCCAGAAGTCGTTCGCGACGTAGTTGGATCCCATCGAGAGGTGCGCCGCGACTGTGGAGAAGAGCGCGCCCATCATCGATGCCGCCACGACGCCAAGCCAGCCGTTCGGGACGAACGTGAGCATCGCGGGATAGGCGAGGTCGCCCTTCACGAGGGCGGGATTCACGTTGGGGAACGCCTTCTGCAGCGAGGCGAGGTCGGGGAACACGATCAGCGAGGCGAACGCGGTGAGATACCACGGCCACGGACGTATCGCGTAGTTCACCACCTGGTACAGCACCGACCCGGCGACGCAGTGGTTCTCGCTCTTCGCGGAGAGCATGCGCTGGACGATATATCCTCCGCCTCCCGGCTCCGATCCCGGATACCAGACGTTCCACCACTGTATCGCGATAGGGATCACAAACACCGACACGAAAAGGTCCGTGTTGGCCACGTCGGGGAAGAAGGACAGGTGGCTCCTCACGGCAGGGTTCGACATCATCGCCGAGAACCCTCCGACTGCGGGATGTCCGATCGCGTATATCATGCCGACCACCGCGCCCACCATGATGATGACGAAGAGGAAGAAGTCAGTGTATATCGCGCCCCTGAACCCGCCCAGCGCGGAATAGACGATCGACGCCACAGCGGTGATGGCGATCACGGTCCACTGGTCCACGCCGAAGAGCGTCTGCCCGATCTTGATCGCCGCCAGCATCACCAGCCCGGTGGTTATCACGTTGAACACGATGCCGAGGTATATCGCGCGGAATCCCCGCAGAAACGCCGCCGCCCGTCCGGAGTAGCGCAGCTCGTAGAACTCGATGTCGCTCTTTGCGCCGGAACGCACCCACAGGCGCGAATAGACGAACACCGTCAGCATTCCCGTGAGGAGGAACGCCCACCACTTCCAGTTCTCGGAGAGTCCCGAGTTGCGGATGAACTCGGTGAACATGTTGGCGGAGTTCGTGGAAGTGGATGCGGCGCACATCGAGATGCCGATCAGCCACCACGGCATGGAGCGCCCGGAGAGGAAGAAGTCGCCTGCGTTCCTTCCCGCGCGGCGCGAACATGCCGCCGCAATGCCGAACAGAATGGCGAAGAAGGCCGCCACTGCGGCCCAGTCCCATGAATTCAAGAGTATCCTTCCATTCATCGCGCTTCCATTTTACATCATTTGGCGAAGAATGTCATCGAGGTTTTCTTGTACTCGCGCGTGGAGATGAGCATTGTGCCTGCGGAGAGTCGGCAGGATTCCTCGAGCCGTGCAAAGGTGGTAGATGCCTCTTCGGGGGAACGCGCGTGGATCATCGCGAAAAGGTTGAAGGGGAAGGTGGGCGCTTCGGGGCGCTCGTAGCAGTGTGTCACCTCGTCGCAGGCGGCGAGGGCGCGGCCGGCCTCGGTGGTGTCGCCGTCGATTCGCCAGCAGCACATGCCGTTTGCGGTCCAGCCTGCGTTGCGGTGTGAGAGGAGGAGCCCGATGCGCTTCAGGCGACCGCGCCTTCTCCACATCTCAAGCGTGGAGAGCAGGTCCCACTCGTTCATGCCAAGCTTTGCCGCAAGAGCGGCAAAATAATCTGGGCGGATTTCAGTGTCACCCTGCAAGGCTCCGATTATGGCGCGGTCGGACGGGGTGATGGGCGGCATGTCGTCTTCCACCGACTCGTCCCTTGCGCGCGTGGCGGCGCCGAAGACGACGTCCACCTTGTAGCGCCTTGTCGCCGGAAGGATGTGGACCTCATGCGGTCTCAGGCGCGCGGCCACCTCGTCGGCCATGGCCGCGAAGATGTCCGCAGGATAGCTGAGGGTGAACCAGAGGTTGGGGAAGGTGAAAGGTGAAGGGTGAAGGGTGAAAGGTGAAGGGTGAAGGGTGAAGGGTGAAGGGTGGGTGGGTTCGCGGAGATAGCAGTGGGTGACGCCGGAGAGGGGGGTGAGGCGGGCGGCCATGTCGTCAAGTTCTGAAGAGGGGATGGCGGCGGCGCAGAGGGCGGAACGATAGCCGAGTCGGCGGGTGTCGAACACTGCGCCGAAGCGGCGGACGATACCTTGCGCGCGGCAATTGTCCAAGAAGCCGATCACGTCTGCTTCTTCGCATCCGACCTCGTCGGCCAGCGCCATGAATGGCCGCCGACATAACGGAATGCCCTGCTGCAGCAGGGCCAGTAACTTTACGTTGTCCAAGTGTTTAAAAGTTTAAAAGTTGAGATGTTGAGAAGTTGAGATGTTGAGAAGTTGAGAAGTTGAGAAGTTGAGATGTTGAGGGATTGAGATGTTGAGAGGTTTTTTAGGACACTCCCCTCATAACTTTTCAACCTTTCAACTTTTCAACTCTTCACTTGCCTTGCCTGTCATAGTCAAAGGCCGTCACGTCGTCTACGATCTGGCGGGCGAAATCCTGCGCGATGCGTGCAGCAGCGTCGCGTTGCGAGGTGAGCAGATCGCCGCGCGTGAGGAATGTGGTCTCTGCCACGTAGCGGCGGTTGTTCATCAAGACCTTGCCAGTGTCCTTGTTTATGAGCGAAACTTCTGCCGTGACAGTGTAGCGGTACTCGCTTGCGCGCGAGCTGTAGTTGCGGTCGTACGCTGCCGCATCACGGGATGCCTTGACGATTGAGCCCTGTATCTCCAAGGCCGAATCGCCAGAACGACGTATGGAGAACGTCCCCTCGCGCTGAAACTCGCGAAGCGTATACTGCGTGACGATCGGCCCCAGTTCCGTGCTGGAGGTGCGGTTCTCGAACACCGGCACCGCCACGGTACGCAGCTCCTCCGGGACAGACGATGTCCAGCGGTAGCTGGAGCAGCCGGCCGCGATAGCAAGTAACAAGGCGACAGACGACAGACGACAGACGACAGACTTTCTCATGGCACTCCTTTAACTTCTTACTCCTTAAACTTCCAAACTTTTAACCTTTTAACTACTTAATCTTCAACGCCTCGATCCGTGCGCGAGCCTCTTCGGCGTGCGGGGAATCGGGATATTCCTTCAGGAAACGTTCCCACGCTGTCAGCGCGGCATGTCGCGTGCGCTGCTTCGTATCGTAGAACTTCGCCTGAGCATAGGCGTCCTCGGAAAGATGTTGCGACAGTTCGGAGCGCCATGTCTTGAGCTCGTCCATCTGGTCAAGATCGGGAACCTTCTTCATCGCCATGTCCAGGTAGTTGAGCGTGTCCTTGCAGCGGGGGCGGTTGTAGGAGAGACGGCGGCACAGCCACATGCGTGCCTTCGCCTCCAGATAGGTGGCCGCGCGCGCCTCGGGTGTCTGCGGGAACTTGCTCGACAGAGTGGCGTACACCTGCACGGCCTCCTCGTACTGGTCCTCCTGCTCACGCAGGTCGGCGATCTTCAGCATCGTTTCCGGCACATACGAGGCGCCGGGCGCGCGGCGGACTACGGATTCGTAATGCTGACGGCAGACGCGCGTGGAGGTGAAGGACATGCCGAGGAACGTCTTCTTCTCCTTGATCATCATGTTGACGAGCTGGTACTGGTAGTTGACGAGCTCCAGATAATCGCATTCCCGCGGGTAGAAATCCAGCATGTATTCGATCGCCTCGAACGCTTCGTCGTAGTCCATGTACTTCTTCGCCCAGAGCATCGCGAGCGAGAGCTGGGCCTTGGGCGCCTCTGGCGAGGCGGGCCATTCGCGCACAAGCGCATCGTAGGCGCGGCGAGCCGCGCGGAGCGATCCCTCGGCCTCCATCTGCTGAGCGTAGGCCATCTGCTCGGCGGGCGTGTCGTATTTGGCGCGCAAGAACCAGAACCAGCTCGTCTCCTTTTTCTCCGGCTTCGGCAGATCGTCGAGGCCGTCGAAGCCAGGATACGCGTCCGTGGCATACGGCGAGTTGCCGCCCATGCCAGACCCTGCCACGCGGTTCGGCGGAGCCGCGTGAAGGTTAGAAGGTTGAAGGGTTAAAAGGTTGAAAAGCGCTAGTGCCACACCGGCATATAACCATCTCAATCTCATGTTTCTAGCTCCTCGCTTCTGGTTTGACTTTCTCTCAACACCTCAACCTCTCAACCTCTCAACATCTCAACCCACCTACTCCAGCATTATCGAGCGGAACTTGGCGATCTCCTCTTTCGTGACGCCGCAGTCGAGCAGGTATAGCTCTATGCGCTCGTTCCATGAGGAGTTCGCGTCGCCATACTTCGCGAAGCCTTCGTCAAAGTACTGCTCGCGCCGCCAGTAGGTCGGGCCGTTGTATCCCTTCTCGAGTTCGGGCAGGGAGGGGTAGAACGTTGCCTCCCAGTCGACGTCGAGGTCGTGCTTGTTCACGCCGAGGATGCCGTTCAGCACGTAGGCGAGCGAGCCGGTGCGGTCCGCTCCGCCGATGCAGTGGAAGTAGATCGGGTAGTTCTTCTCGTCGCAGAACACGCGGAAGTTCTCGGCCATCGTCTTCATGCCGCTTGAGCTGAGGTTGTCGGCCTTCTGCTTGAAGATGCCCGCGTAGGCGGACGACGGATGGTGGATGAGCTTCACGCCTGCGCCGAGCGGGGACTGCTTCATGTCGGCGAGCTCGCGGCCCGAGCGCAGGTCAAGGTCGGTCTTGACGCCGAGCGTCTGCGTAAACAGGGCGATGTCCTCCACCATGAGACGGTTCGCGCCCTTCGCGTCGCCGTTGACGCTGTTGTCGTTTAGGCCCTGCCCGCGGAACACCATGCCCTGCTTCACGCGGCGGCCGTCGCGCGTCTTCCAGCCGCCGAGGTCGCGGATGTTCTTGGTACGGCCCTCGATGGCGATCCAGCGCGGCGGTTGGGCGTCCGTCGTGAACGAAGCGACGGACGATTCGTGCGCCTTCTTCGCCTTGCCGCACGCGCAGGGACCCTTCAGCGTCGAGCCGCATGAGTAGTCCTTGCACTTGATGTCGCCCCATACTTTCCAGTAGTAGGTCTGGCCGAGCTTCAGGTTCGGGCGCGGCACGGTCCACTTGTAGCGCACCGTCCCCTTGTCGTCCAGCTTGCGGGCGTTTGCGCTGCTTGACTCCAGCCAGTAGGCGACGCCGTCAGAGAGGTCGGGCTTCGTGGCGAGCACGATCTTCCATGGTCCCTTCTCGCCAGCGTCGGCGCGCCAGCGCAGGACGAGCGGCGCGGAGATGCGCCACTTGGAATCCCGGTCCTTGCCGTAGTAGCGGTCGTCGTGCGGCTTGTCGTGGTCCGCCTTCAACGCGGCCAGACGCTCGTCGTAGGTGGGAAACGCCATGATCTTGCGCTGCGGCTCCGGCAGCAGCGTGAACGTGGAGCCGTCCGCCGGCGTGTACGGCGTAATGGTCGCCGACGCGGCGAGCGTGAGGAGGCTGGCGGCGACGACGAGTCTGGACGTATGCGACATGTGCTTCTCCATGGTTTCGGATGCAAAGATTATAGCATAACTCGGTCAGCCGCGAGGCGGCTTGCCGCCGGGGCGCGGGCCCTTGCCGAAATGCGGCTTGCCGCCCGGACGATGATGTCCACCGCCCGGACGATACCCGCCGCCTTTCGGTCCGCCCTTGCGCGGGCCGAAGAAGTTCGCGCCGGGGTGGCGGCGGTTGCCCTTGTCGTTGCGCTGCCCGCCGCGGATCCACGGCGCCTGCGGCAGACCCTCTCCCTGCTTGCCGGCCTTTCGCTCGGCGATCTCGGAATGGAAGGGCTGGTCGCGGTCCACGGGAATGGTCTTCTTGATGAAGCGCTCCACGGCCTTGAGGAGGTTGCGCTCCTCGGGGGCGACGAAGGAGAGCGCCGCGCCGCTTTCGCCTGCGCGGGCAGTGCGGCCGATGCGGTGGACGTAGCTTTCGGTCTCGACTGGAAGCTCCATGTTGACGACGAGATCGACGTCCGGCACGTCGATGCCGCGGCTCGCGATGTCCGTGGCCACCAGTACGCGCAACTTGCCGCTCTTGAAGCCCTGGAGCGCGCGCGTGCGCTGGTTCTGCGTCTTGTCCGAGTGGATCGCCGCCACTGGGATGTCGCGCTGGCGCAGCTTGCGCTCGATGCGGTCTGCGCCGTGGCGCGTGCGCGCGAAGACGATCACGCGGAACCACTCGTTGTGGCTTTCGAGGAGGTGGATGAGGAGGTTGTCCTTGTTTCCCTTCTCCACGAACATGCACTTCTGGTTGATCTTCTCGACCGTCGGCGCTTCCGGGGAGATGGTGATCTGCATCGGGTCGACCACCAGTTCGCCGGCGAGCTTGAGGATCTCCGGCGAGAGGGTGGCGCTGAAGAATAGCGACTGGCGCGTCGGGCGGCCGTTGCCGTCGGCTCCCGGCACGGACTTGTTCGGCGGCAGCTTTGCGATGATGCGCTGGATGTCGGGCAGGAAGCCCATGTCGAGCATGCGGTCGGCCTCGTCAAGGACGAACATCTCCACGCGGTCGAGGTACACTACGCCCTGCGACATCAGGTCCATCAGGCGGCCCGGCGTGGCGATGACCGTCTCGGCGCCTTTCTGTAGGGCCTTCACCTGCGGGAACTGCGAGACGCCGCCGAACACAACGGCGAAAGGCAAGCCTGTGTACTTCGAGAAGGTGGCGGTGTTCTCTGCGGTCTGCGCCGCGAGCTCTCTTGTGGGCGACAGCACCAGCGCCCTCGGATGCCCCGCTTCCCCGTTCCCCGTTCCCCGTTCCCCATTCCCCGTCCCCCCCAACAGCTTGTTGAGGATAGGGAGCATGAATGCGGCGGTCTTGCCCGTGCCTGTCTGGGCGCAGCCGATAAGATCGCGGCCCTCCAGCAGGTATGGGATTGCTTTCTCCTGGATGGGAGTGGGCACTGCGTAGCCGGCATCGGCAACAGCGTGCTGCAGGCGGATATCCAGCTTGCCGAACACGTTCGCCTCGAACGCCGCCGGGGGCGGAGTTTCCGGCAACGGCGGGATTGCGGGCGCCGCATCGCGCTCCGCGAGGCCGAAATGGGGCTTGCGGTCGCCGTGAGGACGACCGTGACGACGCTTCCGCTTGTTGAAGAACATGGGCTTTCCGCTGCGGAATCCCTTTCCGCCGCCGTGACGCTGTGGTTTCTCGTGCATGACGGCAAATTATAGCATATTTGCGTCCGACTCGGCGCTGGCATCGGCACCGGACGCTTCTTCTTCGGCCTGGCGGGCCTGTTTCACGAGCGCCTGCCATTCGTCCCGCGCCTTCTTTTCCTGCGCGGCGTCGGCCTCGGGATGCGCGCCGTACACCCAGAAGGGCTTGACTCCTGCTCCCGCGCAGGAGAAGACCCGCGGCACCTCGATCTGTCCGCCGGGACGTTTGACGATCTTCTTTCCGTCGGTGAAGACGACGCGCGGCTTGCGGGCAGGGCGTTTCCGGTTCTCCGTTGCGGCCGTCGAGGTCGCGTTCGTTTCGGCAGGCGCGAGCGTGGCAACTTCTTCCATCCCGACAGGCGCGTCTGCACCATGTAGGCGCGCGTCCTCCTCGTCTGCATCGATCAGGGCGTAGGTCCCTCCCGGGCGCGATGGCGGTTTCGGCGTGGCGGCGGGACGCGCTGCTGAGGTTTGCGGCGTCTCATCCTGTTCGGGCGCGACGGGCGTCGTCTCGGCTTGCTGGCGCACGGCCGGTTGCGGTGCGGACGGCCTTGTCGCGACGTACAGGACGAACGCGCCGCCGAGCAGGAGCGCGACGATGGCGGCGATCTTGAATGGGATCGGAATCCCTGCGCCCGGTTCCTCCGATGCGGCCTCGGCCTGGAGGTCGGCCTTGGGAATCTTCCGCCGCCGCTTCCGCTTCGGGAGTGACAGCGGCGCATCAGGCGTCTCTACAGGCGCTTCTTCCGCTGCGGACTCTTCGGCCTCACGTTGGGCGAGGAGTTCGCGCAGGTACTGCTTGGTGTTCTTGTCGCGCTCGAAGCGGATGAGGTACTTGAGGTCGTTTGGCGTGAGTGACGGCTCGATCTCGGACTGGCATTCCGCGTATTGGCGCGGATCCACCTTGTCGCCGAAGTGCGTGGAGTAGAAGCCGAGGCCGATGAAGAGCTTGGCGCCGGGCGGTGCCAGCTCGAACAGGCGGTTGAGCTGGGGATCTTTCCGGCAGACGGCAATGGCTTCCCGGAAGTCTTCTTCCGGGATTATGGACGCTTCCTCGACCTCCTCGTCTCCGATGGAGGATTCGTCAAGGTCAATGTCTTGGTCCTCGTCGCTCATGCGCGGCAATTATACCACAATTCGCTCGCGCGATTGACGGGAGAAGGGGGAATCTGATATGATTGCGAAACCGTGACCGGACATTTGAAAAGTTGGATCGCCTTGGCCTTTTGCCTGTGGACGCTGCTGTCCGCAGAAGGGGCGAGCCTGCCATTCGCCGGACTGGATGACCTGCGTGGGCCGTACGAGGGAACGGGCGTCTCCGGCGAGGCGCTTCACGTGCAGCCGCTTGGCGACGCGGGCGGCTGGCCCATCTGCGCCTATTGGTCGTCCGCCAGGACCGAGCGTTCGCCGTTGCTTGGTTTTGGGTGGTCCATCCCTGCGCTCGAATCTCGGTTCGTTCCGCTCGACGAGCGTAGGTGGGGGTTCTATCAGCCCGACGGCTACCTGCGGATCTTCGTGCGCGCGGCACCGGGCGACGACAGCGTGCTGACGGGCGGTTCCGCCTGGGCGGCGGTCTGCAAGGGCGACGCGATCCGCGTCACGGCCGATCCGCACGACGGCGGTCCGAAGTCCGAGTTCCACTTCAGGCAGGGGCGTCTCGTGCGCATGTCGTGCGAGGAGGGAGATTTCGAGATCAAGTACACGGGGCGTTCCGCGGACCGCATCGTCTCTCGCGGAAAGACGCTGCTGGAGGTGACGCGGGAGACGTCTCCAGAGGACCGCGTTACGTTCCGGTTCAACGGCGGCCGCTCGCAGGTCGTGGCCACTTGCCGCCCTGCCGTCGCCTTTGGCGTGCAGGGGGCATCATCGTCCCTGGCGTCGTCGCAGGAGAGGAGCCTGGCGACATTGCAGACCTCTGACGGCCTCCTGCAGTTCGCATACGGCGGCGAACGCGGAACGGCGTTCTTCTCGGCCGGCGAGATGCGCTGGATGTGGGATCCGCGCACGCGAAAGATACTTGCCTGCGGAGACTGGGCATACACGATAGGGATGCCTAAGAACGAGGACGGCCAGCCGTCTTTCGCGCGGCACCGGTCGGACGGATGCCGCGAGTCGTACTCCTTCAACAGGAAGACGGGGATGTTCGTGCAGGAATTCACGAACGGCACCAGCCGGGCGCACAAGGTGTTCACTTCGGGACCGCTTGCGTATCGGCGGGTACGCTGGACGAAGGAGACCGGGAGCGACGGAGCCAGCGTCCGCACCGACTACACCTACGATGAAGCCGGACGAGTTGTCTATCGTCGGATCACGCGCACTGGCGAAGAAACCAAGACGGACGAGGTGTGGCTGGACGCGTCCGGCACGATATTCCGTCGGCGCGTGAACGGCGAGGAGGTTTCGGCGAAATGAAGCCCTATCACCTCTTCCGCGAGAAAGAAGCGTGCTTCGCCTACCATCTCGATTCAGGACGGTTCATCCGGGTGAGTCCGGCGGCGTACGGACTGCTTGAACTGCGCGAGAAAATGTCGGCGGCAGATGCGGAGGCGGCATTCCGCGCGAGCCATCCTGGCGAGACCGGCGTGCTGGATGACGTCGCGGCGCTCGAGGCGGAGGGATTCTTCGAACCGGCCGAGGAGCCGGTCCTTGACGATGCCGCATTCGAGGCGGAGCTTGACGCTCGGTTCTCCGGACCGTGCAACACGCTCGTGCTCTCGGTGGCGTCTGGCTGCAACTTGGCCTGCCGCTACTGCTACTGCGGAGTTTGCCGCGACGAGCTGCCGAACAAGGGGTTGATGGATGAGGCGACTGCGCTTTCGGCCGTGGAGCGTCTGTTTGCCGCCGCCGACCCGAAGATGGGGGTACGCGTCACGTTCTTCGGCGGCGAGCCGCTGCTGAACAAGCCGGTGATCAGGAAGGTGGTGGCGCGCTGCAACGAGCTGGCCGCTGCGCGCGGTCAGAAGGCCGGCTATTCCATCACGACGAACGCCACGCTGATGGACGAGGAGACGGCGGCGCTGATAGTCGAGAACAACTTCGGCCTGATGGCGAGCCTAGACGGGCCGCAGGCGCTGCACGACGGGCAGTGTCCGACACGCGACGGACAGGGATCGTTTGCCGCGGCGGCCGCCGGCATCCGCCTGCTGCTGGCGCGCGGCGCGCGGGTGACGGCGCGGTGCACGATGGCACACCCTGCTCCGAACGCGATGGACCTCATCCGCTTCTTTGCCGGCTTCGGCGTCTCGCGCGTGGTGCTGGGAACCGTGTACAACCCCACGTTTCCCAGCGCATGCGACTTCACCGTGGAAGACGATCGCGCGTTCCGCAGGTGCATGCGTGACGAGGTGATTCCCTGGATGCTTGCCGAGCGGGCTGCCGGCCGCACGCCGATCTACGATCCGTTCGAGGAGATCGGACAGTTCCAAGGCGAGGAGACGCATCCCGAGAAGGTGCCCGGATTGCGGTGCGGCGCATGTCACGGGGCGATGGCCGTGGGGCCGGACGGCACGCTCTATCCGTGCCACCGGTTCGTCGGGATGGAGAAGTGGGCGCTGGGACAGCTGGCGGACGGTCCGGACAGGAGCAAGTGCGAGGCGTTCTGGCGCGATTACCGTGCCGCGATGAAAGGAACGTGCGGAAGCTGCTGGGCGTATCGCGTCTGTGGCGGGCCGTGTCCGTGGGAGATTGCGCGCTCGGACGGAACTTTCAGGATGACGTCGCGCATGTGCGAAGACACTTGCACTTGGGTCAAAGAGGGAGTATACTATCTCGCTATGGCCGGCTCGGTCGGTCACGGCAAAGGAGAAAAGACATAATGACAACACGCAGAAAGTTCACGGGTGCGTTGTTGGCGGCGGGTACGCTGGCCAATTTCGCGCTTGTCGCCGGTACGCATGGCCCAGGGTCGGGCAACAACGGCAACCCGTGCAACGGGCACGGCAAGGCCGACCAGTGCCACGGCAACGGCGCGAAGAAAGATACGGTCGAGCCGCCGCCCGCCTGCAACTCGAACGCGCGCATCGGGCAGGATCAGACCCCGCCGCCCGCCTGCAGTTCTGCCGGCGGCAAAGAGGATCACGTGGAGTGAGCCGGATCGCCGCCCTTGCGGCGACCGCTTTGATCGTCAGCCTGGCGCCTTTCGCGTCTGGCGATATAGTTTCGCATACAGTCAAGACGAAGCTCAGGAACTACGAGCAGCTGACCCTGTTCCTGATGATGCCGCAGGGCGGACGGGCGGACGGCGTCCTCTGCCTGAGCCTGCTGGCCAAGAGTCCGGAGCAGGTGCGCGCGCAGCTCCTCGGAACCGCCGAAAAACGTTCGGCAGACCGTGCGCTCGAGTTCGCGCGGAAGCGCAACCTGGCCGTCGTGGCGTGGGGGGCGCATCGCCTGTGGGACCCTTCGCGCAACTGGGACGAGCTCCCGCGTGCAGAGGCGAAGAAGGTTGATGCGGATTTCGACCTCGTCGCGAACGCATGGGACGCGGGCATCAGCTTCTTCGTAAAGAAGTACGGCATTCCCGAGTCGGGGTACCTGATGAAGGGTTCTTCGGGGGCGGCGCAGTACGCCCAGCGTCTGGCGCTGCGGCGTCCGGAGCGTTTCTTGGCCGTGCATATCCACATCGCCAGCAGCTTCGACGTTCCGGTGAAAGGCGGCGCGTCGCTCCTCTGGTGCGTGACGACAGGCGAGAACGAGCTGGGCTATGCGCGTTCGCGGAGATTCTTAAAGGCCGCGCGCGACCTGTTCTATCCGATCGTCTACAAGGCATATCCCGGGCTGGGGCACGAGGGCAACGCGAAGGTGACGGCGCTCGGGCTGGCCTGCTTCGACTATGCGCTCGCGGAACAGGCACGCGCTACGCGCCTCAACGGCGGCAAGCCCGCCAAGCCCGACTGGGCAGACATCTTTTCCTCTTCCACGTCCGTCGCGGACATCTTCAACCAGGCGGTCTACTCGAAGTTCGACTACCTGTGCGTGCCGCTTGAATTCCGGATGCTGCTGCCGGCGGCGGTTTGCGAGGCCTGGATCGCCGAATGATGTTCCTTGACGCAGATGTGTTCTTCTGCCAGGGCGTGTCACGCTGGGCATTCGGCATGGACAACCCCAACAAGGCGGCAGCTATCCTTGCCTGCGTCCTTCTCATCCTCCTGGCCGCCTGTCTGCGTGTATTGCGCGGGAGGGTCGCGCTCCTGCGCGACCGCATCGTGAGGGGCGCGCTTGTCGCGACCGCCGCCGCAGTCGGCTATTGCCTCGTCCATACCTTTTCACGTGGCGGATTCGTCGCCTTTCTCCTTGGAGTGTCCATTCTGCTCATCGGGTCGTGGAAAGGTCCGCGCAAGTTCCGAAGATGGTGGCCCATCCTTTTCGTTGTGCTCCTGATGGCAGGAATGGCGGTATGGATAGGTTTCGCCGGGCGGGTTGCGCGCAGCTCGCCATCTGAAGACGCCTCCGTGGGCAACCGTTTCGCTATTTGGCGGAACGTGCCGAGCATGATGGTAGACGCGCCGGGAGGCTGGGGGCATGGTTCTGCGGGCGACGCTTTCATGAGCTGGTACCAGCCACTAGAAAGGCACGAGCGCTACCGCACGCTCGTCAACAGTCATTTCACATGGCTGGTCGAGTTGGGATGGGTGGGGCGGTTTGCGCTTGTCTGCGCTTGGATGCTCGCATTCGGGATGGGAATTGTCCGCTGGAAGACGCGCGGCGATCCGTTGCCGCTCGCCGTCTGGGTCTGCTTTGCCACGGCGGCGTTCTTTAGCTCGGTGGCGGAAGAATGGATCGTAGGGGTGGTGCCGGCGGCGATGCTAGTGCCGGCGGTCTGGTCTTTTTGCTCGGCGACGGCAGCAGTGCGGCGCTTGACCGTGGCTGCGGCGTTGCTGGCGAGCGGACTGCTGCTGAGCGTCTTTGTCGTTCTCGGCATAGCATGCCGTCCGGCGGATGCCTTGCCGATCCACAGGTCGGCAGACTGCGCGCGCATGACGGTGGGTAGCGGCGTGCCGGACGGTTGGATCGTCTGCGATGCTAAGACGATGGGTGGTGCCGCATGCGGACGTATGCTGCGGACCTTCATGAAGACGTCAGAGGGGGGCGGGCGGACGTATGGCCTTGCGCGCGACTTGGCAGCTGTGCCTGTCGACGTGCGTCTGCTTGCGCTCTGCGGCGCGGAGGCCGATGCGGGGCCGGCGGCCTTGTCGAGATTCGCGTCGCTTGCCGACGTTCGCGTGCTTTCGCCGAACCGACCGGAAGATTGGTTGGCTGCGCGCGGGAAGAAGATATCCGTCAGTGTGTTCTGCGGCGAGTTCGCGCAAGCCTGTCCGGCGGAAGACGCGGAAGGTCTGACCGTCGTGTCGGGTGTCGCGGAGTTTCTGCCTAGCTGGCCGCGATTGGCGTTCGGGCGATAAAGGTCAGATGACGCCCCGGATGTAGCGATCCTTCAGCGCGCGCCAGAGGACGACGCAGAAGGCGCTGAGCGGGATGGCGAGGAGGAGCCCTAGCATCGAATGGAACACGACGCCCCAGAAGAAGAAGCTGAAGATGACGCCTGCGTAGCCGAGGCCGGTCTTCTCTCCTTGGATCTTGGGGGTGATGAGGTATCCGTCGAGGAACTGGCCCGTGAGCCAGACGGAGAGGACGCCTATCAGGCGCAGGTTGCTTCCGCCGTCGCCGAAGAAGGCGATCGATGCCGCGATCGGCAGGCAGAGGACCGTGCCTAGGAGGGGCACCAGGTTGATGACGCCGAGAAGGAAGCCGATGACGAACCCATACGGCAGGCCCACGAACATGAAGCCGGTACCGTAGAGAATGCCCTCGATCAGGCAGATTACCACCTGGCGCTGGAAGAAGTTCACGAGGATGTCGATGAACGCGTCGATCTGCCTTGCGACGAAGCCCTTTGTCTCGTCCTTCAGGAACGGCAGCTGGCTGACGTAGTCATTGCCGCGCATGTCGGGGCGCATGAGGAAGAAGACGAAGAACAGGAGCGTGACGAGCCATGAGGCGAGGCCCGTGAGATACTTGAGGAATCCGAAGCTGGCCTTGACGGCGTTGGCTCCGTATGTGGTGCCAAGTTCGGAGAGCACGTCGCTCGAGAAGCGCGTGGGGTTCGTGAGGAACATGAGCTGAAGGTCGTCCGGATTCGCGCCGAGCTGGGAGAGGACGGACTGGGCGTTCGGGTAGTGCAGATTGACCCAGTCGCTCGCGCGGGTGACGATGGTAGGCGCGGATTTGAGGAGGTGGGCCACTTGCTCGACCAAGAGCGCGCCACCGAACCAGCAGACGAAGCCGAGGGGCACGAGGACAGATGCCAGCATCAGCACAAGCGCGAGCGTCGGGTTCCGCACGTGCGCAAGGAACCAGCCGTAATACGGCTTGAACAGCAGCGCGAGGAAAAGACCGACGATCACCGGCGTGAGGGCCGGCGAAGCGAAGGAAAGGAAGCGCAGCGCCACCCAGCCGACGAAGAGCGAGAACGCGAGGACAAACGTGAAGGCGAGCACCGTGATGCCCGTCGCCACCATCCGATTCTGAGAGGGGGTGAAATTTACCATGGCAATAGTGTAGCAAAAAACCGCCCGTTGCGGGGCGGTTTTCTGTCGGTGCGCGCAAGCGCGCCGCATCTAGGGATAGGCGTCAGTCTGCGCTCACGCGGACCTTGCCCTCCTTGATGCGCTTCTGGATGACCTCTTCGGCGATCGACTTCGGCACGGCCTCGTACTGCTTGAAGATCATCGTGAAGGTGCCGCGGCCCTGCGTGACCGTGCGGATGGCGTTCGAGTAGCCGAACATCTCGCCGAGCGGCACGGTGGCCTTGATGAGCTTGACGCCCGCGCGGTCCTCCATGCCCTCCACGCGGCCGCGCCGCTGGTTGATGGAGCCGTTGGCGGCGCCCATGTACGTGTCCGGCACGGCCACCTCGACGTCCATCATCGGCTCGAGCAGCTGCGGCTTGGCCTTGAGGAACGCCTGCTTGAAGCACTGCATCGCGCAGGTGATGAACGCGAATTCGTTCGAGTCGACCTCGTGGTAGGAGCCGAAGTACACCGTCGCCTTGACGTCCACCACCGGGAAGCCCTACACCGTCGCCTTGACGTCCACCACCGGGAAGCCCGCGAGCGGACCGGACTCGAGCGCCTTGCGGACGCCCTTTTCGACCGCCGGGATGTACTCGGTGGGGATGACGCCGCCCTTGATCTCGTTGACGAACTCGAAGCCCTTGCCGGGCTCCTGCGGCTCGAGGCGCAGGCAGACGTGCGCGTACTGGCCGCGGCCGCCGGACTGCTTGACGTGCTTGTACTCGTTCTCGACCGTGGCCTGGATCGTCTCGCGATAGGCGACCTGCGGCGCGCCCACGTCGCACGCGACGTTGAACTCGCGCTTCAGGCGGTCCACGATGACCTCGAGGTAGAGCTCGCCCATGCCGGCGATGATCGTCTCGCTCGTCTCCTGGTCGAAGGTGACGACAAAGGTCGGGTCTTCCATGGCGAGCTCTCGCTCGTCTCCTGGTCGAAGGTGACGACAAAGGTCGGGTCTTCCATGGCGAGCGCGTGGAGCGCCACGCCGAGCTTCTCGTTGTCCTGGCGGGACTGCGGCTTGACCGCGACGGAGATCACGGGCGCCGGGAAGTCGATGGACTCGAGCGTGATCGGATGCTCGGGATCGCAGAGCGTGTCGCCCGTGCGGGTCTCGGTGAGGCCCACGCACGCGACGATGTCGCCGGCGTGCGCCTCGTCCAGAGGCTCCTGCTTGGCGGCGTGCATGCGGAAGAGGCGGGAGATGCGCTGCTCGCGGTTGATCGTGGAGTCGAGCAGCTCGGCGCCGAGCTTCAGCGTGCCGGAGTAGACGCGCACGAACGTGATCTTGCCGCCGGAGCGGGGGTCGTTCATGATCTTGAACGCGAGGCCGCAGAACGGCTCGGAGTCGGATGGCGCGCGCTTCTGGGAGGGATCGTCCGCGCTTACCGCGTCGCCGGCGTCGATCGGGGACGGCAGGTAGTCGCACACGCCGTCGAGCAGCTGCTGCACGCCCTTGTCCTTGAACGCGGAGCCGCAGAACGCCGGGGTGATGGCGCGGGAGATGCAGCCCTTGCGGAGCGCCTTCTTGATCTCGTCGTTCGTGAGCTCCTCGCCCGCGAAGAACTTCTCCATGAGGGCGTCGTCCTGCTCGGCGGCGCTCTCGACCATCTTCTGGCGGTACTCCTTCGCCTTCTCGAGCATGTCGGCTGGAATCTCTTCCTCCGTGACCGTCTTGCCGAGGGTCTTCATGTCATAGCGGAGAGCCTTCATAGAGATGAGGTCCACGATGCCGCTGAACGTCTCGCCGGCGCCGATCGGAAGCACCACCGGCACGGGGTTCGCGCCGAGCTGGTTCTTCATCTGCTCCATCACGGAGTAGAAGTTCGCGCCGATGCGGTCCATCTTGTTGACGAACGCGATCTTCGGCACCTTGTACTTCTCGGACTGGCGCCACACCTGCTCGGACTGCGGCTGCACGCATGTCGCGGCGGACTGGATCGTGATGCCGCGCTCCTGTTCCTGGACCATGAAGTCCATCGTCGCGGCGCCGTCGTGCACCTCGCCGATCTTGTAGTTCTTGCCCGAATAGTAGAGGATACGTTCGGACGTCGTCGTCTTGCCGCCATCGATGTGCGCCATGATGCCGAAATTCCGCACCTTTTCGAGCGGGAACACTTTACTAGCCATCTTTGTTAACTCCTATTGTCTGCAAAAGAGCGAATATTTTACAAATTCTTTGGGCCGGAAATCAAGCGCGAAATGAGATTTTTTTTGCGCGCCAGGCCCCAGGCACTAAGCACTGAGCACTAAGCACCAAGCACTAAGCACCAAGCACTAAACTTGGCATTGCGTTCGGCCGAAAATATGGTAGAATATTCACTCCTATGGGCGAACTAGAAGAGACAAGCGAGCTGAGGCTGGATTTCACGAAGCTCGAGAAGGTCGGAGGCCAGGTGGCGGCGTCGCGCGCCGCCGGGGCCGATCCCGACCCTGGCGTCATCCCCGTGGCCGTGCAGAACGCGGACACGAAGGAGGTCATTCTCGTGGCGTACACGAACGAGTACGCGATGAGGGAGTCCTTCGCCAAGCGCAAGCTGATCCTCTGGTCCACCAGCCGCAACAAGCTGTGGTTCAAGGGCGAGACGAGCGGCGAGACGTTCGACCTACTGGAGGCGTACGTCAACTGCGAGCAGAACTCGCTCCTGTACGTTGTGCGGCCGTGCCGCGGCGGCATCTGCCACACGAAGAACAAGTCAGGCGCTCCGCGCAACTGCTACTACCGCAAGATCGACCTTGACACCTTGAAGCTGGAGTTCGTAGACCCTTGATCAAGAAAGTTTTCCGGTCGCTTTCGAGAGCAACCGGCAGCAACCGATAAAGAAAAAGAAAGAAGAAGAAAAATGAGCATCCTGGTTGGTTTCCTCTACGTCATAGAAGTCCTGGTGTGCCTGCTCCTCGGGCTGGTGGTCATGCTCCAGAAGCCGAAGGAGGGCGGGCTGGGCGGCGCCATCGCCGGCGGCATGGGCGAGGCCGTGTTCGGCGCGGACGCCAGCAACGTGCTCATCAAGGCCACGGCCTGGCTCGGCGCGATCTTCCTGGCCAACACGCTTCTGCTGGCGCGCCTGACGTCCACGGTGAGCTCTTCGCTCATGGACGGCGAGTCTGACGCGCCTCAGGCCGCACAGCAGCAGATGCCGCCGGCCGGTGACATCACGCCTCCACCCGCTGCGCCTGCGGCTCCAGCGGCTCCTGCCGCCCCCACTGCCCCTGCGGCGGCCCCCCAGGCACCTGCTCCTGCGGCACCCGCTGCCCCGGCGGCGGCTCCCAAGGCACCCGCTCCTGCGGCTCCCGCTGCTTCTGCGGCGGCTCCTAAGGCGCCGACTGCTCCCGCACCCGCTCCTGCGGCGGCTCCTAAGGCGCCGACTGCTCCCGCACCCGCTCCTGCGGCGGCTCCCAAGGCGCCCGCCGCTCCTGCGCCTGCGAAATGAGCGTGGCAAAGCAGCGCTTCCAATCGACTGGCGAGGAAATCGCCAACACGGTGATCCATGTCGTAGGGTCGCACCTCGGCGCGGCCATGGTCGCCTTGCTGATCTGGCAGGCGGTCAATTCAGGTGTTGCATTGCCATGGAAGATCGTGAGCGCCTCCATATTCGGCGCGAGCGCCATTCTCCTCTATTCCATTTCCTCGGCCTACCATGCCGTATCGCATCCTCCGGCCAAGCGCGTGCTTCAGATGCTTGACCACATGGCCATCTATGTCCTCATCGCGGGAAGTTACACCCCGTTCTGCCTGGTGACGCTGCGGCCTACCAATCCGGGCCTTGCCTGGACGGTATTTGGTATCGAGTGGGGCGCGACCATCGCCGGAGTCATCTTCAAGGTGGTGACGACTGGCCGGTTCCGCATTCTATCGACGCTCGCCTACATCCTCATGGGCTGGATGGCGGTGGTGGCGGTGATACCGCTCGTGCGCGAGCTGCACGGCCTTGGGACGATGTGGCTCATGCTGGGCGGCGGACTCTACACGCTCGGCTGCGTGTTCTACCTCTGGCGTCGCCTTCCCTACCACCACCCGATCTGGCACCTGTTTGTGCTGGCAGGTTCCATCTGCCACTTCTTCTGCATCCTCTGGTACGTGATGTAACAAACGGATTTGTTCGCCGCTACGCGGCTCACGCATTCTGTCTCGCGAACGCCGTAGGCGTGAGCAAATCCGTTTGTTTAAATTGGCGAGGGTGGGAAGGGTCGCTTTCCTTTGCGGAAAGTATGGCAAACATCGCACTCTTGGGCAAACCGCCAACGAGAGGCTATCGGCCAAGAAGTTTCGCGGCGGGGATGACGGCGTCGAAATATCCCGAACCTTCGACGTAGGGCGCGAGCTCGCCCTCGTACACAAGTACGGGACGCGGCGTCATGCCCCTGCGCAGCGGCAGCCGCGCGACGCGGCCTTGCATTTCGGAGATGATCGACTCGTCAATCTCGCGTTTCCGCTTGACCTCCACGACGTATGCCGTCATGGGCGTCTGTATCAACAGGTCTATCTGGCATCCGCTCTTGTTGCCTTCCGCGTCTCGGCGTGCGTTGCGGTAGGGCGCGGCGGACTCCACGATTGAATTGCCGAGATGCAGGTACGGAATCAGCGACATTGCGTTGTTTACGATCAGGTTCTCGAACTGGAGTCCCATGACAGTATTCCATTCAGGCAGCGTGCCAAGCGACGCGAAGCGGAAACTGCCGGATTCGATCTGCGTCTTGCGCGGCTGGACGTACTTCAGGTAAAAGCGGGTGTAGTTGTCCTTCAGGCGGTATTTGCCTGTCCGCATATCCTTGCCCGTCTCGGGGTTAAGGCCTGGATCGTCGGACACGAACCCGCCCTCCTTCAGTTCCCGAAGCACGGACGACACGCGACCGTTGCGCTTCAGCTCGAGGCGATCGGAGATTTCTGCGCCGGACATCGGGCCGTCCGCCAACGCCTCCAGCACGTGACGCTTCAGCACGGCGTCCTCGCCGAATATCGGACTGAATATCGCATCGAAGTCCTTGTAGAGATCGCCGCTCGTGGAAAAGCACATTCGCCTGATGTTCTCCTCCGCCGAGAGTCCGGGATCTATCTCCTCGAGATAGCGGGGGATGCCGCCCGTGACGGACAGCACGTCGAATATCTCGCGAACCGAAACCCGGTCCTTCGCGCTTCGCCAGAATTCTGCGCATTCCGCAAGGTCCAGTTCCGGCAGAACGTAGTCGCGCGAGAATCTCCCGGTGAAGCCGGTGTTGTCGAGGATGTTCTCCTTGATCCACGCCGAAACGGAACCGCAGATGGCGACGACAAGCCGTGGGTGGCGGTGGAAGAACGTCTCCCATGCCGTGCGCAGAGCGCCCGGATAGTTGATGTCGTATCCGCCCATCCACGAAATCTCGTCCAGAAGAACAACGGTGCGTCGGTCATCGTCTATTTGCCCGTCAAGCCGGTGGAACGCCTCGATCCAGTTCGACAACGGTTCGTTCGGCGCGTCCGACTGCGCGGCAAGCGCCTCCGCGAAATGGTCCAGCTGCCGCTGGTTGGTCATCTCCTTGTCCGGCGGCAACCCTTCAATCTCAATGTAGGCACTGGATGTCCGGCGGGCGAACTCGCGTATCAGGGTCGACTTGCCAATTCGCCGCCTCCCGCGACAGGCAATCAGCGAACTCGTCGCTTTCCGCCAGAGCGATTCCAAGTCGTCAAGATACTCCTTGCGACCGATGAATTGAACGGAATTATACGTTTCGATATTTTGTTTCTTCAACATGGCATGTAGTATACCACATTTTTCTGAGTTGCAGATTTGAAATGTCGTGAAATTTCATTTTCTCAATTTCGCGACATTTGTTGTCTCTTTGCGCCGCCAAAATGGCGGCTTTCCCAGTCAGAACGGCAGGCATCTGACTGGGAACGCCGCCTTCCAGGCGGCGCAACTACGGCCATTAGCGAAACAGGATCGTAAGGCCCTCTTTGACGTAGTGCGCCGAATAGCGCGTGCAAGCAATGTCGCCCACCGTCACGGACTCTTTCATGAGCGTCGCGTTGTAATGCCTGACGCGAGTCAGGACGAGGCTGTCCGTCAGGTCGGCATCCGTCGCGGGAACGGTGCAGATCGGGAACGTGACATTGTCGTCAATGCCTTCCGGCGGCATCGCCAGTTGCACGTTGACCTGCCCGGCTGCGCCGCCCTCCGCCTCTTCCACCGTGACCTTCCTGAAGCCGTTCGCCGCCGTCGAATCCGGCGAAAGCACGATGGCCGTGCCGTCCGCGAACGTGCAGTCCAGCTCCGCCACCGCCGCATCGGCAAGCGCCGTCATGCCGCCTTCGCGCACGCGGCACAGGTTGTTCGTCCCGAACGTCATCGCGCCGCCGAGCGCCAGCGTGCCCGCGCCGGTCTTGTACATCGTGTTGTTCTGGTAGATCGAACGTGATGTTCGTGGACGGACACATCATGCTGTACTTGTCGAGCGTGATTGCGTTCGCCTTGAACGCATCCAGCGCCCCGCCCAGCGCGGCGGCGGAGTTGAACCCGAACTGCGTGCCGACGTACTCGTTCGTCGGCGAACCCTCGTTCGTCACGTAGAGCCGCCCCGTGAAGTCCGAGTTGTCGCCGTATAGCCGCGTCTGGTTCACGCCGTTCTTGAGCGACAAAGATCCGACTTCCTGTGCCGACAGCTTCAACGGCCCATCGCCATGGAGCGCCCCGGTGAAGCAGAGGTAGTTCCCAACCTTGTAACGAGAGCAGAGCGTCACGTACGGCGCGACGTCGTCAAACGCACCGGCAATCGTCCAGTCGCCGTACACGTTGAACGACCGCCCGCCGTAGTTCGGGCGGATGATCGTCGGCGGGTAGAGCGTCGCCGTCAGACGTGTCTTCACCTCGCGCACATGCAACGTGGTACCACTTGTGTTGGCGGGAATACTGATGGTCAGCGAACCTCCGCCGAAATCGATATCGCTCAGGCTGTTCATGGAGTGTACGAGCAGATAGTCAGCATCGGGATGCACTGCCCGATTGTCCGACCACAGTTCGGGTGCGCCGTTGATCTTGTAGTAATTGTACCCGGAACCTTCCGGCGTGTAGAAAATCTTGATGCTCTTCACCACGGGTCGTACCGACAGATAGACGTGCTGGACGCCGCCCGCGTCCTTCTCCACCGTCACCGTCGTCTTGGGCAAGCCGTACGTCTTGGGCGAAACATCCGTAAAATCGT
>CACXPT010000033.1 GCA_902769585.1 uncultured bacterium
CACAGCCCTCGACTTCGTCGACGTCTGGAAGATCGACGAAGAGACGTATCCGTACCTGCGGACGTTCTTCAGCGCGTACGAGCTCTGGCTGAATGACGTCGGCATTACCGACGAACCGAAACCAGAAGACATGCCGAAACCGGAAGACATGGTGGAGGGCATTCCGGCCGGCGTGCGGTACGTCTTCGGGATCGATCCCTCGATCGGCCCCGCCGATCTTGCCGAGCCGCTGCTTGACATCACGTTCGATACGAACGGCAAGCCGGTCGTGAAGCTTCCGGCTTTAGTGAACACCGAAGGCGCGACGGTGACGGTGCTTGCGACGGAAGACCTCAACGACTGGTCTGACGCGAAGCTCGTTCCGATGGCGGGCGCGACGGTGACGGTGCTTGCGACGGAAGACCTCAACGACTGGTCTGACGCGAAGCTCGTTCCGATGGCGATCGACAGGGATGACGGCACCTGGAAACCCGCCGAGTCCCTTGCCGATCCAGATTTCGTCTATCCGCCGAAGATGTTCTTCCGCTGGCGCATCGATTTCGAGCGCGTGGACTAATGACCGGTCCACCATGCCAAACGCCCCTGGACAGCCGGGTGTCCAGGGGCGTTGGTTGCCCGGCACGCCGAAGGAGGAGGGACTGCCGGATTTGCCGGGAACGGAGAGGCAGGGCGGGGGCGCCCCGCGCCTGTGCGTGTTCCTGATGGCGCTCACGGCGGGTCTTATGGCGATGTTCTGGTTCCTGCCGGCAGGCGGTGCCACCGGTATCCTCGCCGGTCCGCAGGCGCTCACGGGCGTGACGGCCACGAACACCTCCACGAAGCTCTACGCGGGCACGTCGATCGGGTTCATCTCGCTGTTCTCGTACGTCGGCGTGGCGGTGAGCGGGAAGGTGTGCGGTTCGCTCGCGCAATCGTCCGGCGGCTGGCGTATGCCTGTGCTGGCGATCGTCGGTGTGGCGGCCGTCGGCTGCCTGCTCTTTGTCTGCCTGTGGAACGTTCGCGCCAACAGCTACGGTAACAAGTAGTATGCGCTGGCGGCCAGCAAACTGGGCGTCATTCACCACAATACCTTCTGATGATGGGAAACAACTTATTTGAAACAACTTAAAGTGTCCGGGCGCAACTGCGCCCGGTTTCAAGATCGGCGGGCAGTTGCCCGCCGTAAAAAGAAGAAGTTGTTTTTACCAGTTGTTCTAGTTGTTTCCACTCCTCATGGCCTTGCGGGTGGGCCGCTGATTTGCTAGACTGTGCGCCGTAGGACAAGAGGAACACAACGCGAAAGGATAGAGTCATGAGAGAAATGCACATGTTTGTCGCCGGTGTCGTCTGCGCATTGTCATTCTCCCTTGCGGCCGACACGCTGTCGGCGGCGAGCTATGCGCAGGACGGGCTTGTCGGGCACTGGGACGGCATCGAGAACGCTGGTGCGGGACTGCATGACGCCACCACAAACTACTGGGTCGACCTGACTGGACAGACGGGTGCCTTCGCGGTGGTTCCCAGCGTCGCATCGTTTACGTCTGACGGCCTCAAGAAGAACGCGACGGGCTTCATGGCGACGAACGTGACCCCGACCGCGCGGAGCGACGTGCGCACGATCGAGGTCGTCGTTTCCGGCGCACCAGTGTCGGGCTGGGTCAATGCGTTCTTCATCACCCAGAACCAGACGGTGACGTTCAACAATACTTCCACCAAAGCCGAGTATAGCCAATATCGGGAGTACTTCTTCGATGTGGACAAGTTTGGCAGGCTGACGCTCCTGAAGCCGACGCAAGAGACGATTGCCGCCACCTACAGCAGCAATACGACGGCTGACACCTTCTACCAGAATGGCGCGACGCCCACCGGCATCAAGAAAACCAACAACTGGGGAGCACCGAAGAATTCAACCGCAATGCACATTGGCGGACGCCTCGGTCATGGAGGTAGCGGTGACGCGACGACGAAGGGCTACACGATCCATGCGGTCCGACTATACGACCGCATCCTCACGAAAAACGAGATCGTGCGTCACGCTACGATAGATCAGATCCGTTTCTTCGGCGCCTCGCCGGCGACGTTGCCCGCCAATGAGAACAATTTCGCCGTGACCGCCGAGTCGGGCGTCGGCGGCATGGTCTCGTTTGACGATGTCAACGCGTCACCGAACGCGACGGCGAAGATGGAGATGGCATGTAACAATGTCTATCCGGTCGCCCTGCGCGCGACTCCTCTGCCGGGCTGGAAGTTCGTAAGCTGGACCGGAGACTTTTCGTGCTCGAACGAGGGTTCGTCCGCGACGCCTGTGCTCGTCATCACTCCCACCTGCGGACGCAGCTACCGCGCTGCGTTCGAGCGTGATCTGGACAACACGGAGATTCCGTACGTGATGGACGGACTTGTCGGTCGCTGGGACGGAATAGAGAACGCTGGCGAGGGCATTCACAATACGGTCACCAACCGCTGGGTTGACCTGTCTGGGCAGGGCGGGGACTTCGTCCTGCTAACGCAAACGGCGGCCTTCAAGGCGACTGGTCTGAATAAAAAAGCAGAAGGCGTCTGTGCAACGAACCTCGTGAAGCATACGAATGTGCTGACGATTGAGAGCGCACTGTCCGGCGTGCCTGGGGCTGGCTGGGTCACTGCGGCATTCCTTGGTAAGAACCAGACGGTGACGTTACGCAACGAGTCCGAGAACAAGCGGCAGTTCTTTTTCGACAACGACATCCTCAAGTGGCGAATGGACGGGCAGCCAGACGAGCTGACGGTGGCGGTCGTCTACGCCTTGGACGGCACGACGCCGCAGGGGCAGGACTTCTATCTCGACGGATTGCCGCCACAGAACGGCTCCATCTATGGAACGGACATGTATTGGAACGGTCAAGCCAATGAGTACACGTGGATTGGCGGACGCATGAACAACTTGGACAAGAACGATGCCAAGACCTACGGCTATACCATGCATGCGCTGCGTTTCTACAATCGTGCGCTCACGGCGGGGGAAATCGCCTACAACAGCGCGGTGGACAGGCTTCGCTTCCGTGGGTTGCGCAAAGAAGGGTTCGCCTACCGTCTCGTGGACGGCAACGTACAGTGCCAGCTCCGCGCGTGGATGGACGGACTGGGCGGCACGATCAAGCTGAACAATGGTGAGCCGACGACGAACGGCGTGGAGACCGCGTGGGTTGCCTTCGGCACGGCGCAGGCCGCCACCTTCACGGCGACGCCCGAGCGTGGTTGGACGTTTCTGGGCTGGACGGGCGACACCGACGCCATCGTCTCCGGTACGGTGAACGACCGCACGGTGACCGTGAGCGCGACGCATGGCGCGGCGCTTCAGGCGGTATTTACGTGGACAGCGAAGTACGTCCAGGACGGCTTGATCGGTTTCTGGGATTCCCTTGAGAACGCGGGATTCGGGCACTACGATCCGAACGTGACCGCATGGAAGGACCTGACGGGCGTCAGCGGCGACTTCAGCCTCAACGCTGCGGCGGGCGTTTTCGAGACGAACGCGCTGTACAAGGTCCGTCAGGGGCGGCTGGCGTTCAACGCCGCGCGCCGCACGGACGTCCGTACGGTCGAGGCGGTTATCTCCAGTCTTCCTGCGAACGCATGGGCAGAACCGGCTTTCGTCAGTCACAGTCAGCATATTACCATCAAGGATCAAGGCAGTGGAAGCAACCGCCTCTACTTCTTCGACTACAGTCACTATGGCTGGCAGACGGCGGAACGTCCTGAACAGATGACCATCACCTTGTTAAGTGAGTCGGCGACATCGGCAGTGAAAGTCTATGTCAACGCGGCGGAGCCGGAAGGAACTTCCTACAGCAACTATTGGGGTGATTCGAGTGGCGTGATGGCCATCGGCGCACGCGAGTCAAAGACCGGCGGTGATGCCACGGCCACGGGGTATCGCGTCCACGCCGTCCGCTTCTACAACCGCCAGCTGACGCAGGCCGAGGTCAGCCGTAACGCGCGGTTGGACGCGGTCCGCTACTTCGGCGTGCCTGAGCCAGGGATGATGCTCATTGTCAGGTAGGGGGAGCCGCCAAGATGGCGGTTCTCCATGCGGACGCGCAGGAGCGCGTCCCTCCCTGTTGGCCAGGACGTTTCGTTCGCGCCAACAGCTACGGGAAATAAAAGAGATACGGCGTTTGCCGTATCTCTTTGCGCCGCCAAGATGGCGGCTTTCCCAGTCAAGGCGTTGGGTTGCGCTCAGCCCAGCTTGTCCATCGTGAGGACGGGCAGGTCGGCCGTGCGGGTCATGCGCATCGGCTTGAGCGCCGTCGTGTCGAAGGCGAAGCCGTCGGGGCCGAGCGGCCACACGACAGGGGCGGTGTTGAGGATCGTCGCCCTGAAGCCCTGCATCGTCGCGGCCTTGTTGCCGGTGTGCGACGAGTTGCACGCCTCGTTCTCGATGACGAACGGATACTTGAATCCCTTGGCCATGAGGTTCTGGAGGAACTTCGTCCAGTCCAGCGAGTCGCTGCCGCCGAAGCCCGGCAGGCGCGGCTCGTAGTTCATACGCGCCCACTCGTTCGCGGCGATCGGCACTCCGGCCCTCTTGGCGAGCTCTGGATCGACCACCTGCTCGGGATAGAGGCGGCCCCAGTGGACGGCGTCGGACGACTTCGGGAAATTGCGCGTGCCCTTGATGTGGATGCGCCGGAGCCTCTTGAAGTCCATCGCGTTGATGACGTCCGTCGGGTCTATGTGCTGCCAGATGTCGTGCGAGGGGTCGTACGTCTCGGCGAGCGCCTTCGATGGCACGACGGCGTACATCAGCTTGCGGGCCGCGAGACAGCCGGGCAGGTTGTTATAGGCGTCGGGCGCGGAGGCGGGCTGCCAGCCCTCCATCGGGCAGTTCTCGAAGCACAGCGTCACGCCGAGGTCCTCGGCGTACTTGGCGATGGGCGTGAAGACCTTGCGGAACTTCTCGATGTTCTTCTCGAACCCGCGGTCCTGGCGGCCGAGCTCGTGGTCGTAGCCCACGAAGGAGCCGCACACCACGTCGTTCGCGTCGCCGCCCAGGAGGGCCGCGATGCGGATGAGCTTGAGGATGTGGTTCTGGTTGTTGACCTGCTGGGCGGGATCGCCGCCGATGAGGTTGTCGTACGCGCCCACGGAGACGCGCAGGCCGGTCTCGTTGCAGCGGGCGACCACCTTCTTCGCGGCCTCGAGGTCGAAGGTCTCGTAGTCGAGGTGCGTGGCGGTGTGGTCCTTGCGGTCGGAGTCGCGCCGGAACACGCAGAGCTCAAGACCCTGCGCGCCGACGGAGAGCGCCCGCTGGAGAACCTGCTCGAACGACTCGCCGGGGAAGGCGGAGGTCATGAGCCAGATGGGGTTGTTCATCGGCTTGGGAGCGCCCTGGCCGAAGCCAGGGTACTCCATGCCGAACGCCCGCTTTCCGGAGATCGCGGCCACGGCGGCGAACGCCGCGGCGGACTTGAAGAAATCGCGTCGGTTCATGTGCGTTTCCTTAGAACTTGAAGCCTTCGCGGATGACCGGCTTGACGAGCGTGTTGGCGGCGTCGCAGTCGAAGCGCTGCTTCTTCGTGCACCACTTCAGCTTGCCGGGCACCTGCTGGGCGACGGTGCCCACGAGGATACCTTCCATGAGCGGGATGGAGTACTCCACGTCCGCGTAGCAGCGCGAGTGCGTAGCGCAGTAGACGGGGCTCGTGCCGTTGATGGCCGTGAGGAACTCGATGTAGTGCCCGTCGGCGGAGAGCGAGGCCGCGCCGGAGGACTTGTCCATGCCGCCGGCGGCAGCGCCCTGGCAGCGCGGAAGCGTCACCGGAATCGCCTTGCACGCCTCGTGGTCCTTCGTGTTCTTGGCGACCTTCTCGCCGTTGAGCGCGATGAACGCGTCCTGGCCGTAGTCGGCGCATGAGCAGAGGATGCCCTTGGAGCCGACGACAAGGCAGCCCGTGCGCGGCACCTTGCCCTTGTACTGGTCCATGGCCACGACCGCCGGCATCAGGTCGGCGAGCTTCTTGTCGCCGTCCTTCTGCTGGTCGCCGTCGTACCAGTAGAGCGTCACCTCAGGCAGCTTCACGCCGGGGCGCACCTTGCTCTCGCGGGCGGCGTAGGTGAGCTTGACCGTGGACTTGGTGGGGAACGCGACCGAGTTGGACTCCTCGATCTGCGTGCACTCGGCGTCCTTCACGATGCCGAGCTCGAGGCCGCGGAAGGGCAGGTTCATGGTGTGGCACGCCATGTCGCCGAACGCGCCTGCGCCGAAGTCGAAGTAGCCTCGCCAGTTGAAGCGGTGGAAGATGCCGGTGGCGAACTTCGCCTCGGGCGTGCCCGCGTCGTAGGGCTTGCGGTAGGGACGGCCGGCGGCTACGCCGAGCCAGGCGTTCCAGTCGAGGCCGGCCGGCACGGGGACGATGTCGCGCGTGGTGGCGGCCTTCATGGCGGTGAAGCCCTGCGGCCAGATCGGACGGTTGGTCCACACGTGAACCTCCTTCACGTCGCCGAGGATGCCGCTCTGCAGGATCTCGACGTTGCGGCGGAAGCCGTCGCCGCCCGAACCCTGGTTGCCGAGCTGCGTGATGACGCCGCACTCCTTCGCCGTGTCGCCGAAGTACTTCGCCTCCCAGAGGGTGCGGACGAGCGGCTTCTGCACATACACGTGGATGCCCATCTTCATCGCGCGCACGGCGATGGCGGCGTGCATGTGGTCGGGCGTGGAGACGGTCATCGCCTGGATCTGGAGCTTGCTCTGGTCGTCCAGCATCTTGCGGTAGTCCGTGTAGAACGGAATCTTGGAGAGGTCGAGGTCGAAGGCGATCTTGCCCTTCTTGCGTTGCTTGTTGAACGTGTCCTGCGCGGCCTTCAGCATGGTCGCGTCGGCGTCGCACATGGCGACGAGCTCCGCGAGGCCGCTCTTGATCATCGGCAGCCAATCCGAGAAGCCCTTGCCCATGACGCCGACCGCCGCTAGGCGGATCTTGCCGCATCCGTTGCACAGGCTTGCGCAGCCGCTGAACGTCCCAATGGCCGACACGCTGGCCGCGCCGATGAGGAAGTTTCTCCTGTTCGTTTCGAACTTCATCTTGTCTTTCCTTTTGTTGTGTTTAGGTGTTCACCTTTTTTGGCGTGAAGTCACGTCCATCATTTTACCCGAAAACGCGCTCGACCGCAAGCGCGCTTTCGTCTGCGCCCCACAATAATTCCGCTCGCTGCGGCACACAAGTGTGCCATGCTGGCACAAATGGATAAGGACGTGACTCAGGTGTGCCATGGACAAAAACTTGAGATTTTCAAAATTTCTGGGGGATATATATCGATTAGCGGAGAACGTCTAGGCGTTTCTGCCGTATGGCATGTCCTTTGCTTTCTTTTTCTCGTCTGGCGCGCAGAAGGCGCTGGACGGAAAGCGAGAAGAAGAAAATGGCAAAAGTACTAGGAATTGACTTGGGCACCACGAACAGCTGCATGGCTGTTATGGAGGGTGGCGAGGCGGTCGTGATACCGAACGCGGAAGGCGCCCGCACCACGCCGTCGATCGTGGCGTTCACGAAGACGGGGGAGCGGCTCGTTGGCCAGGCGGCGAAGCGTCAGGCCGTCACGAACCCGAAGAGCACGATCTATTCGATCAAGCGTTTCATGGGCCGCCGCTACGACGAGATGGAGGCGGAGCGCAAGATGGTGCCGTACGAGGTCGTTCCGGCCGCGAACGGCGACGCGGCGGTGAAGGTGGGCGACAAGACGTACAGTCCGCAGGAGATCAGCGCGATGATCCTGCAGAAGCTGAAGACGGACGCGGAGGCGTTCCTTGGCGAGAAGATCACCGAGGCGGTCATCACCGTGCCGGCGTACTTCAACGACGCGCAGCGCCAGGCGACCAAGGACGCCGGCCGCATCGCCGGCCTTGACGTGAAGCGCATCGTGAACGAGCCGACGGCGGCGTCGCTCGCGTATGGCCTCGACAAGAAGAAGAACGAGAAGATCGCCGTGTACGACTTCGGCGGCGGCACGTTCGACATCTCGATCCTCGACATCGGCGACGGCGTGTTCGAGGTGAAGGCGACGAACGGCGACACGCACCTCGGCGGCGACGACCTCGACCAGGCGATCATGAAGTGGCTGATCGAGGACTTCAAGGCCCAGAACGGCATCGACCTCGGCGCCGACATGATGGCGCTGCAGCGTCTGAAGGAAGCTGCCGAACAGGCGAAGTGCGCGCTCTCGAGCGCGACGACGTTCGACATCTCCCTGCCGTTCATCACTGCGGACGCGACCGGCCCGAAGCATCTCACAACGACCCTCAACAAGGCGAAGCTCGAGTCGCTCACGATGGACCTCGTGAACCGCACGAGCGAGCCGTGCCGCAAGTGCATGAGCGACGCTGAGCTCACTTCCGTGGACGAGGTGGTGCTCGTCGGCGGGCAGACGCGCATGCCGCTCATCCAGGAGAAGGCGAAGTCGCTGTTCGACAAGGAGCCGCACAAGGGCGTGAACCCGGACGAGGTGGTCGCCATGGGCGCGGCCATCCAGGGCGGCATCCTGAAGGGCGACGTGAAGGACGTGCTGCTCCTCGACGTGACGCCGCTCACGCTCGGCATCGAGACGCTCGGCGGCGTGCTGACCCCGCTCATCGAGCGCAACACCACGATCCCCACGAAGAAGAGCCAGGTGTTCTCCACGGCCGCGGACAACCAGCCGGCGGTGACGATCAGCGTCTTCCAGGGCGACCGCAAGATGGCGCACGACAACAAGAGCCTCGGCAACTTCAACCTCGACGGCATTCCGCCGGCCCCGCGCGGCGTCCCTCAGATCGAGGTGACGTTTGACCTGGACGCTAACGGCATCCTCAACGTCTCCGCGAAGGATCTCGGTACCGGTAAGGAGCAGAAGATCACCATCACGGCGGCGGGCGGCCTCTCGAAGGAGGAGATCGAGAAGATGCGCAAGGACGCCGAGATGCACGCGGCCGAGGACGCCAAGCGCCACGAGGACGCGGAGATCCGCAACAAGGCCGACAGCCTTGCCTTCCAGGTGGAGAAGACCCTCAAGGACGCTGGCGACAAGATCGCCGCCGACAAGAAGGCTCCCGTGGAGGCTGCGCTGAACGAGCTCAAGGAGGCCCTCAAGGGCACCGACACCGCCGCCATCAAGGCGAAGGAGGAGGCGCTCATGAAGGCGATGGAGCCAGTAGCGCAGGAGATGTACGCCCATGCGCAGCCGTCCGGCGCGCAGCCGGGCGCGGGCACTCCGCCTCCGGGAAATGGGGCTGAAGCCCCACGCCCCGATAGCAACGCCAAGAAGGGCGGCGACGACGTGGTCGACGCGGACTACACGATGAAGTAAGTGCGGAGTGCCTAGTGCCTAGTGCTTAGTGCGGGACTTGCGGGCCTGCCATGAGCGCGACAGCAACGCACCAAGCACTAAGCACCAAGCACTAGGCACTAGATTTCCAACTACAACTAACCGAAAGGAAGTTAAAATGAAAGTAAGACCCCTAGGCGATCGCGTTCTCGTTGAGCCGATCGAGGAAAAGGAACAGACGGTTGGCGGGATCATCATCCCCGACGCCGCGAAGGAGAAGCCGATCACGGGCACGGTAAAGGCCATCGGCAAGAAGTACGACAAGGACCACAAGGAACTGCCGTTCGACGTCAAGGAGGGCGACACGGTCCTGCTGCCGAAGTACGGCGGCACGGAAGTGAAGATTGAAGGCAAGAAGCTGCAGCTCGTCCGCGAAGAGGACCTGCTGGGCGTGATTGAGAAGTAAGTGCGGAGTGCTTGGTGCTTGGTGCTTAGTGCTTAGTGCGGGCCTTGCGGGCCTGCCATGAGCGCGACAGCAACGCACCAAGCACGAAGCACCAAGCACTAGGCACTAAGCACTAGGCACTATTGCAAATTCAAGGAGAATACCATGGCAAAACAGATCAAGTTCGACGCGGAGGCGCGTCAGAAGATTCTCGCCGGCGTTGAGAAGCTCAGCGCGGCGGTCACGAGCACGCTCGGCCCGTCCGGCCGCAACGTCATCCTCGACAAGAAGTTCGGGTCCCCGCAGATCACCAAGGACGGCGTGACCGTCGCCAAGGAGATCGAGCTGGCGGATCCCTTCGAGAACATGGGCGCGCAGATGGTGCGCGAGGTGGCCTCGAAGACGAACGACGTGGCCGGCGACGGCACGACGACGGCGACGCTGCTCGCCGAGGCGATCTACCGCGAGGGCCTGAAGAACATCACGGCCGGCGCCAACCCGATGGCCCTGAAGCGCGGCATCGAGGCCGCGACGGGCGCGGTTACGGACGCCATCGCGAAACTCTCCAAGAAGGTGAAGAGCGCAGAGGAGATCGCGCAGGTGGCCACCCTCTCCGCCAACGGCGACGAGGAGATCGGCAACATCATCTCCGACGCGATGGACAAGGTCGGCAAGGACGGCACGATCACTGTCGAGGAGGCCAAGACGCTCGAGACGACGCTGGACGTGGTCGAGGGCATGCAGTTCGACAAGGGCTACCTCTCGCCGTATTTCGTCACGGATCCCGAAGACATGGAGTGCGTGCTCGAGAACCCCTACATCCTGCTCTTCGAGAAGAAGATCTCGAACCTCCAGGACATGCTGCCGCTGCTCCAGAGCGTCGCCAAGACGGGCAAGCCGCTGATGATCATCGCGGAGGACGTCGAGGGCGAGGCGCTCGCGACGCTCGTCGTCAACAAGCTGCGCGGCACGTTCTCCGTGTGCGCCGTCAAGGCCCCTGGCTTCGGCGACCGCCGGAAGGCGATCCTCGAGGACATCGCGATCCTCACGGGCGGCAAGCTCATCAGCGAGGATCTCGGCATCAAGCTCGAGAACGTCACGCTCGAGATGCTCGGCAAGGCCAAGAAGGTGACGGTCGACAAGGACAACACCACGATCGTCCAGGGCCAGGGCAAGAGCGCGGACATCTCCGCCCGCGTGGCGCTCATCAAGAAGCAGATCGAGGAGACCACCTCCGACTACGACCGCGAGAAGCTCCAGGAGCGTCTGGCGAAGCTCGCCGGCGGCGTGGCGATCATCAAGGTCGGCGCGGCCACCGAGGCGGCGATGAAGGAGAAGAAGGACCGCGTGGACGACGCGCTGCACGCGACGCGCGCGGCCGTCGAAGAGGGCATCGTGGCCGGCGGCGGCGTCGCCTACCTGCGCTGCCAGAAGGCGATCGAGACGCTCAAGCTCGAAGGCGACGAGAAGGTCGGCGCGAGCATCATCGAGCGCGCGATCGAGGCGCCTCTACGCAAGCTCGTCTCGAACGCGGGCCAGGAAGCCGCCCTTGTCGTCGCCAACGTCAAGAAGGCGGCGGGCTCGAACGGCTATAACGTCCGCACGGGCGAGTACGGCGACCTGCTGAAGTGCGGCGTCGTGGACCCGGCCAAGGTGGTGCGCACCGCGCTCCAGAACGCGGCCTCCATCGCGGGCCTGCTGCTCACGACCGACTGCATGGTGACGGACCTTCCCGAGAAGAAGGACTGCAACTGCGGCGGCCACGGCGGCCAGCCCGGCATGGACGGCGGGATGATGTAATCTCGCGAATCCAGGCGAGGGCGCGCATCGTCGCGCCCAGGCGGGTGCGGGAGCTTCGGCTCCCGCACCTTCGCATTGTCTGCGGTTTCGGCTTGTATCCGCCTGCGCGTTATGGTTTAATAGCGGGACTTACGAAAACAAGGAATACTGGAAATGAACCTCAGAATCGCGCTTAAGCCCCAGCAGGGCTACAACAAGGTGTTCGATGTGGGCGAGTACGGCATGAAGCTGACGAAGTTCGGCCTCATCAAGCTCGCCAAGGATACGACGTACTCTGGCGACACGGGCGAGACCGAGCTCGCGCTCGTCCTCATAGGCGGCAACTTCGCGGCGAAGGGCGACGGTTGGGCCTTCGAGGTGACGGACGGCCGCGCCAGCCCGTTCACGGGCAAGCCGCACTGCCTCTACCTGCCGCGCCACACGAAGTACGAAATTCTCGCGCTTTCCGACGTGGAGCTCGCCTACAACGGCTCGCCCGCCACGCGCGACACAGCCAAGCCCACGCTCATCCGGCCCGATGACACGCGCCACATCGCGCTCGGCAAGGACAACTGGACGCGCACGAGCGAGATCATCCTCGACGAGACCTTCGACAGCGAGCACTTCTACATCGGCGAGGGCATGATCCCCAGCGGCAACTGGAGCGGCTATCCCTCTCACCGCCACGACGTGAACAACCCGCCCGCCGAGCTGGACATGGAGGAGACGTACTTCTACCTCTTCGATCCGCCGCAGGGCTTCGGATTCCAGAGCGTCTACAAGCCCGACGGATCGCTCAACGAGGCATACCGGGTCCAGAGCTACGACACGGTGGCGATAGCCGAAGGCTACCACCCGCTCGTGGGCGCTCCCGGGTACCAGATGTACTATCTCTGGACGATGGCTGGCTCGCAGGGCCGTGGCCTGATCTCCTCGAAGGATCCTGCCCACGCCTGGGTGAAATAGCGAATAGCGAATGCTCTTGCCGTAGCGGCGAATTTTGGGTAAAATCTATGCCCAATCGGCATATCAGGAACCTTTAGGCAATCTAGGAGACAGTGCAAATGGAAGCGATTACTTTGAAGCAGGCGTGGGTGTATGGCGGCCCCTTGATGTGGGTGCTTGCCGGGCTTTCCGTGCTGGCGTTGGCCAAGATACTCGTCCTGCTGATCGCTCAGAGGCGCGGCGCGTTGGCGCCTCGCTCGCTGGTGAGCGACGTGTTCAGCCGCCTGCAGGCGAAGGACTACGGCGAGACCCGGCGCCTGTGCGACCGCCGCCCGTGCGCCTTCTCCACGTTGGTGCTTGCGGCGCTCGACGCGGTGCGCGGCACGGCGCCCGGCGCCAAGCCGCCCGTCGCGCAGGCTGTCGAGACCGCAGGTGCGCACGTCGCCGAGCGGTTGCAGGCTTCCGTTGACTGGCTGGCCGACCTTGCGGCCATCGCGCCGCTCGTCGGTCTGCTCGGTACCGTGCTAGGCATGTTCCAGGCGTTTGGCGGCATCGCGAGCGACCTGGCGGCGAACGCGCGGCCTGTCGTGCTGGCGCAGGGCGTCTCCCAGGCCATCGTCACCACGGTGTTCGGTCTGGTGGTTTCCATCCCGTGCCTGGCGTGCCACGCGTTCCTGCGCCGCCGCACGTCGCGCCGCATCGCGGGGCTTGAGTCGCTGGCGGTCGATCTGGAGAAGGTCTTCGCATGAACTTTCGCCGCAATTCCCGCAGCAGGGCTGCATCGGTGCAGATGGCGTCGCTGATGGACGTCATCTTCCTGCTGCTCTGCTTCTTCGTGACGTCGAGCGTGTTCTCCCAGTGGGAGACGGAGATTTCCATCGCCCTGCCCACTGCAAAGTCGTCCACGGTGCCTGGGCGCATGCCTGGCGAGATAATCCTCAACGTCGCCGCCGACGGCAACGTGACGGTGAACGGGCAGAAGCTGTCGCTTGCGGAGGTGACGGAGCGTCTTGCGCGCATAGCCAAGCTCTATCCAGGCCAGCCGGTCGTGATACGCGCCGACAAGACGACGAAATACGAATCGCTCGTCAGCGTGATCGATGCCTGCCGTACGGCAGACGTGTGGAACTTCTCGCTGGCGACAAAGGACGAGGAGGACAAATGAGACTGCTCTCGCTGGCAGCGGCTAGCCTCTCCATTCTGGCTTGTCTCGGTGCCGATGTCCAATCTGAGGCGTCCAGCAATGCTGTCCAAGCTGTTGCTTCTGGCAATGATGTCCAGGCGGCGGCTCCTAGCAATGATGTCCGAACTGTGTTCGGGCATTCCCACTGGAACGGCGGACGCACCGTCCCCGTGCATAGGCTCGCGCCGCTCGACTTCGACGGCGACAAGGTTTCCCCCGGCGCCTCGCTCCCGTCTCCGATATCGCAGGACAAGACCTGCGGGCAGTGCCACGACGTGCAGTCCGCGCGCGGAGGCTCGCACTTCCGCACCGGCCTCGACACCAACGACGCGCCGTCGTCCGTGCAGGTGGAGCCATGGTTCTGGGCCGATGAGACGCTCGGCCTCGCCGTACCGCTCTCGCTACATGGACAGCCTGGCGCTTTCGCTCCGCGCGAGATCGGCCTTTCGGCCTTCGAGTGGACGAAGATGTTCGGACGCTCCTTCCCGGGCGGCGGCATCGGCTGCGACAAGCGCGCGATGGAGGAGGTGGCCGGTCCGCGCCAGCGCTGGTTCGTTACCGGGCCGCTTGAGGCCAACTGCCTCGCCTGCCACCAGCAGGGCGACGCCTACGATTCCAGCGAGTGGGCGCGGCAGGTGCTGCGCGAAAACTTCACCGGCGCCGCCATTGCGGCGTCCGGGCTCGGCGCTGTTGACGGCATGAACGAGCGGATGGACAGCGCATGGGCCGCCGCCGAGAACCCCGACGACCATCTCTTCAAGGTGCCGCAGAAGGTGGCGTATGACCTCACGCAGTTCGACCAGAAGCAGCGGTGCGTGTTCGCCGTCGGCAAGCCGCAGGACGCGCGCTGCCTCGCATGCCACGCCGTCTCAGAGAACGGGATGCCGTCGCACGTCATCATGGGCGACGTCCATCTCAAGCGCGGCATGAAGTGCATCGACTGCCACAAGAACGGCATGGACCACCGCATCAAGACAACGAGCTGCCGCGAGTGCCATATCGATCCGAAAGGCGCAGGGCCGCATCCGCTTCACGCGGGCATCCCGCTCGTCCACTTCGAGAAGCTCGCCTGCACGGTCTGCCACTCCGGCGTGACGAAAGATGGCGCGCGCGCGCAGGTACGCACGGCGCGCGCCAACCGCATCGGCATCTACGGGCGCGTCCAGTGGGCAACGGACTGCCCCTACATCCTCGAGCCGGTCTTCATGAAGGGCCAGGATGGAAAGATCGCCCCGCATCGCGTGATGTGGCCAAGCTATTTCGCGTCTGTTTCCACCAACGGTACGCTGTCGCCCCTCCGCCTCGATGCCGTCAAGGAACTGAAGGCGCTGGCAGGCGTGACCAACGGCTTGAACAGGGCGCTGGTGGTGTCGGCTCTCGCCGAACTGAAGACCGCAACGCCGGCCGCCGAATTCGCATTCATAGGTCACGGCAAGCTGTGGATGGCCGAAGGCTCGAACCTCGTCGCCTCCGCGTTCGTGACAGTCGAACCGGTCGCCTGGCCGGTCGGGCACGACGTGCGTCCCGCGCGTATGGCGCGTGGTGCCAATCCCGTCAAGTGCGCCGACTGCCACACGGGTGACTCCGACTTCTTCCAGGCGAAGATCGTACCGACCGGTCCGTTGGCCGATGCGGACGTGGAGCCTGTCTCGCAGGCCGACCTGATGTGCGTCGGCGCGGGCTACCACGCGCTGCTCGGCACGACGTTCGCTATGCGTCCGATGATGAAGATCTTCATGTGGACGGTGTTCGGATTCATCTGCCTGTTCGTGATGGCGGCCGCGGCCGTAGCGATCAACAAGGTGGCCGGCCTGATATCCGACAGCACCGACGACTTCATCTGGGGCGTCGCGAAGTGGATCGTGGACATGGGCTTTGTGGTGTGCCTGCTTTATCTGGCGGCGTCTGGCGTGATTGGCTGGATGGTCGGCGGTATGTCCGGCATCTGGCTCGTCTTCCACATGTGCGCTGGCGGCGGGTTTGCCGCGTGCGTGCTGCTGATGCTTTTCTTCCGCCTCAAGGAGCGGACGCTTAAGGCCCTGCCCGGCCTTGCGTGGCTGCTCTGGACCGCTTTCGCGGCCGGGGTGGTGTTCACGGCCGTCATGCCGATGATGACCGTATACGGCGGGCACGGGCAGGAGATGCTCCTGTGGAGCCACAGGTGCATCTCGCTGTGCTTCTTCGCGCTTTCCTGCCTCGTCTGCTGGCTCTGCTGTCGCAAGCGCTGACATGAGTTTCTGGCCATCAAAGATGATCGTCATCAGTGGCTCGGGCGCGTATCCGCGCCTCGTGGTCGAAGGTGCCCGTGCGGCGGGCGTCGCGCAGGTTGACGTGATGGCCGTGAGCGGCTCGACGGACCGCGCGACGATCAAGGCGGCCGACAACGTGCATGTCGGGTACCTCGGCCGCATCGCCACCGCTATCAGGGAGGTGGCGTCGCTCGGATACGACGGAGCCATCTTCGCCGGACAGATCAATCCGCTCTCGCTCTTTCGCACCCGCTTCGACGAAGATACGAAGAAGTGGCTGGCCGCTATGCCGGTGAAGACGGCGCACACCATCTACGGCAAGCTCGCATTGGAGTTCGAGAAGGCAGGAGTGACGATCTTTCCCGCATCGTCGTTCATGGACGGGCATATGCCTGGCGAGGGGGTTCTGACGGATCGTGCGCCGACTGACGGCGAGCTGAGAGACATATCGCACGGCGCAGTTGTCGTCCGAGACATGGGACGGCATGACGTAGGGCAGACGGTCCTGGTGAAGGATGGCATGGTCCTGGCCGTTGAGGCGTTCGAGGGCACGAACGCCGCCATCAAGCGCGGAGGTCGACTCAGCGGAAAGGGTGCCGTTCTCGTGAAGGGGGCGCGCGAAGGTCACGACATGCGCTTTGATATTCCCGTCGTCGGCCTCAAGACGCTGAAGGTGATGCGTAGTGCCGGCGTCACGGCGCTTGCGTTTCAGGCTGGACGCCTGTTGCTGCTTGACCGCACGGACGTGCTTGCCTTTGCAAATCGCTACGGCATCGCCATTGTCGGCATTGCAACCGATCTTCCTCCCGCCCCCCTGCGTCCGTCGCCTCCATGAACATCATCAAGATCATCCTTCTTGCCGGCGAGGAGTCCGGCCTGATATACGCCGAACGGCTAAAAGACGCGCTTCAAGCCGCCAGGCCGGATGCCGTGTTGGAGTTTCGCGGTTTCCAGTCCGAGGGATTCAAGACTGCCGACCTGGCGGTAATGGGTCTCATACCGGTACTCATGCGGTTGTTCTTCTTTCTTGGCGTGGCACGGACGATGAAGCGCCTGATCCGCGAGTGGAAGCCGGATATTGTGGTGAGCGTGGACTATCCAGACCTCAACCTCAAGCTTGATTCCTACGCGAAGAGCCTTGGCATACCGGCCGTACACATTGTCTGTCCGCAAGTGTGGGCCTGGCGTCAGCGGCGCATCCCGAAGGTCGCAGCCGCCCTGACGAAACTGCTGTGCTTCCTGCCGTTCGAGACTTCCATCTTTGCGGCATACGAAGGGAAAGGCTTTTCAGCCCGCTTCATCGGACATCCGATGGTGGACCTGTTCGCGGAGGAGGAGCGCAATGCCGCAAGTGCGACGCAACGTGATGGGGGCGCTCCTACGCGGTCGCGTCTCGCGCTTCTTCCCGGGTCACGCATCGGAGAGATACAGCGCATTTTGCCTCGCATGTTGGCAGCGCTCCGCCTGCTTGTGGCAAAGATGCCAGGGGCATTTGATGTTCTGATTCCTGCGGCTAGCGAAAAGGCATACGCCGAGATCGAACGCTTGGTACGTGTCATCACTCCCTCGTCCGCATGCCACCTTGAGATTCTTCGCGGCAAGGCTCGCGAGGTGCTGCGACAGGCTGACTGTGCGGTGGTGGCAAGCGGCACCGCTACGCTGGAGTCCGCTCTGGCGCGCTGCCCTACTGTGGTGGTGTATGCCGTGGCACCGATCGTCGCCTGGTTCCTGCGCCGCATGATCACGGGCGTTCGGCACGTGGGGCTTGTGAACGTGATCGCCGAGAGGGTGGGCATTCCTCCGCCCATGCCGGAGTTGCTGCAGGAGGCGTTCACGCCCGAGGCGGTTGCGGCTCAGATCTCGGAATGGTTGACCGATGCGCGCGCCCGTGACAAGGCGGTTGCTGCGATCGATGAGGCAGTCGCACATCTGAAGTCCGACGGCGATGCTATCGGCAACGCGGCGCGGGAGATCTTGTCGTGCATATAGCTGTGACAGGCCGGCTGCCAAGACAGTTTGGGATTGCGCCAGCGGAGTTGAAGTCCGCTGCGCGGTTTTTTGCCGAGCAATCGCGCAGCCGCAAGACCAATCGGGAGGGGCGCAGCTTGCTGCGACCGGATGTCTGGCACGAGGTGGTGGTGTATCTCGTGCGGGACGCGGAGTCGGACGCGATGCATCGTGCCATCATGGGGATCGCGGGCGCGACGGACGTGATCACGCAGGCATACGACGCGATCCCGCCCGAGGAGCCAGGACTGTTCGGCGAGCTGTTCGTCAACACGGACCAGGCGCTACGCGCAGCGCCGAAGCGGCGCGGGTGGAGTCCGGCGAAGGAGCTGCTTCTCTACATAGCCCACGGCATGGATCATCTCTCAGGGGCGGACGACCATGCTCCGGCCGACTATGCGCGGATGCGTCGCCGCGAACTTTCCTGGCTGCACAAGCTGTCCAGACCGGATCGCCGGAAATATGATATACTGTCGGCATGAAAATCCTGACAGTAGGTAGCGGCGGGCGCGAACACGCCATCACTTGGCGTCTCGCGCAGGACGAAGCGAAGCATGAACTCTATTGCGCCCCCGGCAACGCCGGCACCGCGGCGCTGGCGACCAACCTAGCGCTTGGCGCCGAGGACGTGGCGGGCATCGCGGCGTGGGCGGCGGAAAACAAGCCCGACCTCGTGGTGGTCGGCCCCGAGGCGCCTCTCTGCAAGGGACTGGTGGACGCGCTCGCCGAGGTGGGCGTGAAGGCGTTCGGTCCGTGCGCCGCCGGCGCGCGCATGGAAGGTTCCAAGCGTTTCGCGAAGGAAGTGATGAACGCCGCAGGCGTCCCGACAGGACGCGCCCAGGTGTTCACGGATCCGGTCGCCGCCAAGGCTGCCCTGCCGGAGTACGGGCTCCCCGTAGTCATCAAGGCCGACGGACTTGCCGCCGGGAAGGGCGTCGTGGTGGCCGAGACTGCCGAGCAGGCTGAGGCGGCGATCGACGACATGCTCGTCGGCAACAAGTTCGGCGCTGCAGGAGCGGAAGTGCTTATCGAGGAGTTCCTCGACGGCGAGGAGTGCTCGATTCTCGCGCTCGTGGATGGCGAGAACGCCGTGCTGTTGCCGGGGTCTCAGGATCACAAGCGCGTCTTCGACGGCGACAAGGGACCCAACACCGGCGGCATGGGAGCCTATTCGCCAGCGCCGGTGGTTACGTCGGCGATGATGCCCGACATCAAGGAGCGGATCATCCTCCCGGTCGTGCGCGAGCTGAAGAAGCGCGGCATCATATACAGGGGCGTCCTCTACGCCGGTCTCATGATCACGCCGCCCGGCGGCAAGAAGGCCCTTAGCGGTTCCGCCATAAACGTGGTGGAGTTCAACGCGCGGTTTGGCGACCCCGAGACCGAGGCGGTGCTGCCGCGCCTTGGCGGCGATTTCGCGAAGGTCCTCCTTTCGTGTGCAGAGGGCAACCTCTCCGAGGCCGATGTTGTCGTAAAGGACGAGATGGCGGCCACAGTGATCGTCGCCTCCGGAGGCTACCCTGGCTCATACGCTAAGGGCAAGCCCATCGCGGGACTCGACGATGCCGCGCAGGTGCCTGGCGCGATTGTGTTCCACTGCGGCACCAAGGTCCAGGACGGACAGGTCCTCACTTCCGGCGGGCGCGTACTTTCCGTGACAGGCCTCGGCAAGGACCTGCGCACCGCAGTCGATACCGCGTACGCGGCAGTCGCGAAGATTTCCTTCGACGGCGCGTTCCATCGCGCAGACATCGCGCATCGTGCCTTCAACCGCTAGGGGACAGACCCTAGAACGTCGTGAGGCGCGGCGAAAGCGTCGTGGCGCGGGCGGCGAATGCCGCTTTTAGCGCCGCGACGTTGAAGGCGGGCAAGTCTGCCTCCGTCCAGACGCGTGCCACGTCGTCGAGGTTGTGCGCGTCCGAGCTGCGCGTGACGGCGTAGCCTTCCGCTTTCGGAATCCACGTCGTCTTGTCTGCGGTGCGGGACAGCTCCACGGCGTCGAAGGCGCCGTCAGACGGGATGCCGCCGAGTTGCGAGTAGACCGAGAACGCGCTGCGGTCGATGTGCGCGGCGAGGTAGAGCCCGCCCAGCTCGTGGCACTTCGCGGAGACTTCGGGGATCGTCTTGCGGCAGCCCATGGCGAGGATACGCCACTCCATTTCGACGATGTCGTCGTCCCAGGTGACGACGGGCTGGTCGCCGAACGTTTCCGGGTCGTTCACCCGCTTGGGCATGGCGGCGTACACCCAGTCGGTCATCGCGAGCGCCTGCTCCGTGGTGTCGAAGAGGGCGAGGGTGTGGACTTCCTCTGCGGTGCAGACCTCTAGTCCGTAGAGGCAGGCGATGCCTGCGCGTCGGGCACACTCGGCGATGGCGGGCGTGTTGCGGGCGCTCTGGTGGTCGGTGAGCGCGATGCCGCCCATGCCGGCGGAGACGGCGCGCGCGACGATCTCGGAAGGCGACATCTCCAGGTTCGCGCAAGGCGAGAGGCAGCTGTGGATATGGAGGTCGAACTTCACGGTCAGTGCTCCGCCGGCGGGAGGCTGGAGAGGGCGAGGGCGGCGGCGTACTGCGAGAGGGGGGTGACGACGATCGCCACGCCCTCGCGTGCGGCGGCCTCCGCCATGTCGGGCGGCACGGGACGGCCGTGGCAGATCACTATCACCGCGCAGCCCACGAGCGTGCAGACGGCGATGGTGTTGAGATGGTTCTGTATGGTGACGAGCGCGCAGTCCTCGCCCGCGTGGCCCATCACGTCGGAAAGCAGGTCGCCCACGTACACGCCAGTTGCTACTGCGTCCTTGACGGGCACGGCGAGCGTGCCGTTCACCTTTTCGCATATCTCTTCTGCTGTCATTATGTCTTCATCTCCTTGTCGTCTTCATTTTTCTCTGATTCTAAGGAACGCGCGCGGCGGCGCGCCATTGGCAAATGTCACTCTGTACCGGACCGTTTCGGCAACGCCTTCCGTCAGGTCGGTCACGGTTATCTGAAGCGCGCCGCCCACCCAGTCGGACAAGTCTCTCGTCGCCTCCAGCCAATCCTTTACTTTCGCAGAGGAAAGGGTCATGCCCTCCTCGGCGGAAACCGCAACCTCCACCGTCCCATCTTCCACCGACACGGCCGTGAAGCGTATCTCGGGCTCGTGCGCAAGCGTGATGACAACGTTCGCCACCCACGCGCAGTCTTGCCCGTCATTGTTTTCCTCATCCTTCAAGTAGGTCCACCGAAGTGTTTGCACTCCTTCACCGTTTAACGTGAAGGACTGGTTTGTCCAGGCTGTCTCACCACAGATATAAGACTGTTGGGTGCCGTCAACAGAAAACTCTAGATAATCCCAAGGGCGCCCCTTGAACAGTCCCTCGCACGAACATTTCCAGTCGAACGACACGCTCAGCGCATTCGTTACACTCACCTCGAACCAAGCCTCAGAAGAATCTCCCGCCGTCAACACAACCGCACGTCTACCGTCAATGGCCGTTCCCTTCACCTGCCCAACGCCATTCGTCCCAATTGACGTCGGCCGCCCGACAATGTCGTCTACGGCCAGTGCCAAGATACTCCATTCCAGCCATACCAGGTCTGGCGTGACCGGCAGCTCGTAGTTCGTCGTATCATATGTGAAAGTGGCTTGTGCCGTGTAGGTGCCGGGTTCCGTCGCCTTGTTGCCCGTGTAGGTGGCCGTCACGCCGCTGGGCAGGTTCGTCAGCACGACCGACATTTCCGTGCCGTCGCCTTCGAACGGCTCGTCATAGTCCCATGCGACGCCAGTCATGTCGTATGTCGCCTTTGTTATCGTCACCGTGCTGTTGCTCGTGACGGTGTCGTAACCGTTCGCCTCCACCTTGTACCATACGGTCTCGGCGCCATCCGTTGCGTTCGTGAAGTGGATCGGATCGGTCTGATAAGGCCCGTTCTCCGACAGGGCGTAGGACGTGACGGCATTCGTCGGCATGGCGACATCAACCTCTATGCTGTGTCCCTCGCCATCGTAGACACCCTCGTACGGCGTAGATGAATGGACGATCTCGGCAGGGAAGCAGGCGATGCGGAAGCCGTTGTATCCATAATTGCCATTCGGGGCTTCGTGCCAGCGATATGATGCGCGGCAGTTGTACGCAGAGTGTTCGTAATCGCCGCCGCGCACGACCCGCTCAGCGTAAATATTTGTTCCACCTACGGGATCATTGCCTTCCGTCAAAGATTCATCCCAGAGGTCGAGGCACCATTCGCGTACATTGCCATGCATGTCGTAGAGGCCCCAATTGTTTGGAACATAAGAGCCGACAATTGTCTCAGTGTAATAATACTCGTCGCCACCGCGCTCGTCATCCCCGTTCTCATCGTACCGTCCCAAGTCGTTCAACGGGTAGTCTGTCCGATTGTACTCGTTCGTGGTTCCTGCCCGACATGCGTATTCCCACTGCGCTTCCGTCGGCAGGTCGATAGTAAGGAGCCTTGTTTTCTCGCGCAACTTGCCAATGAACGTCGAAGAATCGACATCTGCGGAATTTGGCCAAGAGTATGTTGTGCCGCGAATATCGTTCCACGAAACCGACTCCACTGGCAACATGTCTCCTTGATATAAAGAATGATTGCTATTACTGCCCATCACTAATTCATATTGCCTCTGCGTCACCTCGAAGACGCCGATGAAGAAGGGGCGTGTGAGATTGACATCAACCTCGTTGCACATCTTGAACGAGCCTGCCTCGATCCGGCGGAGGACGAGCTTTGTCGTCTTGTGCTCGTCCGTCCAGCCGCCTGACGGTTCGCCATCGAGAATCTCCATCGGATAGCTCTCCGCGTTCTGTCCGCCCGAAAGGTCGATCACGTAGTATGTGGATGCGCCACCTGCGCACAAAAAGGCGCAGGCGGTCCAGCAGGCGACAATGCACCTTCTGAAGGCGTTCGCTTCCATCGGCGGACATGATACCAAATTCTGCCCTCTTGCGGTAGCGAAAAGGTCTGCTTGAGGAGGCGATTTCCAGTGGGGGGCCTGCCCAAAGCAACTTTTTTCGTTTTTCTTCATTTACCCCCTTGCGGGGCCGCGGGGGATTTGATACACTATCCCTCCGTTCGCCCCACGGGGCGGGCGTCGCGTCCGCGAGGACGCAAGCGATCTTTGACAACCGGGAGCATGGAAACAGAAGGTAGAATTTAGACTGCAACGTAAGCGAGAGGCGGGATTTCTTCCTGCTAAGCGTATACGGGCGCAAAAATCTCCGGGGAGCCGTCAACGGGCTTTGATCCGGAGGTGTCCGAATGGGGCAACCCGCCATGCCGAGAGGCATGGCACCCTGGGATGAATTCGATAGTCCCAGAGGAGCTACACCGGGGGAAGTGAAACATCTCAGTACCCCGAGGAAAGGAAAGCAAGCGCGAACGCGCAAGTAGTGGCGAGCGAAAGCGCGCTAGGCCAAACCGGACGGCTTGCCGTCCGGGGTTGCGGGACCGGGACATGGCACCGGGCAGGCTAGGCGAACGGACTGGAAGGTCCGGCCGCAGCGGGTGAAAGCCCCTTAGCCGAAAGCCCAGCCTGGGCCTACCGGTATCCCAAGTAGGACGGGACACGTGAAACCCCGTCCGAATCCGGGGGGACCACCCTCCAAGCCTAATTACTCCGTGATGACCGATAGCGAACAAGTACCGTGAGGGAAAGGCGAAAAGAACCCCTGCTAGGGGAGTGAAACAGACCTGAAATCGTGCGTCCACAAGCTGTGGGAGCGTCCTTCGGGACGCGACCGCTTGCCTTTTGCATAATGAGTCCGCGAGTCAA
>CACXPT010000034.1 GCA_902769585.1 uncultured bacterium
CGTCTTCGCCGTGCGATGTCCCAATTCCGGCTTCGCGAAGGGGCAGGCCGTGGTCGTCAACCTCGGATACGGGCCGGACCTCGGCATGGTGCTGGGGCTCGAGAGCTATGACCAGTCCGTGCACGGACCGACCGTGCCGGGATACCAGCTCGTGCGGGCGAAGACTGACGATGACGCTACTGCAGAAGAGGCCAACGCTCGGCGTTGCGACACGTGGAAGGAAGAGTTTCTCGTCCTCGCGCGAGAGAAGGCGGACGACATCCGCATCCTGCACACGCGTCTCTCGCTAGGGAGACAACGTCTGTTTGTGTGGTATGCGACCTCCGTGAAGCGTTGCGATCTCACAGCCATCGCGAAGGACTTCGGCCAGCGCCGCAACGTGCAGGTGTTCGTGCGGCAGCTTGGACCGCGCGATGAGGTGTGTCTGGTGGGCGGGTTGGGACCCTGCGGGCGGCCATGCTGCTGCGCCACTTGGCAGGCGCGCTACCCGACTGGTCTGACCCCGGACCGCATCAAGGACTGCGCTTCGGCGCAGGTCAACGGCATCTGCGGACGGTACAAGTGCTGTCTCGCGTTTGAGGGTTAGGTGGCCAATTCGAGGGAATGTCGGATGTTGGATGTCGAATGTCGAAAGGAGAAGAAGCGAACATGAAAAAGGTACTTTTGCTGAACGGGCCGAATCTGGCGCTGCTGGGTACGCGCGAGCCGGATATCTACGGTCGGACTACGCTGGCGGACATCGTGGAGACGGTGAAGGCGGCGGCGAAGGAGAAGGGCATCGAGGTGGACGCGTTCCAGAGCGACATCGAGGGCGAGCTTGTGGCGGCGATCGGCCGAGCGCGGGGCGCGTACGACGCGATCATCATCAATCCCGCCGCCTACACCCACACGTCCGTGGCGATCCATGACGCCATCAAGGCTAGCGGCGTGCCGACGGTGGAGGTGCATCTCTCGAACGTGTATGCGCGCGAGGGCTATCGCCACGAGTCGCTTACGGCGGGAGTTTGCGTGGGTCAGATATGCGGGTTCGGCCATGCCGGATATCTGCTGGCGCTCGAAGCCCTTTCGCGTGCCCGCTGAAAATGGTAGAATATCCCATCGCATGAGACGGATGCTAGAGTTTCTTAAACCGTTCCGCGCGCCGTGGCTGCTGGCTTTCGGCGCGGCGGCGTGTTTTTCCGTCGTCGCGTTGCTGTGGGGTGGCCTCAACCAGGACGAGGGCTGGTACCTGTATGCGGCGCAGCTGGTGCATGACGGGAAGCTGCCGTACAGGGACTTCTTCTTCACGCAGGGACCGACGATGCCGTTCGTCTATTCGGTGCTCTCGCCAGTCTGGCGGCTGGCAGGGTCGCCGCTCCACGGTCTGCTGGGCGGACGCGTGGTGACTCTGGCGTTCGGTCTCGCCGCGACGCTGGCGGCCATCTCGCTAGTGCGGCATGTCGTCCCGGAGAACCGTCGGGGATTGGCGGGCCTCGCGGTTTTCGCGATGTTGGGGTGCAACCTGTATCACCTGTACTTCACCACGATCCCTAAGACGTATGCGCTTGGCGGGCTTTTCGTGATGGTGGGATTCCTGATGCTGGTGCGCGGACTGAAATCCGACAAGCCGATATTCGGGAATATCCTTTTGTTCGCGGCGGGTCTGTCGCTGGCTTTCGCCTCGGGTACGCGTATATCGCTCGTCCTGATACTGCCGGTCGTCGGGTTGGCGCTTCTTCTCCGCTTCAGAGAGTTTCGCTGGTGCTTCCTGTGGTTCGGGCTTGGCGGTGCGCTGGGGCTTTTCATGACCTACGGGCTTTTCGCCATCGACCCTCCTTCGCTTCGTGCGCTCCTTGCGGCGCAGGGCTATCATGCGGCGCGCGGTGGATTCGACCCGTTCTTCGCAATCGGATCCGTCTCGCGGCTCCTGCGCGGCTATGCGGCGCTGTGCGTGCTTGGCCTGGCGGCTTTCCTCAAGGTGCGGACCGAGGACCGTGCGGTGGCCGATGGTGCGGCGGCGCGCGTGACGCTGTGGGCCCTCGCCGGCGGGCTCGCGGCCGTGTTCCTCCTGCAGATCAGCGCGCCGTTTCCGTATGACGACTACCAGGTGCCGATCATGGGAATGCTGGCGGTGATCGTGGCGGCCTGGTTCGCGAGGGCGTGCGGCGACGATGCTGTCGGCACGCGCGCGGCGTGGTTCGCCGTCCTGGTGGCGTGCGGCATCTCCTTCGTCTCTCCGCTCCTGCAGGAGTGGGCCACGTACAGCCAGGACAGGTTCTGGAGCCAGAAAAAGGAACAGACCGAACTGGCGAAGCTGCGCAGGATCGGGCGAGAGGTGGAATGCCTGGATCCGGGCGGCAAGACCATCCTGACTCAGGATCTATACCTCGCAATCGAGACTGGCCGCACGGTGCCGGAAGGACTCGAGATGGGACCGTTCTCGTACTTCCCTGACTGGCCGACCGAGAAGGCGCGTTCGCTGCACGTGATGAACCGCGAACTCATGGCAAAGCTTCTGGAGTCCGCGCCGTGTCCGCTTGCGGCGTGCAGCGGCTATGCGTTCGCGATCGAGGCGCCGTCGTGCAGGGAGGCGCCTTTCGAAGAGCAGAAGCGTTATTTCGAGCTTCTGAAGAAGGGCTACGAGCTGGCGGACACTGAGCCGCGGTTCGGGCAGAACGCCACGACGCTGCTGCTGCTGAAGCGGCGGGAGGCCGGCAAATGACGCCTGACGAGGTGAAGTCGCTGCCATGCGGGGAACTGCCCGCTCTTGCTTCGGAGGTGCGGCGGCGGATGCTCGAGACGGTGTCGAGGAATGGCGGGCATCTTGCCTCATCCCTCGGTGCGGTGGAGCTGGCGATCGCCCTCGTGCGCGTGTTCGATCCTGCAAAAGACCGCGTGCTGTGGGACGTGGGGCATCAGGCGTATGCGTGGAAGCTGCTCACGGGGAGAGACGGTCAGTTTGACACGCTCCGTCGCTTCGGCGGGATATCTGGGTTCCCCAATCCGGACGAATCTCCATGCGATGCGTTTGTGGCCGGGCATGCAGGAGCGGCGCTGGCGGCGGCGGAAGGGCTGGCCGTGGCGCGCGATCGCTTGGGCGGCACGGAGCATGTGGTGGCCGTCGTTGGCGACGCGGCGCTCGCGAACGGCATGGCGCTGGAGGCGCTGAACGACTGCGCGAAGCGGACGGAGCGTCTGGTCCTGGTGGTCAACGACAACGGGTCTGCGACATCCGTCGCTCCGCTCGGCGCTTTGCTCGAATCGGCAGGATTCGAGGTTACAAGGCACATTGACGGGCACGACATTGCGGCGATGGAGGATGTGTTCGCGATGGCTAAGGCGGCCCACGGACCGATTGCCGTGCTGGTTAAGACCGTGAAGGGCAAGGGTTTCCCGCCTGCGGAGGCGGATCCCACGGCATGGCACGGAGTGGGGCCGTTTGACATTGGCGACAGTGCGGCACCGCGTCCGGCGTCTGGATGGTCTGACGTGTTCGGTGCGGCCGTCTGCGCGGCGGCGCGTCGCGATTCTAGGGTCTGCGCGCTTACGGCGGCAATGCGAGAAGGCACGGGGCTTGTGACGTTCGCCAGCGAGTTTTCTGACAGGTTTTTCGACGTGGGCATCTGCGAGGAGCATCTGGTGACGTTCGCAGCCGGCCTTGCGAAGGGCGGGATGAGACCGGTGGTGGCGGTGTACTCCACCTTCCTGCAGCGGGCGGTCGACCAGGTGATGCACGACGTGTGCCTCATGAACCTGCCGGTGGTGTTCGGAATCGATCGCGCTGGCGCGGTTGGCGCGGACGGGCGCACGCACCACGGCATGTTCGACATCCCGATGCTGCGTTGTCTGCCGAATCTCTCGATTCTTCAGCCGAAGGACGCGGCGGAGCTGGTGGCCATGGTGGATGCGGCGTTGGCGCGGAACGCGCCAACGGCGATCCGCTATCCGCGCGGCTGCCCGTGTGACCTTAAGGATGTTAAGGTCTTTAAGGCCTTTAAGGTGTTTAAGGAAGTTAAGGTATCTAAGGACGTTAAAGACGTTAAAGACCTTAATGACCTTAAGTGGGGAAAGGCGGAGCAGATTTCCAGCCCTGACGTGCCAATCCAGCTGTGGGCGCTTGGCGACCAGGTGGCGAAGGCACTGGCTGTGGCAGCCTTGCTTGAGGCGCGAGGCGTGCAGGCGGGCGTCGTCAACGCGCGGTTCGTGAAGCCGTTCGATGCCGATCTGCTCGCGCGCCAGCGCTCTGGCGGTGCGCGAATCGTCTCCTTGGAGAACGGCGCGGTCGCAGGTGGTTTCGGGGAGGCGATTGGTGCCGACATGCGTTTCGGCTGGCCCGACGAGTTTGTGGCCCATGGTTCCGTCGCAGAGCTGGAGGCTGCCCACGGACTCACGGCGGAGGCAATTGCGGAGAGTATCCTGCGCGACGGGCCATTCGAGGGGAACGGCCGGCCATGACGGTTGCCGCATACGCGAAGGTCAACTTCACGCTCGAGGTGCTTGGCGTCCGCCCGGACGGCTACCACGACCTTCGGTCGGTGGTGGTGCCGATATCGTTGGCGGACGAGGTGACGCTGGAGCCTGCGGACGAGGTGACGCTGAATTTAAAGACCTTAAACACCTTAAAGGCCGAGGACAATCTGGCGGTGCGTGCGGCTAGGCTAATGCAGCGCGTGAGCGGGAGGAACGAGGGAGTGGAGATCACGCTTGAGAAGCGCATCCCGGTAGGTGGAGGGCTGGGCGGCGGCTCGGCCGATGCGGCGGCGGTGCTGAATGGACTTAACGAGATGTGGGGTCTCGGCATCCCCAAGCCCGAACTTGCCGGCCTTGGAGCGGAAATCGGCAGCGACGTGCCGGCGCTCGTCCTCGGTGGCCCCGTGCTGATGGAAGGCCGCGGCGAGCAGGTGACAGAGTGCTTGGTGCCTAGTGCTGTCGTGCATGGTGCGGAGCTAAAGCGTAAAGACCGGCGCGTGAGCAGCTCACCAAGCACCAAGCACCAAGCACCAAGTACCTTCCACCTGGTGCTGGCCAATCCGGGGGTGTTCTGTTCTACGGCGGAAATTTTCAAGGCATTCGCATCCCTCTTGCCGAACCGCCCCGAAATACTCTATAATATCCGCCTTGCGATGCAGGCGGGCGACGATGCCGCCGTGGCGCGGGCGCTACAGAACGATCTGGAGGCGACGGCGACGCGGCTGCATCCGGAGATCGGCGCGGCGCGGCGGCGGCTTGAAGAGGCCGGGTGCCTTGGCGTGTCGATGAGCGGAAGCGGAGCGACGGTCTTCGGGATCGTGCGCGACGCGTCGGAGGCCGAATGTATTGCAAGGAAACTTTCGGAGGACGGCCTATGGGCCGTCGCCGTGGAGACTGTCCGGTGATGTAATGGCAGCATAGGGGTTTTTGATACCCTTCGAGGTGGTTCGAATCCACCCCGGACAACCATTGGTAGTGAATAGTTGATAGTGAATAGTGAAGAGTTGAGAGTTGTGGTGGAGTGGATTAAACAAGAAAGGAGTCTGGAATGAAGAGGATAACGGTAGTTGCGTTGACGGGGTGCTTGCTGGTGGGGTGCGATTTCGAATTGCCGTCCCAGCGAAGGGCCAAGGAGGAAGCCATGCGCCAAGAGGCGGTGCGCCAGGAGAAGAAGGAGACGGAGAGGGCGCAGGCAAAGGGCGAATGTGTGGCGCTTATGCACCATGTGGGGGTACAGTTGGGGTTGGTGCAAGCGTCCCGAGCAGAGGCCGAGAAGTTGCTGGCAGAGCTCGTTGAAGATCGTAAGGTTCTGTCGGCCAGGTTGACCGAACTTTCAGAGAAGAGCATGTCTGACAAGTCCGGCACAAGGGCGACCGCTCTGTATGCGGTGCTGAAGGACGAGGGAGTGAATGCGATAGCTCTCAAATATCTGGGTAACGATTTTGCAGTTCTAAGGAGCGAATTCGCAGAGAAAATGCGGTTTGTCCTCAAGATGGAAAATGCGCGTAAGGCGGCTCTGTCCAAAAACCGTGCGGACTTTGATCGCGCCGTAAAAGAAGGCGAGGCACGGGCCGAGGAATCTCGGCGCGCGATCTCGACCGGTCTGGCGCAAATCAAGCGAGACATTGCAGACACGGAATCAAGGTTGCAGCATTTGCGTCGCGATTCTCTGTCGTCGTCCACGCAGGCCAAGAAAAGTAGGGAACGTGCCATTCAGGAAGCCGAGCAACGGCTCGCGGTCTTGCGGTCGCGCTATACGGAGATGTTGTCTAGCAATGCAGGGTCGCGGCTTGCACGCGAGTCTGAGACAGATGCGTCATCCACGCGCGCCAAGGCACTGCTCGAACGCGAAAAGGCCGACAAGGCCGTACAAGCGCAGTCTAATGGCGATGTGACGTCATTTCAGCTGGCGGAGGAGTACGAAGAACGTACCATCCGGCGATTGGATGCCGCCATTCTAGAGAAAGATACGCTCGTGCATGCCCAGTTGAAGCTGGCTGGCGAGAAGATGACCTATCTCCAGTGCGTCACCAACGGGATCGATCAGCTTGACAGCGCTGGACTCCAGCGCGTGCGAGCAGACATCAATGCCATGCTGGCCAAGGAACCGCTGAAAGACAAGGCAAAAGATAGACGATGATGGACGATGCGAACTTTGTTGACCTCTCTGCGGTAGCGATCGATCCCTCGTGCGCCATGAAGGTGCCGGCGGCGTTTGCCCTGCAGAAGAACGTGTTGCCGCTCTGCGTGGTGGACGGCGACTTCATAATAGCGCTTCCGGATACGTCAGACGTTCAGACGATAGCCATGCTTCGACGTGCGTTGGGCATGCCGGTAGTTGCGAAGAGGGCCGATCCGGCTAAGCTCCAGTCGCTTCTCGTAAAGCTCTACGGTGGCATCCAGGCGATCCATAATGACGCGGCGCGCGAGGATGCGGTCTCCATGGTGGACTACCTTGTCCGTCTGGCGTTCATGCGCCATGCGTCTGACATACATTTCGATCCCGACCGCGAAGGTGTCCGCGTCCGATTCCGCATCGACGGCGAACTTGAGGAGGTGATGCGCATCGCACCTGCGCTCCAACCTTCCGTCACAAGCCGCTTGAAGGTGATGGCCGACCTGAAGCTGGACGAGCGGCGCGCCCCGCAGGACGGCGCGTTCACATGGCAGGTGCCGGACGCGTTCGCGGAAGATGTCGCGGCCTTGGACGTCCGTCTCGCGACATTGCCTGGCCGCTATGGCGAACGTGTGACGCTACGTCTGCTGGAGACGGACACGAAGCGCTATACGACGGACCAGCTTGGGATGGGCGAGGAAGACTGCGAGCAGTTCGAGAAGGTGCTTTCGTCTCCCCACGGCTTCATTCTGCTGACTGGACCAACGGGCAGCGGCAAGACCACGACGCTCTATGCCGCAATCCAATTCCTGCTAAACCTGCGTCCGCTGAACATCCTTACGGTCGAGAACCCGATCGAGTATGAAATTCCCGGCATTTTCCAGGCGGAAGTGGACTATGCCGACAAGGTGAACTTCTCGAAGGCGTTGCGGTCTATCCTGCGGCATGATCCAGACGTGATCATGATCGGCGAGATACGTGACTCCGAATCGCTGGACACTGCGGTAAAAGCGGCCTTGACAGGCCATCTTGTCCTGTCCACCCTCCACACCAACGATGCCGTCAATGCGGTGACGAGACTGGCGAACATGGGCTTGGAGCGCCACCTGATAGCGGCAACGTTGCGCCTTTCGGTTGCTCAGCGGCTAGTACGTTCCCTCTGTCCCTATTGCCGAGAGCAGTATTCCGCTACTGAAGAGGAGTCGGCGCTTTTCGGTGTGCCGGATCTGGTAGGCAGGAATGTTTGGCGTCCGCATGGTTGCATATACTGTGCCGGGCGTGGAATGAGGGGTCGCATAGGTTTGTTCGAGTTCTTCCGGCCTGACAGCGAACTGGCTTCTGCGATTGCCGCGGGAATGCCTGAACAGGAACTCGCGATGCTTCGTCGCAAGCGTGGGCAACGTACGCTGACAGAGGACGGACTGGGCAAGTGTCTGTCGGGATTGACGACCTTGAAGGAGGTCTATCGCGTGGCTGGCGTGTACTGAGCGTTCAGCATCGGCTCTACGGCAGCGTGCAGGTCTGCGAGGGTGCGGATCTCGTTCAGGTGGCGGCGGAACTCGCCCACGCCCGGGCGTCCCTTGAAGTAGTGGAAAAGGTGGGTGCGCACGAACCCCAGCAGATAGTCGCCGAGCGGCGGCACGTGGTCGTCGGGGAAGTTGCAAGATAGCTGCGCATGGAGTTCGATCAGGTTTGCGAGGTGTTCGCTGAAGGCGGCGTTCTGGCGAGCCAGTCGCTCGTCCTGGCTTGGCGGATCGGCGGCGGCCTTCAGGTCGCCGAAGAGCCAAGGACTCGCGAGAGCGGCGCGACCGATCATGATGGCGGCCACGCCCGTCTGCGCCATCAGCTCGGCGGATGGCAGGTCTGATATTCCGCCGTTGCCTGTGACGGGGATCCGCGCGTGGCGCACCAGTTCCGCTATCAGGTCGAGATGGACCGGGCCGCCGTGCTTCTGCGACGTGAAGCGCCCGTGGACCGTGATGCCGGAGCATCCGGTCGACTCCGCGGCATCGAGCAGCTCGAGCATCGTCACCTTGTCGGGAGACGGGCCGACGCGCGTCTTTAGCGTGACGGGCAAGTCAGTCTCGCTGCGAATGGCCTTGAGGCAGTCGTGGATGAGTTGCGGGTTTCGGATCATCGCCGCTCCGTCGCCGCCTTGCACGATGCGCGGCATCGGGCAGCCCGCGTTGAGGTCGATGGACACGAACCGCCCTAGCGCCGTAACCTCGCGCGCGGCGAATGCCAGCTCGTCGGGCACGTGCCCAAATATCTGGCAGGACACCGGGCCCTCTCCCGGCATGATCTCCAGCAAGTGGCGCGTTGGCGACGATCCGTGTGCCAGCGCCGCCGCGCTCACCATCTCGGTGTATGTGAGATCGGCGCCGAGACGGTGGCAGAGCCTTCTGAATGCCGCGTTCGTGTAGTCCGCAAGCGGCGCAAGCACGTACTTCATCGTGTCGCTTCGTATGGTTCGCCGTCGTCCATGTATGTCAGCTCGACCGGCTGTATGGCGTCGCCGGTGCCGCGCGGCATGTACTTGACGTTGACGAGTTTCTTTGGCGTGCCGTCGGGATTGCGCTCTACGATGCGCGCTCCTGTGGGAGTGAAGGACGCGGACTTTTCGCCGTTGTAGCTTCGGGTGAAGCCAAGAGGCTTGCCGTCAGGAGAGTAGTCGTACGTGTCCATCCAGTGTCGCGGCAGGGCGATTGCAGGGTCGGAGTATACCCTGTTCGGGTTGGTGTAGTCGATGGAAGCGATCTGTCCGTCTGGGCGGTAGGTACGCTTTTCCTGTGGAATCGGGAAGAAGGATATGATGGCTGGAGCGCCGAAGCAAGTGGTCTCGCTCTTCGCGAAGCAGGCGATGTCGATGCGGTTGGTGACGTTCCTGCGGTCGATCGTGATCTGCGCGAATCCGTTCTCGGGGCCGTTCACCGTCTCGCCGAGCGGGGTCGATATCTTGACGGCGTGGGCGGGACCGTGTACGACCCTCCACGCGAACACCGCGGACGGATCGGGCTCTGGCGAGGACTGCGCGCGCACGAGGAACGTCCGCTCGGCGTCAGGCGAGCGGAGGATGAAGCTGACGGCACTCGGCGTCGCGAAGAGCAGCTCGGGAGCGATGTCGGGGTAATCGCGTACAGGCTGCGGGAACTTGATCGGGAACATGCGGGAGTTTATGAGCGTGAGGGCGACGGTAGGCGGGATGTCTCCTGGCTTCAGCTCGTGTGCGCGCTTCACGAGTTCGAGGGTGTCAAGCCGTTTCACGTCGAAGGCCGTGGGGTGCGCGGACGGCGAGAGGTAGTCGTCCTCGGTGCGGATGCCTTTCTGGGTGCGCCGGATAAGCCACTGGATCGTCGGACCCAGCAGGCGGCGATGTAGGATAGCCTTCTTCGTGGGGACGCGGAACGATGCGGACGCGGCGAGGGCCGCGCGGATGAACGGCTGGTCGCTCCAAGATATGCCTAGGGTGATAAGCTGGAAAGGTGCGTTCGCTGGGAACGCGTCGCCTATTTCCTCCTTAAGGTCGTTCACGGAAGGCAACACCCACACCTGGTTGTTGCGGTAGAAGAGGTCCATGCGCGCGGCGATGCCAGTGTCCGTGAACGAGACACGCGCCATCGAGCGCCAGAACGCGCCTTTTATGCGGCCGCGCGAGAGATTGCCGAAGACGGGAGTGCTGCCGAACATCGTGTTGGGAATGTCGAGGTGGAGACTGAGCGCCTTCGCGGCGGCGTCGTAGTTGATCGGCGTGAGGTTGGGGAAGTCGCCGACAGCAAGCTGGGAATGTCCGCCGTCGCGGTTGACGTAAAGGTCGCCGGTGTTGCCGGCGCCGGAGCCTTCGGAGAGCCATGCCGCGACATATGGCCGCTCGGGGCTCGTTGGCTTTGTCGTGGAATAGTTCGCGGCCTGCTCCGAAAGAGTCCGCCTTGGCGCCCCGACATCGACTAGCGCCTCGAACACGCCCGTGTCGAAGTTCCAGACGATGTTGGTCTCGCAGATTGTGATCGCGCTTCCGGCCGGCGCTGTGGCGGGACCGCAGGCCGGCTTGCCTGCGACGGGCTTGCCGCGCAGCTCGCGCGCCTTCTTCACTAGTTCGGCGAATCGTGGTTCCTTAGAGATGTACGAGAGGTCGTGGTCCTTCTCGAAGGCATCGGCGTTGCGGAACCCGTTCTCGATAGCCTTGTCGAGTTCGTCCAGCGCGCGGGCGGAGTCCTTCTGGCACGAGAGCGCGCAGGCGAGGTTGTAGCGCCATGTGGCGTCCGTGGGGAGGATCTCGAGCGCCGCGCGGCACGTGGCCTCCATGGATTTGGCGTCGCCGCGCTGGATGGCGGCGATCATCTCCTGGCGCAGCTGGCAGTGGCGAGGCCAGATGCGTGGCATATCGTAGACAGAAGGGGCGCGCACGACCGTGTTTGCCGCCAGCGCCGGCCCTACTAGGAGGAGCGCCTTGAATATGGTGGAACGTTTCATGGCGGGTATTGTAGCATATCGCCTCGCCTCCGCGCAATTTGCAGGAGCTACACGTTCCAGAAGCGCAGCCGCACCGACTACGTCCAGCCGGAGGACCCTCGCCAGGTTCACTGTACCCATCTGGAAGTAGAGTGCGGTGAATTACGCACCCCGCGTTGAAACCTTGGCCGTAATCATTGTAATCTGCCGCGGGATAGTGTATACTGTCTGTGCTTTTGGTTGCAATATGAAGTGTCAAACCTGATTTGCTTTGCCATATGACGATAGAAAACGAGAATCTTGACTACGAGGCTTACCATAACGACCGGGCGCTGTTCAGTTCGATTCTGAAGCATATCGTCCAGGCCGCGCCGAACGAGGACCCGTCTGACTTTGTCCTCGAGTCGATTGGCCGCAGCGTTGGGGCAGACCGCTGCTACGTCTACCGGTTCTGGGATCCCGGCAAGTCGTCCATGTGCACCAACACGCACGAGTGGTGCGCCGACGGCATCAAGCCCGAGATCGCCGGGCAGCAGACGTGCAACCTCGCGGATCTCGTTGAATTCAACGCCTGCATCATGTCTGGGCATGACTTCCTGTTCACGGACATCGACGCCATCGACGCGGGATCGCGCGAATGGCTCGCCCCGCAGGGTGTCCAGTCGCTCATCGCCACGCCGCTCGTGGGGGCGAACAACACGATCTTCGGTTTTGCAGGGTTTGATTTCGTCAAGGCCCCCTGCAAGGAGTTCACGGAGCGCATCGTCTTCAACATCCATCAGGCGGCGGCCCTTCTCCTCAACTGCCAGAGGATGCATGAGCAGGACATGGCCCACCTGGACATAATGCGGCAGGAGGACGAACGCCAGGAGTACGACCACGATCTGGATAGCGCGCTGGCAGCGCTCCAGAACGACGTGCATTCCATGCGTCCGGCGCAGATGCTGGAGATTGTGCGCAAACGTCTGGACGCCGACTTCTGCGATATCGTGAAGGACATCCGCCCGGAAGGCGGCGGAACGATTCTTGCGGGCCATGCGATCGCGCGCAACGGAGTGACGAACACGCGGGACCTGTTCATCAAGCCGAAGATCTTGCGCGCCCTCGACATGCGCCTCTTGGCAAGTTCCGTCGTCACGTTCCGCGAGGGCGAGATAGCCTGGCTGGGGGAGAACATCGAGTCTGAAGATTCCATGTCTGCCATTGCTGGACAGATAAAGGTCCTCCATTCCACCGGCGTTCTCCAGGGAGGAAGTCTCGTTGGCATCCTGTGCGTCGGGTTTGCCGAGGATCGTCCGCTCACGCCGCTCCAGATCAGTTTCCTGCGGCGTTCGGCGTTTGTCATCGTGTCGGCCTTGGAACGCATCTCGACCTATCACGATCTCACCGTTGCGCTGAACGTCGCCAGCCTCAAGGCCGAAGTCGTGGAGTTCATCTTCAAGCACCGGGACTACGAGGAGATAAAGGAATTCCTTGGCACCAAGGTGTGCGGAATCACCGGGGCGCAGCATCTCATGCTGTGCGCCGACGACGGGTCGCGCAGCGATTGGTTCGGCGAGGACGCACCGAGCTGCTGCCACGAATGTACGAAGGCATCCGTCAGCGGCGGGAAGCAGTTGCCGCAGGAATTCTTCGCCGAAAGCGAGGCGTTGGTTTTCCGGGAGGGGGAGCCTCTGCCGGACATGAATCTGCCGCCGTATTGTCCGATGATGTCGTCCGCCGTCGCGCAGTTCAAGAAAGGCAACGGTTGGTGGCGGATGGTTGCCGACTATACGAAGCCGCACAAGCACAACATGGACATGGTTGCGCGCGGTCTCCGTACGGCGCTGGAGTTCTTGTCCTTGGCGTACGACAGGGAGTACCACGAGAAGACGATCGCCCAGATGCAGGAGCATCAGCGTTTCCGTTCCAATCTGCTCGCCTACGCGCTCGCAAAGGACGATCTGCCGGGGCTGGTCGACCTGACGCTGCATCGACTCCTCGAACTGACAGATTGCGACTACATCGCGATCCATTCGGTAGATGGAGACCATCGTATGCTGTATCCTGGAGAAGAACCGAAGACATGTCCGAAGCGGTGCGAGGCGTGTGCCTTCTACAAGCTTCTGATTCCGTCTGTCGAAAATGCCGATCATCTCATCGAGTTGCTCGACACGAAAGGGCAGTCCGTCACGGCGCTTCCTCCAGACTGTCCGGCAAGATCGCTTGAGGTCGTTGTCGTATACTGCGAGGGGAAGCCCTGGGGGGGCATTGCGCTCCACTACGTGAACCAGCAACGCAAGATTTCGGAAAACGATAGTTATACGCTCAAGATTGCCGCCAATGTTCTGACGCTTGCCCTCGAGCGTCATGCCGCCGCCGTCCGACTGAAAAACGAGCGCGACCGGGTGGTGGAAGCAGAGAAGACCAGGAGCTACTTCTTCTCGGCGGTCTCTCACGACATCCGCACGCCGCTCAATGCCATCATAGGCTTCTCGGAGCTCCTGCAGTCTGGCGATGTTCCGCCGGCAGAGGCGAAGCAGGCCCTCAACATGATCGTGTCGAGCGGCAAGATGCTCCTTCAGCTCGTTAACGACGTGCTCGACCTCTCGAAGATGGACCTGGGGAAGCTCTCGTTTAGCCTTGAACCTGCGGATGTCGGCGAACTCTTGCGTGAAGTAGTGCCGGCGTTCCAGCCGATGATGGAAAAGAAAGGCCAGACCTTCGTCCTTGAGATTGCCGAGATGCCGCGCCTCATGGTCGATTCCCTACGCTTCCGCCAGGTACTGTTCAATTACGTCAGCAACGCTGTCAAGTACGCGGGACCTTGCACGATCCGCATCTCGTCCACCTACGAGGATGGCCGCTTCAAACTGACCGTAGCGGATAACGGCAAGGGCGTCTCCCAGGAGAAGGCCAAGCTCCTCATGCAGCCATTCGTGCAGGCCGACATCAAGAACCGTACGGAGGGGAGCGGGCTGGGCCTAGCGATCTGCAAGCGCCTTGTGGAACTCGCGCACGGCACGCTTTCGATCGACACGGCGCCCGGCAAGGGCTTCGCGATCCATGTCGATGTTCCGGTCGATGTCGCGCCCGAGGAACAGGCGAGCGACAAGGACGGCACGATAGCTGCGATTGAGAGTCCCAATCTGCCCAAGCGCATCCTCGCTGTGGACGATTCGCCCGTGAACCGCGCTGTCATGAAGGCGATGCTAAAGAAGCTGGGCATCACGAACGTCGAACTTGCGGTAGACGGCAAGGAGGCGCTTGAGAAACTTGAGGCGGATTCGGCGTTTGACCTGGTCCTGTCCGACATGTGGATGCCCGTGATGGACGGCGCCGAACTCGTCAAGCGCATCCGGGCCGATGAACGCCTCGCGCACCTGAAGGTGTGTTCGATCACGGCGGACGTGGAGGCGCGCATGACCTACAGGGAACAGGGTTTTGACATGCTGCTCCTGAAACCTGTGACCGTCGAGAAGATGGTAGACCTCTTCAACGACCTTGGATAGGGGTACGAGCAAAAGACATCGGATTTCGGCTTGCCTTATGAAAGAAACTTGTTTGTCATGTTGTTTCGTGGTGGCCGTCCTGCTGACCGGAGTCATGCCGGTGGCGGCGGCCATGTTTCCGCTGGAATGGAACGCGACGTACGACACGTCCGTTCCGCGCGAGGTCGAGATCCTGCCCGGGAAACTGGTCGGAATGGGACTCATGCGCGAAGGCGACGGGTTCAAGGTGTGTGCCGACGGCAAGCCTCTCGCCGAGAAGGCGCTGAATGGAAAGGAGCCGGGGTCGGTGCGGCTCCGGTTCACGGTGCCGCAGGGCACGCAGGCGCTGGCGTGCGAAACGTGCGCGGACGGCGTGAAGGTCGGCGAGTCGGATGGTGGTCTCTTCGCCGGGGCGTTGTCGGGCACGACCGGCTGGCGGCTTAAGGGCGGAACGATCGAGAAAACGCAAAAGGGCCTTCTTTTGAAGGGCTCGAAAATCAGGTCGTACGCCACCTTCGACGTTCCGGTGCCGGATTCGCTGGCAGGCAAAGGTGTGGTGCAGGAGATCGAGGTCACGAGCCGCGCGAAGCTCGTCTGGGGCGGCGTCGTGAAGATCGAGCAGCTGGACGGCAACGGGAACGTGTTGCCGGAGACGCTCTGCGACATTCGCTGGACGTCGCACATGCGCCCGCCCGAGAAGACGGCGTTGTACGTGGACGAGGGGCACGTGCACCCGCGCGCGAAGCGGCTGCGGGCGTCGTTTGAGTTGCGTCCGCTCACGACGGCGTTCGACGACTACGGACATCCGATCAAGGACAAGTCGATCTTGCTGCCGGCGCTGGAGGTCTCGCGTCTCGAAGTCCGTGCGGCCGAGCCGCTGCCGTTCCCGAAATGGGATGACGGGTTCTTCGCGCCGGGGGTGAGCGGGCGCGCGGACGACTTCGCCTTGCGGAGCGGCGGGCCGGACAGCATCGGGTTCTTCCTCCAGGCGACGACGCGCGCCGGCTGGACGCAGGCGCACCAGTTCAGGGACGAACGCGACCGCGCGCTGCCGTCCGGAGACGGCACCATTGAGGTGTGGTTCCGTCCTGATGACTGTGCCAAAGATGTCGATTCCGGTAGGGTGCGCGCCCCGCACGCGCCGCATGACCCCGTGCCGCTGTTTCAGCTGCACCAGGGCATTCGCACGCGCATGCTCAAGAAAGAAGGCATGGGCGAGGTCTTGGGACTGTACTACGATGCGGGAAAGAAGAAGCTTTCGTTCTCCATCAAGGACTGGCAACGGCATGCGTACAAGGGGGATGCGAATGGCGTGGAGATTCCCGCCGGGAAATGGACTCACGTGGCCGTGTCGTGGCGGTGTGGCGGAACGGCGGAGGTTTTCGTGGGCGGACGAAAGGTGCTGTCCCTGCCCATCCCCGAGTTCGAGGCCGTCCCGCTGCAGGATAAATCCCTCAACGAGGTGAACGACCTCTGGGCGCAGCAGCTGTTCGTGGGATGCACGCACCGCGCCACACGCGGGAGGGACGGATTCGGGAAGGAGGCGTACTTCGACGGGGCGATCGATCTCGTCCGTGCGTCTTCCGTGGTTCGGTATTCGGACGACTTCGCGCCGCCCGTGGCGCTGGCGGCGGATGCGGATACGCGGTCGCTGTTCGCGTTCGACAGAACGTTCGACGGCGTGTGCGGCGGCGGGTTCGGCTTCGTGCCGGCGAGCATTTCCGCGCGGCGCGACCGGGTCTCGCACCGTCTGTGCGGCGGATGGTACCGTCCGGAGGAGAACCTTCCGGCGAACGATCCCTTCAAGGTGCTGGACACGCTCAACTATCCCGTCATGCCGCGCGTCGACGAGTATCTGGCGTCGCGGAAGTCCGAGTCGGCGAGCTTCACGGTGAAGGCCGGCGACGAAATGAAGGTGGCGAGTCCGGTGGACCTGTATATGGACTACGTGGAGATCGAGAACCTGTCGCCGACCGAGGCGCTCCTCTATCCGCTCGCCGTCCGCAAGGGCGCGCTCGACCCGCGCAGCTTCGGCGACCTGCGCGATTCGCTCGGCGGCGAGAGCCTGACGGACAAGGGGAAGGTCAACCGCGTGTTCCAGTACGCCATCTCCGCGAGCGACTACTTCATGAACCACCAGGCCGACTTCGCGCCGGGTTCGGACTCGCCGAGGCCGGCGATTTCCGAGGCGATGATCATGCTCAACTCGTACTGCGGCTTCGAGTGCGGTCCGCTGAACAACCTCACCCTGAACATGCTTGCCTGCGTGGCGGGGTGTCCGACGACGCCGACGGGCGGGTATGGCCATGCGTTCGAGCAGGTGTTCTTCGACGGCAAGAACCACATCTACGACCTGTCGGCGCAGAAGTTCTTCCCGTCCTTCGACAACGAGACGTCCGTGTACCTCGGCGAGGCGGCCAACCAGCCCGGAGTCTTCAACCGTGTCAAGGGAAGTTGCGGACACTTCATCCGCCAGGGTTCGCGCGGCTCCTCGGTGGGAGCTCCCGACTATCAGGAGAAGGTCGCGATGATCCTCAACCCGGGCGAGCGGTTCCGCGTGTGGACCGGCAACGACGGCCAGTTCAACAACCTCACGAAGTGGCATGCCACCGGCACTTACTATCCGTTGCTGGAGGCAGATCCAGCCAAAGAGAATTTCGACTACGCCGATGTCGTGCGGGCCAAGAAGGGCACGAAGTGGGTTCTGCGCAGAGACCGCGTGTTCCCGCACTACTCCACCGGCGTCTTGTCGTTCGACGGCCGCCCGACGCGCGAGAACCCCGCGTTCGAGGCGGTCGGCGCGGATTCGTTCTGCTACCGGGTACGGAGCTGCTATCCGATCACGCTGGGCGTCTACGAGGCGCGGCTGGCGGACGGCAGCGCGGCGGAGCTGGAGCTTTCAACTGACAGAGGCAAGACCTTCTCGTCCGTTCCAATGCGCAACGGGCGCGCGACGCTCCAGTACCGGGTCAAGGCCCGCCACGACTACCTCGTGCGCGTGAAGGCGTCCATCGGGTCGGTGGTGCGCTTCACGGCCCGGACCGAATGCGAGGTCAATCCGCGCACGTATCCCGGCTGGCTGAAGGGCGGCGGCGACGGCGTCGTGTTCAAGGCGGAGAATGATGCCCCCGCGCGCGTCACCTTCGCGTGGCGGCGTGCGGCCCAGCCGATCGAGGTCAAGGGAGGCGTTTATTCCGGCACGCTTCCAGGGTTCGAACGGCAGCTCGTGGTGGTCAATCCGGGCGAGACGGCGCGATTCGCGGTCTCAGGAACGGGTGTCGGCGCGACGGTGCGCGCGTTCGGTCCCGTGCGGGCCGACTTGAAGGGGGGATGTCTGGAGATCGCGTCGGATCCGCGCGGCGGCGACTTGATCGCGCGTGGTGACGACCTGCCGGACCATGGCGCGACGGACACGGCCTTTGGCGCGGTGGAGATCGACGACGGCGGCGCGCGAAAGGCGCTCACGGTGCTCGTCTCGCCGGACGCCCGGCTGGCGACGGCGGAAAGCGCCGAGGTCTCGGGTACGGCGGCAAAGGTCGCTGCAGATGCGTCGAGCGTGCAGGGGCGCGTCATCTTCAAGGAGTCTGGGGATAGGGCGACATTCCGTTTCGCGACGCCGCTGCCAGCCGGCCGTTACGTGGTGCTGCCGCTGGTCCGCTATGGCGGACACGAGAAAAACGCGGCTAACATCATGATGCGCAATCCTGGCAAGACCAAGAAGAAATGGAGCGTAGCCAAGTACATCAACGGGAACCTCGACTATTTCAAGGCGAACTATGCGCATCCGGGCGAACGCGCCCGCTGGAAATGGGATTCGGCCATGCGCGGCGACCTTCAGGCAAGCTACAACGGATGGATGTATCGGGTGTTTGACCTCCCGAAAACGGACACGCTGGAGTTCTTCGTGGAAGACGACCCAGGCAGTGGGGTGGAGATGGCCGCCGTGATGGTGGTACCGGATCCGGATCTGGAGCTCCGCCTCGATATGCGCAAACTGCTCTCGGGCCTCAACTGCGATCCTGCCCGCATCCGGCAATGACTTTCCCAAAAGCGCGTCCGTTGACGCCGTGCGCACGGGTTTGGTATAATACGTGCGAACGGAACGCTTAGCGGAGGCGCGAAAATGAGCATAACCTTGTCGATACCTCCTGCGATCGTGCAGGAAGTGAGGGAATGGGCCGAGGAACACGGCACTAGCCTGAACCAGTATATTCGCGAATGTCTAGAGGCGAAAGTGCATGAAATAACCGAGCTAAGGGCGCGAAAGGTACGCGAGTTCAAGAACTTCCTGTTGAATCTTCCTCCCGGAGGATTGCCGAAAGGCTATCGGTTCAACCGAGAGAGGGATGCAGTTCGGGAGGTCGTCACATGAGGTTCTTCGACACAAACGTCCTTGTGTACGCGCAGGACGATTCTAATCCCGAAAAACGTGCCATCGCCATCGACTTGATCACCCACGCGCTTGAGGTGAATCATGACGGATGCATATCGACACAGGTTCTGCAAGAGTTCTGCAACACATTGTGCAAGAAGACAAGGCGTACGAAGGAGGAGATTGACACGATGCTCGACGGCTTCCGCGAACTGCTAGCGACGGACGTGACGATCGACCTTGTCCGCCATGCGCTTCAAGTCAAGGAGGAGTACGGCATCCAGTACTACGATGCGCTCGTCGTCTCGGCGGCGGAGAAGCTTGGCTGCCATGAGATCATCAGCGAGGATTTGAGCGACGGCCAGCTCTATCGCGGCATGAGGGCTGTCAACCCTTTCAAGTGACTAGCCCGGATGAAAAGTCCATTTCCCACCTTGCGTTGAAGGTGGGGATTTGGCATAATTGACGCGCTTAATCTTTCAGACGCGCAGAGCGGTTTCTGCGAGTTCTTTCAGGCCGCGCGGCCTGGCTCGCGAACGGTGCGGAAGAGAGCTTTTTGCGAGTGTCTCAAATGAATGTAGGCAGAAAAACAGTGGACAGGGGTCTCTTGGCCGTCTTTGCAGCAGTACTGGCGGTGTCGTGCGCCGCGGCGACGGTGGAGCTGATTGCGCCGGAGAAGGGATCCCTGGTGGCGCTTGTGCCGGACGCGCAGAAAAAGGTGATGAGCCTGCCCACGCTGGACGAGCGCCTGAAGCTGTTCGCGGAGGACAGGAAAAGCGGCAAGAAGCTCCGCCACGATCCGTTCTGGCGCAAAGCGAAGCCGTTCGTGCTCAAGTGGCGCGGAACGGACGGCGCGAAGGGTCCGTGGAAGGTGGAGATCGGAACAAAGGCGGATCTTTCCGACGCGCGTACATGGTACATCCGTGCGAAGAAGGTGGATGCGGCGACAGGGCGCGAGACCGATACGGACAGGACAAAGGAAGAGGTCATCACCTTTGAGGTCCCGTGCGCCAACCTTGAGATTGGCCGGGACTACTACTGGCGCGTGTCGAGCCGGTTCGGCAAGTGGAACTGCGGGTCGACGTGCGGGCCGAAGTGCGGCTGCAAGGAAAGCAAGTCCATGGTGCGTTCGGAAATCGCGACGTTCAAGACCGAGGATCTCGCGCCGCGCTGGATCGCGATCGAGGGCAGGACGGGAAACATCCGCGACCTGGGCGGTCGCCGCACGGCTGATGGGCGGCGCGTCAGGCAGGGCATGGCGTTTCGCGGGCAGGGCCTCAACGACAACAGCGTCACGGCGGAAGTGCAGGGGGCCAACAGGCTCACCGTCGAAGACGTGAAGTACTTCCGCGACGTGCTCCACATCCGCACAGACCTTGACCTTCGGTCCCAAAGGGAACTTGCCGACCTCTCCGTCTCCCCGCTCGGGTCCGAGGTGACGCTTGTCCACCGCTCGTCCAGCTGCTATGCCGGCATCTTCACCGAGGGCGGCAAGAAGGTGATGGCCGAGAACTTCCGTCTCTTCTGCGACAGGAAGAACTACCCGATCTACTTCCACTGCATCGGCGGGGCCGACCGCACCGGCTCGCTCGCCTACGTGCTCAACGGCGTGCTCGGCGTGGACCGCTATGAACTTGAGACCGACTGGGAATCGACGTTCTACCCGCGCATACCCGACGCAAATCCCGACCCGAATTTCTGGTGCCGCGAGTCCCACTTCAACAACGGCTTCTCGAAATACGGCAAGGAAGGTGACAGCTGGACGCACCGGATCGAGCTGTACCTGCTGGACTGCGGGGTGACGCAGGAGGAGATCGCCGCGTTCCGCGAGATCATGCTTGAACCTTGAACGTCTCGAAACGCCGAACAGGCAGAAAGAGAGAAGGCAAAAGTGAAACGAGTCAACATCGGAATCGTCGGAGCGGGCTTCATGGGCACGACCCACTGGGGCATCTACCGCGGACTCAAGAACGCACGGATCGTCGCCCTCGCGGACGTCGATCCGAAGAAGCGCGCGGGCGACGTGTCCACCGTCGTCGGGAACATCGGAGGCGGCGACAACTCGCAGCCGCTCGACCTGACGGGCGTGACGGTCTACGAAAGCGCGTACGCGCTCATAGCCAACGCGGACGTCGACGTCGTGGACGTCTGCGTGCCCACGCCGGACCACGCCGACATCGTCTGCGCGGCGCTCGCGGCCGGCAAGCACGTGTTCTGCGAGAAGCCCCTCTGCCGCGACGCGGCGCAGGTGCGGCGCATCGTCGCGACGGCGAAGAAGGCCAAGGGATTCTTCAACGTGGGACTGTGCGTGCGCGCGTGGCCCGAATACCGCCATGCCTTCGAATACTACAAGAGCGGCAAGGCCGGGAAGATGAAGTCGGCCACGTTCAAGCGGATCTCGCCGTCCGTCGACGGCAACGCGTGGCAGAACTGGTTCATGGACGGCGCGCGGTCCGGCGGCGCGCTCCTCGACCTGCACGTCCACGACGCGGACCAAGTCCAGTGCTTCTTCGGCATGCCGAAGTCCGTCACGGCGGTCGGCGCCACGTGCGTCGTCTCGAAGGGCGGCGTGGACCACGTCGTCGCCACGTACGACTACGGCGACGGCACGCTCGTGATGGCGGAGGGCGGCTGGGCCGCCGCGAAGGGCGTCCCGTTCGAAATGTCGTTCACCATCGTCTGCGAGAAGGCGACGCTGAAGCTCGACGCCTCGGGATACCGCGTCTATCCGGTCAAGGGCAAGGCGATAACGCCGAAGCTGGACGTCAAGGCCGGGCCGACGGGCTGGCACCAGGAGCTGGCCTACTTCGTCAACTGCGTCGCCAAGGGCGTGAAACCCGACAAGTATCAGACGCTCGATTCGGTCGCGGACACGATGAAACTCGTCTTCGCAGAAGAGAAGAGCGTCAAAACCCACAAGCCCGTTCGCATCTAGTCACTACGCACTAACCACGAACCACTAACCACTAACAACTATGAACTACATCGCGCTAAACGGATGGATCTACTGCGGATTCGGCGGCGAGAAGAAGCCGCGCGAGTTCATTGACTGGGCTGCGGCCCAGGGGCTTGACGGCGTCGAGCTCACGGTGGGCGACTGCCTCGCGGTTGACACGACGGAGGACGAGGCGAAGGCGCTCGCCGCCTACGCCAACGAGAAAGGCGTCGGGCTGCGCTCGCTTGCCACGGGCGCGGGCTGGGGCAAGTGGCTCTGCGCGGACGATCCCGCGGAGCGCGCGGAGGCCATCGCCTTCGCCTTCGTGAAGAAGTATCTTCAGCTGGCGGCGTGGCTGGGTGCCGAGACGGTGCTCGTCGTGCCCGGCGCGACGCGCGTCGCGTGGGACGCCTCGCACGCCGAGGTCTCGTACAAGAACGCGTGGGCGAACGCGACGGCTTCGGTCCGCGAGCTGGTGCCAGTCGCCGAATCGCTCGGCGTGAACCTCGCGCTGGAGAACGTGTGGAACCGGTTCCTCATCTCGCCGATGGAGTGGAAGCTCTTCCTCGACCAGTTCGAGTCGACGCGCGTGGGCATTTACTTCGATTCGCAGAGAGCGACTCGGCGGGCGGGCTGCACGGGTTCGGCGACGACCTCTTTGCGGGCGTCGTCGACTTCAAGAAGCTCTTCGCGTCTTTCGCGAAGATCGGCTACGCGGGCCCGTACACGGTCGAGATGATTCCGTTCTCGCGCCTGCCCGACCTCGTCATGCCCGATGTCGCTCTCGCGGAAAAGATGGTCGCGCAGATCAAGGAACTTAAAAAGTATCTTTAAGCAAAGCGAGGAAAAAGGATATGTTCACGCGAAAGGATTTTCTGACGGGCGGCGCCGCATTGGCGGCGGCGGGCGTTTTCGGCGAGAACGCCAAGCGCGGCGGTCTCGGGGAGACCGCCCTACTGGGGGGCAAGGCGGCGCTGACGACGCCGGATGTCGTATTCAAGGACCTGCAGACGGTCAAGATGCTGGCGGGCGGCGGGCGCGTCTATGCGCTTTCCAGCCGTATTGACAGCATCTCGCTCTCGACGGTGTTCGTTTCGCCGGAAGGCAAGATCCTCGTCGTCGACGGCGGGAATCTTGCGCGGGGAGGGGACGGAAAGTTCCTCGGAGACTTCCTGCACAAGCTGGGTGGCCATGTCGACTACTGGTTTATCACGCACGCGCACGGCGACCACTACGGCGCGCTCGTCACCATGTCCGAGAAGCCCGACTTCTACGGCGTGACGATCGGCGAGCTGATCTACTACTTCCCCGACTGCGAATGGATGCTCCAGCATGAACCCGATTCACGGCCGTACCTGACGAACTTCTGCGACAACGTGCTGGGCAAGTGTTTGAAGGACGTAAAGCGCGGCGACTGTTCGCCGGGGCGCGTCGTGCAGTTCGGCAGCTGGTCGTTCGAGATCCTGAACACGCCGTTCCTCTGCGACGGGAACACCATCAACAACGCGTCCGTGATGATCTCCGTCAAGGCCGGCGGCAAGACGTGGCTGGAGACGGGCGACATGGGCGTGGAGGGCGGACGCGACGCGATGAAGAAACTCGGTTCCCGTCTGAAGCACGACATCGTGTTTCTCGCCCACCACGGTCAAAACGGCGTCGACAAGGCGTTCTACGCGGCGGTCGCGCCGGAGGCGGCGGTCTGGCCGACGCCTTCGTGGCTCTGGGACAACCGCGTCACGAACGGCACGCCCGGTTCCGGCCCGTGGCGCACGAACTACACGAAATGCTGGATGCAGGAGCTGGGCGTGAAGAAGAACTACCTGCTTGTGAAAGACTATCTGTTTACGTGAAGCGCGGCCTGGAAAAACTGAAATCTTTCCCATTGCATACCGTATGTGGGAAATGGTATAATCAGGCCGCGTTGGATGATCTGACGCGTTTTAGCAAAAGGAATAAAAATGAAACTGATTGATGATCTGAAGAGTACGAATGTCACTCTGCCGGCGGATAAGCCTGCCTTGGTGTACGTACTGTTGGCGTTCTTTCTGGGCGCCTATGGTGTTCATAACCTGTGGGCTGGCAACTCTGACAAGGGCAAGGCCCAGTTGATAATCGGCTTCTGCTGCTGCGCGCCGCTTATCTATATCACCGCGCTGTTGGACGTTGCGAACCTGATCGAGAATCTGCGCAAGAAGGCGTAGCCTTCAAACCATTGCTCCGGCGGATTCCGCCGGAGCAACATCGCTTCAATGAGAAAGTGGATTTCGTATGGTGCGGCAGTGCTTGCCGTCGCCTATGTTGTTGTGCTATTCTTTTTCGATCCTCAAGAGTACAGCTTGTTTCCAAGATGCATCTTCTATTGGGTGACGGGGTTGAAGTGTTCGGGGTGTGGCGGTCAACGTGCGCTGTATTGTCTTCTCCACGGCGACATTATGCAGGCGCTTAGGTTCAATTGCTTTCTCGTAGTCTTCATGCCGCCGTTCGTTTTGGGGCTTTACAAGGGACCGTTCGCGAACAAGAAGTGGTATCCTTACATTGGCTTCTGGGTTATGGTGCTCTTTACAATCGCGCGAAATCTCCCAGACGCGACATTTTGACATTTGAGTTTCTACGATTGTCAAGAAATGTGACGCTACGCGGGGCGTTGGTGCGCTATTGGTCGCAGTCTTCCACGGTCAGTTCCGCGTTTTCGGCCGTGCTCGGCTTGGCGCTGCTTTTCACGTGGATGTTCTTGAACCTGACGTTCTTCGCGGGGAGGCGCGCGTCGCCACGGATGTGATAGACCCGCTTCGCGGCCTGTGCCGTGACGTTCTCCACGAGAAATCCGTCGATGCGCGTGAGAAGGTGCTCCCGCGGGGGATACTTGCCCCACTGGTAGTCGACGTCCGTGGAGATGTTAGCGATCTCGGCCACCGTGCCGGACACGACCACGTTCGAGACGACGATGTTCTCGACGTAGGCGCCTTTACGGTCGCTCGTCTTGATCTTCGCGACGGACGACAGGAGCTTGCCCTCCACGCGGCAGTCGTGGAGCGAGATGTTGCGCACGCCGCCCGACACCTCGCTGCCGACGCCGATAAGGGTGTGTCCGTCCCGGATCACGCAGTTTCGGATCTCCACGTTCTCGCAGGGAACTCCCACGCGGCGTCCGTCCCGGTCGCGCCCCGACTTGATGACGAATCCGTCGTCGCCCTGATCCAGCGTGCAGTTCTCGATGAGGACGTTCCGCGAGGCGTTGATGTCGATTCCGTCGTTGTTGTGTCCCCGCGCGCGGATGTCCACCCCGCGCACCGTCACGTCCTCGCACAGCCGCATGTGGATGCACCAGAGCGGGCTTTCGCGGATGCGGAAATCCTCGAGGCGCACGTTGCGGCAACGCTCGAACTCCACGCAGCAGGGACGCAGGCGCGCGGCGAGGAGATCCTTGAACCGGCGCTCCTCCACGGGCGTGTCGTTCTCGCCCCATTCGTAGAGCTGGCGCATGCCCTCGAAAGCGTCCGGCCGGTCGCGATTGAACCACTCGCGCCAGAGCGCCATCCGCGGCGCGATTGTCCCGCGTCCCGTCACCGCCACGTTCGTCGCGCCGTAGGCGCGCACGAGCGGGGAGAGCCCGTAGTACTCGATCGCGGAGAAGCTGGTGCGGACGGGCGGGAGGCACGCTTCGGGATCGTCGGGGAAAGTCAGCGTCGCCCCGTCCGCGAGATGCAGTTCCACGTTGGAACGCAGTTGGATTGCCTTCTTCGACAGCCATTCGCCCGGCGGCACCACCACGCGTCCGCCGCCGGACGCCGCTGCGGCGTCGATCTGGGACTGCAGGTCGATCGGCTTCGCGTTCGCGTGCGTCAGGGACTGGCGGATCGTCCTTTTGAGCACGTGCTTCTCGCCCGGCTTGAGGATGTAGGACGGACTCGTGAGCGTGCCGTTCTCCACGCAGATGAAATGGCGCCAGTCGTCGGCGGTGAGCGGCGTGACCGACTTCGAGAGATGGCTTTTCGCGTTCGGGCGCCACACGCGTCGGTCCGCGCCGCCCTCGTCCGTGAACGACAGACCGTATCCCGTGACCGGATCCGTCAGGCGGTATTCGGACGTGTCGGTGCCGTCGACTTGGCATTGGGCGGAATCGGCAACGGCGAAATACGGATGGAACGCCTCCGACACCTCGAAGGGGTCTGTCCCCGTATTTTCACCGACCATGGTGACGGTGAGCCGGTCGTTGAGGCGCACGGACACGGTCAGGGCGAAGTCATGCGGGAAGACCTTGCGCGTCTCCTCGTCGGACTCCAGC
>CACXPT010000035.1 GCA_902769585.1 uncultured bacterium
GCGCCGCTTCGCGTCCCACACGAGCTCCACGCCGGGCACCACCTGCGCGGCGTTGCCGAGGAGGAGCGCGTCCTGCATCGCCGTGCCGCGCAGCACGAAGTCGAGCGCGCCGCGCGAGCCGTCGAGGCAGTGGTTGAGGAAGTCGAGGTAGTGTCCGGGCCCGCGCGCGATCTTGGGCGCCTTCAGGCGCGTGCCGTCGTCGAGCAGCACCACGGGCAGGCTGCCGTGCGAGAGCATCATCCAGCCCTTCGAGCCGCGGATCATCTTGCCGATCGCGGGCACGGTCTTCATGCGCATCTTCTGCGCGGCGGCGACGGCGTCGGGCGTGGGCAGCACGCACGCCGGGGGATTCTCCTCGGGGATGCCGTCGCACCACTCCATCGTGAACGGCTTGCCGCCGCTCGCCTTCACGCCGGGGAACTTCCACGTCACGTGGTTGCCCACGGCTTGCGCGCCGCGTCGAACTTCATCCATTCGTGGTCGGACTCGCCGATCACGCTGATCGGCGCAACGTCCGGCCCGAGCTGCATGCCGAGCCAGACGGCACTCATCAGGTGGAGGCCGTTGTCGCCCATCGAACTGGAGCCGAAGTCGCGCCACGACCGCCAGCGGCCTGGATGGTAGATCTCGTTCTTGAATTCGCGCAGCGGCGCGGTGCCGAGCCACTTCTCCCAGTCGAGCGTGGCAGGCACGGGGTCCGCGCCCGTAGGCACCTCGCGGCGCGGCAGACGATAGTAGCCCTTTATGTTGAGGTACATGTAGATGCGCTCGATGTCACCGATCACGCCCTCCTTCATCCACTGCACCGCCGCGCGGTCTCCCGTGTCGCCCGTCACCTGCGCGCCGATCTCCGTCACCACGCCGGATTTCTTCGCCACCTCGAAGAGCAGCTTGCTCTCGTTGAGGCCGCGGCAGAGCGGCTTCTGGCAGTAGACATGCTTGCCGCGACGCATCGCGGTGACGGCGATGAGCGTGTGCATGTGGTCTGGCGTCGAGACGTTCACGGAGTCGATCTTGTCGCCCTCCTTCTCGAAGAGCTCGCGCCAGTCCTGATACGCGCGAAGGCTGGGCACAGCCTTCTTGAGGCCCGCCATGCGCGCGGTGTCCACGTCGCACCCCGCCACGATGTCCACCTTCGGGTGCTTGATGAAGTTCTGCCAGTCGCTCTCGCCCTTGCCGCCCGTGCCGATGCAAGCGTGCGCAAGGCGCGAGTTGAGGTTCTGTCCGCGCACGATTGACGGAAAACCGAACGCGCTCCCGAGGGCGGCCGCGCCGCCGATGAAGTTTCTCCGTGACGTTTTCATTCCCAAGCTTCTTGTTCTCATGTTAATCATTACCTGTTGGGTGTAACAGCGATTGATATGATACCATATTTGGAATCGGGATGGATAGAGTGGCATTTCGGTGCGAATCGGGCAATTGGTCGGCCTGCGTATGGTATACTAGTGCCATGCAACCGACAATAGAGCGATATGGCAGCGGACACATCAACGAGACTTACCGCATGGCGTGTCCTGACGGGCCGCAGTACATCTTCCAGAAGATCAACACGTCGATCTTCCCGGATCCCGACGCGCTGATGGAGAACATCAGGCGCGTGACGGAGCACATCCGCTCAAAGCATCCCGACGATCCGCGCTGCACGCTCACGGTGCTGGACTATTCGCGCCCGTGGCGGCAGTACGTCTTCATCGAGGGCGCGCGCACGTACGACCTCATCGAGCGTCCCGAGCAAGCGTACAAGGTGGCGCGCGCGTTCGCCCGCTTCCAGAACGACCTGGCGGACCTTCCCGGTCCGCGCCTCCACGAGATACTGCCGCACTTCCACGATACGCGCGCCCGCCTCGCCCAGCTCGACGCGGCGCTCGCTGCCGACGTGAAGGGGCGCGCGAAGGAAGTGGCCGCGGAACTGGCGTTCGTGGACGCGCGCCGCGACGAGGCCGGACGCATCCTCGATCTCATGGCTTCCGGCGACATCCCGGAGCGCATCACGCACAACGACACGAAGATCAACAACGTCATGCTCGACGACGCGACGGGCGAGGGCGTGGCGGTGATCGACCTCGACACGACCATGCCAGGATGCGCCCTCTACGACTTCGGCGACATGGTGCGCACCTCCACGGCGGCAGCGGCGGAGGACGAGCGCGACCTCACGAAGGTGTTCTCGCGTCGCGAGTACTTCGAGCAGCTCGTGCGCGGCTACCTCTCAGAGGCGAAGTTCCTCAACCGGGCGGAGCTGGACAACCTCGCGTTCTCCGGGCGGCTCATCACGCTCACTATCGGTATCCGCTTCCTCACTGACTATCTGGCAGGCGACGTGTATTTCCACACCGCCTGCCCAGACCACAACCTCGTGCGCTGCCGCACCCAGTTCAAGATGGTCGAGTCGATGGAGGCGCAGGCTGCGGATTACGAGGTGATCGTCCGTCAGGTGGCGTCCGCCAGATAGCGTCCGTTTTACATTTCTTGTCGCATCGAGCGCTTGAAATGTGAGAACGTGTAAACCACACCAGAGCCGCAACTGTTCATAACGGTGTGTTGTTGGCAATGTGCCCTGCATTTTTGCAGTTGGCACGTTTCGTGCTAAATTGTCTCTGATATGAAACGCACGGACTTGAAGAAGATTCTGATCATCGGCTCCGGGCCGATCGTGATCGGTCAAGGCTGCGAGTTCGACTATTCCGGCTGTCAGGCGGTGAAGGCACTCCGCGAGGAGGGCTACGAGATCGTCCTCGTCAACTCCAACCCCGCGACGGTCATGACCGACCCCGAAATGGCGCCGCACACCTACATCGAGCCCATCACACCCGAGGCGATCCACGAGATCATCCGCCGCGAGCGTCCGGACGCGCTTCTGCCGACGCTCGGCGGGCAGACAGCGCTGAATGTGGCCATGGAAGTCTCCCGCATGGGGATACTGAAGCGCTACGACGTGGAGATGATCGGCGCGGACGCGGAGGCCATAGCGCGCGCGGAGGACCGTGCACTCTTCAAGGAGGCGATGACGAAGCTCGGCCTCGACATGCCGACGTCCGTCTCTTGCCACTCGCTAGATGAGGCGAAGGCAGCCGCGAAGGCGATCGGACGGTGGCCGCTCGTCATTCGTCCCGGCTTCACGCTTGGCGGCACCGGCGGCGGCATTGCGCGTGACGAGGCCGAGTTCACGGCCATCGTGCAGCGCGGGCTGGACGCGTCGCTCAACTCCGAGGTTCTCGTCGAGGAGTCGCTCCTCGGCTGGAAGGAGTTCGAGATGGAGGTGATGCGCGACCGCAACGGAAACGGCGTGATCGTATGCTCCATCGAGAATCTGGACCCCATGGGCATCCACACGGGAGACTCGATCACAGTCGCTCCGATCCAGACGCTTACGGACCGCGAGTACCAGGAGATGCGCGACGACTCGCTCGCCGTGCTTGACGCCATCGGCATCTCCACGGGCGGATCCAACGTTCAGTGGGCGGTCGATCCGCAGACAGGGCGCCGCGTCATCATCGAGATGAATCCGCGCGTCTCGCGCTCGTCCGCCCTCGCCTCGAAGGCGACGGGGTTCCCGATCGCGCGCATCGCCGCTCTCCTCGCGGTAGGCTACACGCTCGACGAGCTGCGCAACGACATCACCCACGAGACGCCGGCATGCTTCGAGCCCGCGCTCGACTACGTCGTGGTCAAGGTTCCGCGCTTCGCGTTCGAGAAGTTCCCGGCTGCCGACGCGCGTCTCGGCACGCAGATGAAGTCGGTTGGCGAGGCGATGGCGATCGGCCGCACGTTCAAGGAGGCGTACCTGAAGGCGTTGCGGTCGCTGGAGGTGTCCGACCCGCTGAAATACCACGACGTGACGGCGTTCGATCCGTGGTTCCGGCGGCAGATCGAGGAGATCGACGCGTTCAGGCAATACCTCGCCGTGGACGGCAAGAAAGGGCTCGACGCGTCTGTGCTGCGCCAGGCCAAGACGATGGGGTTCAGCGACAAGGAGATCGGCCGGGCCATCGGCGTGGACGAGAACACCGTTCGGAAGAATCGTCTTGCGCTCGGGCTTCGTCCCGTGTTCGGCGAGGTGGACACGTGCGCCGGCGAGTTCAAGGCCGGGACACCGTACTACTACTCCTACTACTCGATGGACGGCAACGGCGGTCAGGCGGTTGAGAAGGACCGCAAGAAGATCATGGTCCTGGGCGGCGGGCCGAACAGGATCGGTCAGGGGATCGAGTTCGACTACTGCTGCTGCCACGCGGCGTTCGCGCTCCGCAAGGAGGGCTACGAGGTCGTGATGGTCAACTCGAACCCGGAGACGGTCTCGACCGACTACGACACTTCCGACAAGCTCTACTTCGAGCCGCTGACGCTCGAGGACGTGATGGAGGTGTACGACCACGAGCGGTGCGACGGGGTGATCGTGCAGTTCGGGGGACAGACCCCTCTGAACATCGCGCAGGCACTGCGCGCAGCCGGCGCGAACGTGATAGGGACCTCGCCGGACGACATCGACCGCGCGGAGGACCGCGATTTCTTCAAGGCGCTCGTGGCGGAGGTTGGCATGCGCCAGCCGCCGAGCGGCATCGCGCATTCGGTGGCGGAGGCGGTGGCGATCGCGAACGAGATCGGATATCCCGTCCTCGTGCGCCCGTCGTTCGTCCTCGGAGGACGCGGCATGGCGATCGTCCACAGGAAGGACCTCCTGGTGCAGTACGTGGAGGACGCGGTACGCGCCGCCGAGGGGAGGCCAATTCTCATCGACAAGTTCCTTGAGCACGCGATCGAGCTGGACGTCGACTGCATCTCCGACGGCGATACGACCGTGATAGGCGCCATTCTCGAGCATATCGAGCCGGCCGGCTGCCATTCCGGTGACTCGGCGTCGGTGACGCCGCCGATCTCGCTATCTCCGCGCACGCTCGAGGAATGCCGTCGGTATGCCCACGAGTTCGCCAAGCGGCTCCACGTGTGCGGGCTCATGAACCTGCAGCTCGCCGTGAAGGACGGCGAACTGTGGATGATCGAGGTGAACCCGCGCGCTTCGCGCACGATCCCGTTCGTCTCGAAGGCCATCGGCGTGCCGCTTCCGGGGTACGCTGCCCGCTGCATGGCCGGCGAGAAGCTCAAGGACATCGGCTTCACGCAGGAGGTGGAGCTGCCGTACACGTGCGTGAAGGAGGCAGTCTTCCCGTTCGCGAAGTTCCCGGGCGTGGACATCACGCTGACGCCCGAGATGAAGTCGACGGGCGAGGTCATGGCGATAGACCACGACCGCAACATTGCGTTCTTCAAGAGCCAGCTGGCGTCCGGGAGCCGACTCCCCACGAAGGGGAACGTGTTCCTCGCCGTGAAGGACGAGGACAAGGACGCCGTGGTGCCGCTCGCGAAGCGGCTGGTGGAGATGGGGTTCGGCATCTACGCGACATGCGGCACGTCCACGAGACTCTGGGACAACGGCGTGAAGTCGCAGGCCATTTACCGCATCAGCCGCGGCAGGCCAAACGTCCTTGACCTGATTAGGAACAAAGACGTCGCGTGGATCGTCAACACGTCCGAGCCCGGCGCCGAGGCGATGGTTGACGACGTCCGCATGCGCTCGGCTGCGATCATCCACGGCATTCCGATCTCTACCACCGTCGCCGGCTTCGAGGCGGCGATCCTGGGACTTGACGACTACACGCGCTTCGGCGAGTTCTCCGTCTGCTCGCTGCAGGAGTACCACCGCAAGCTGAAACGCGAATAGTTGTTTCGCGCGATGCCCTGTGGTATGGTACAATAAGGGCTGCAACAGGCAAGAAAGGAAAATGCACATGTCCAGAGTCCTTCTCATCGGAGCCGGCGGAGTCGCTGGCGTGGCGGCCGCGAAGATGGCCCAGAACCCCGAAACGTTCGGCGAACTGCTGATCGCGTCCCGTACCCAGTCGCGCTGCGACGCCATCAAGGCGGACATCGAAGGCCGCTATGCGGCGGGGAACGGCAAATGGGGAACGGGGGACGGGAGTCGTACGAATATCACGACGGCGCAGATCGACGCGATGGACGTGCCGCGCCTCACGGCGCTCATCAAGGAGTACAAGCCCGACCTCGTGATGAACATCGCGCTTCCGTACCAGGACCTCGCGATCATGGACGCCTGTCTCGCCGCCGGCGTGAGCTACCTCGACACGGCGAACTACGAGCCGCCGGAGGAGGCGCACTTCGAGTATTCCTGGCAGTGGGCGTACCGCGAGAGATTCGAGAAGGCGGGCCTCACAGCGATTCTTGGCTGCGGCTTCGACCCCGGCGTGACGCAGGTGTTCTCCGCCTACGCGCAGAAGCACTACTTCGACGAAATCCACACGCTCGACATCCTCGACTGCAACGAGAAGTTGAGAGGTTGTGATGTTGAGAAGGAGAAAACTTCAACTCCTCAACCCCTCAACCCCTCAACATCTCAACTCCTCAACCCCTCAACATCTCAACTCCTCAACCCCTCAACATCTCAACCCCTCAACATCTCAACTCCTCAACATCTCAACATCAAGAAGGCCTTCGACAAGGGCTGGTGGGTGGAGACCGCGCCGATGGCGATCAAGCGCGTGTACAACTTCGACCAGGTGGGCGAGAAAGACATGTACCTGCTCCACCACGAGGAGCTGGAGTCGCTCGGCTGCAACCTGAAGGGCATCAAGCGCATCCGCTTCTTCATGACGTTCGGGCAGAGCTACCTCACGCACCTGAAGTGCCTCGAGAACGTGGGTATGACGCGCATCGACCCCGTCGACTTCAAGGGACAGAAGATCGTCCCGATCGAGTTCCTGAAGGCGCTCCTGCCCGACCCCGCCACGCTGGGTCCGCGCACGAAGGGCAAGACGAACATCGGCTGCATCTTCGAGGGCGTCAAGGACGGCAAGCCGGTGCGCTACTACGTGTACAACGTGTGCGACCACCAGGAGTGCTACGCCGAGGTCGGCTCGCAGGCGATCAGCTACACGACGGGAGTACCCGCGATGATCGGCGCGAAGATGTTCCTCGAGGGCAAGTGGACCGAGAAGGGCGTCCACACGTGCGAGGAGTTCGACCCCGACCCGTTCATGGCCGAGCTCAACGTGCAGGGTCTCCCCTGGAAGGAGTCCTTCGACCCCGTGATGGTGCCGTAACACGAAGTGCGTGGAATTTGGTATACTCTCCCCGGCGAGGTTTCATGACAGTAGAGGAAATCATACAGACGCCGGAGTACCGGTCGCTGCTAGACGAATACCGAGACATGTGCCTTTGGTACATGGATCGGGATTTTGTGCCTCGAACTCAGCAGGACCTGATGGCTGTTCTCGATGGAATCGACCATCACGGCACGATGGACGCCTATCGGCGCGCAGGGAGGATAAGGACATGGCTCTTACAGCCTTCCAGTCAAGCGTACTAAGGCTTTTGGCCGACAACCGCAGGAACAATGCGGAGAGTTACGTTGCCGGAGGGCTGGCGCTCAACTACAAGCTGGGAACGCCTCGCGTTTCGCGTGACATCGACGTATTCCACGATTCCGAAGCGGCTTTGCTCAGAAGCTGGGAAAGCGACAGCGCTACGCTTGTGGCAAATGGCTTTGCCGTGAAGTTGCTCCGCAAGTACGCGAGTTTTGTCGAAGCGGACGTGTCAAAGGGAAACGACCACCTTGAGATGCAATGGGGCTGGGATAGCGCCTATCGCTTCTTCCCGCTTCAGGACGATCCAGTCGCGGGTTCGACCCTTCATCCGCTCGACTTGGCCACGAACAAGCTGGCAGCTCTTGTCGGACGAACGGAAGTGCGGGACTGGATCGACGTAATCACATGCGCACAGCAGATACAACCGTTGGCCTTTTTGTTTTCCGCGGCTTGCGGCAAGGATCCGGGTTTCTCGCCTGTGTCCATGCTTGAATACGTGGCGCGAAGGCGTCATTGCCAAGAGGAGGTCGATGCCAAGATCATCCCGGGCGGCACGTATGATGTCGCCTCGCTTTCGCGATTCTGGCATGAGGAGATAGACCGCGCGCGGGAAACCTTGAAGGTATTCCCGCGCGAAGAGGCCGGCAAGGCCGTGCTGACGAAAGATGGCGAGCTCTTCCGCGGCACAGACGAGGAGTTCCTCGCCGCGCTTTCGGCGGGCGAGATCGTCTTCCATGAGGGCCACCTCGGCGGTGCCTGGCCACGCATCGTGGAACGGTAGGGACGTTAGTTTCTTGTGCGTTTATGCTTGTCCTTGGGGCAATGAGTGGGATATACTTCTAGCCGTATGATGAAGCTGGTAAAAGCTGTGATTGTTTTGGCACTCGTGCCGTTCTTGGCATGGGGTGATGCTCTTATTCCCTGCCCAGATTGCGGGCGCGAGGTGTCGAAGCGCGCGTTGATGTGTCCGAACTGCGGCTGCAAGGGCGAGGTGATTGCCGAGGAGGCGGCGCGGCTTGCAAAGGCCGCGAAACCGCCGCCACCCGATGACGCGATCCTCGCCGATTTCGGCGACCGCAAGGAGCGCGCGACGCCCGTCATGTTTGGCGAGAAGCCTTACGCCGTGATGCCGCTTGAGAAGCTTGTCGGACTCAAGACGATGACGTTCTCATTTGTTTCGACCAATACGCCAATCGGCTATGCGTCGATTGAGGTTGCGCGCGCGATGCCGGTTGTACGTTTCGGGATTACCGAAACAAATCTGTTGTTCAGGGCAGAGGCCGATGTCGCGCCGAATCAGGAATGGCAGAAGATTTCGCCGATGCGTCTCAAGAGGGACGCGGCGAAGATGCTTGAAGAAAGGAAGCAGAAATGAAGAAGGCTCTTGGGATATCTGTTGCTATGGGCGTTTGGATTGTGTGCGCCAATACGCCGCCCGCGATCACAAACGTGCGTGCGAGCCAGCGCGAGGGGACGAAGCTCGTTGACATCTATTACGACGCGGCGGATGCCGATGGCGATTTGCTGAAGGTGCGCATCGAGATTTCCGACAACGACGGCGCGAAGTATTCTGTGCCGGCGTTCACACTTACGGGCGACATCGGCGAAGGAGTCGCACCCGGCACGGGCAAGCACATCGTGTGGGACGCCGGCACGGACTGGGACGGCGAGTATTCCGACCAGATGAGAGTTAAGGTCTTTGCCATCGACGCGCAAGGCTTCCCTGGCATGGAGTGGGGCAACGAAGTTCCGCCCGGTGGTTTTCTCATGGGCCAAGACGGTGGCGCGGAAGGCAGCGGCCCCTCGCGCCACGTGAACATCCCGTGGAGCTATTGGCTCGGCAAATACGAAGTAACGGCGCAGCAGTATTGCGACTTTTTGAATGCGGCACTAAATCTTGGGTATATCAAAAGGGAAAACACAACGAATGTGCTTGCAACCGCAACAATGCCATTTGACTATGCTTGCAAGGAGGAAGCATTGTTGTGCAGTACGGGGGATAGTAAACCTATAAGATGGAATGTCAATAAATTTGAATGCACATCAGAGGCATCAAAGAACCTTCCTGCGAATGTTACATGGAACGGCGCTATTGCGTTTGCACGGTTCTATGGCTATGATCTGCCTACTGATGCGGAATGGGAAAAGGCGGCACGAGGGCCGGTAAATGGTGGAACGGGAGCACATCTTAAATTCCCATGGGGCAATGAGATATCTTCTTCATATGCAAACATCACGCCAGAGACGGCTATTACGCCAGTCGGTTTTTACGATGGGAATCAGACTCCTGTTGGTCCAGACACCGTAAATGGCTATGGACTTTATGATGTCATTGGCAATGCGCCTGAATGGATATTGAGCGGTAACAATGATGTTGAAGATTACCCACAGATAGAATGTCTGACGAACGCAATACATAATCCATTCGCGGCAACTAGATCAATGACATTGTCTGGTGGGACATATGGTCCTTCTATCGTTGCTGTTCCAATGGATCGAGGGATAAGGGGTGTCGGCGACCAGTCAATTTTCATGCGTAGATTTGTGGGCGCTGGATCCGCAACTCCATTCGTACTGGCAAGTATTAGCGCTAGCTATTATAACACTAGCTACACATATTCTAGTAGTGGTGGCGAACCTATAGGTTTTCGCGTTGTTAGAAGACATGACAGGCCGTTCATCGGGGCACAAGTGCTGGAGGTCGAAGGTTTTAATAGTTGGCAATTTATGTCATCGTCATACAATACTGCGGCTACAAATGTGACTGAACTCGGGGAATGGGTGTTGGCGGGAGGTGCATCGGTAGAGGAGAATGGAGTGGACGATTCGAAATGTATTTGTTTAGTCAATGGAAATAGTTCAAATCTATATCTGCCAATGACTCAGAAACGGTTGTTGGCAGTTCGACTTAAGGTCAAAGCAAGAAGTGTAAGTAATTCTTCATCTGTGTCTTTATATCGGATAAACAGCAATGGCAGTACTGAACTGCATAATGAGACATCCATAGTAGACTCTAATCTCGCTGAGGTTCACAATATAACATTGAGTGCCCGAGATGATGATTGCATGAAAAGATATTATTTAAGTGCTAATTCTGTCATTTGCATTGACGATGTTGAATTGATAACACTTTCTGAGTAACACATCGGGCGAGTGACTTATGCTGACGAAAGATGACATCAAGCGGTTGCTGGCCGAGAGCGAGACGGATGCCGTTGAGTTCAAGAAGGCGAAGGGCGGTGTGTCGGCTTCGTTCTGGGAGTCGTACAGCGCGTTCGCGAACACCGACGGCGGCATTATTGTTTTAGGCGTTGCCGAGAGTGACGGCAAGTGGACGATTGTCGGCGTGTCCGATGCGGACAAGATGATCGTGGACATCTGGAACGCGGCGAACAATCCGCAGCGCGTGAGCGCGAACGTGTTGTTCAACCATCAGGTGTACAAGGTCAAATGCGGCAGCAAGGTCGTTATCGTTGTGGAGGTGCCGCGCGCCGAGCGAACGGAGCGACCAGTCTATGTCGGACGCGATGTTTTTCGCGGGACGTTTCGTCGCAATGGCGAGGGCGATTACCATTGCAGTCAGGAAGCGGTCGAGGCGATGATTCGCGACAAGTGCCCCGAGACGGCGGACTGCTGTTTGCTGGAGGACATGACGATTGCCGACCTGAACCAGGAGTCGATCGCACGCTATCGCCTGATGTTCGCTCAGTCGAAGCCGGAACATGCATGGACGCGGATTCCCGACGACGAGTTTATGGTGAAGATCGGCGCGGCGCGGAAGGATGCCAAGGGCGTGGTGCGTCCGATGCTCGCCGGGCTCATCTGCTTCGGCGATTTCGTGACGATATCGAATGTGCTCCCGAATTACTTTCTCGACTACCGAGAAGGCGTTGCGGACGGATCGCGCTGGACGGATCGCGTTGCCGCGCATGACGCAACGTGGAGCGGTAACATAATCGATTTTTACTTCAGAATATACGACAAGGTCACGTCGTCGGTGAAGGTTCCGTTTCGACTTGACGAACGGGGGTTGCGCATCAACGAGACGAAGGTCCACAAGGCGTTGCGCGAATTGCTGGCCAACGCGCTCATCCATGCTGACTACCACGGGCGGCAGGGCATCGTCATCGAAAAGCGATTCCGCAGGCTCATGTTCCGCAACCCGGGCTGTCTGCGCATGTCAAAGGAGGCGGCGATTGGCGGTGGCAGAAGCGACGCGCGCAATTCCCGTATTTTCAACATCTTCGCGCTGATAAACATCGGCGAACGCTCGGGCACGGGGCTTTCTGACATCTACTCAATCTGGAAAGAATATGGCTACGAAGAGCCCACGATAACGGAAACCTATCAGCCGGATCAGACAACGGTGACGGTTCAGGTCGAACTTGAGGAAGGTGCAGCTACTTCCCAAGAAAATGCGGGTGCTACCCAAGAAAAAACAGGTACTACCCAAGAAAATGCAGTAAAAGATGCAGTAACCACCGAAGAAGTGGCACCAAAAACTGGAGAAGTGGCACCAAAAGACGCGGAGGTTGCGCCAAAGATTGCACCAAAAGATGTTGGCGTTGCACCAAAAATTGCACCAAAAGTCGATGATGTTGCACCAAAAGATGAGGGGTCGCAGAAAAGTGCAGTAAAAAGTGCAGTAAAAAATATAGTTGCCGATGAGAGTGTTGCAGAGAAGTGCATTACACTTTGGATTTTTCTCAAAGAAGATCCTCAGAGAACGATAACTAATGCGGTTGAAAGATTGTCCTGGTCTCGGCGTTCAATTGTCTCGTACATAAGTATATTGAAACAGGCAAAGGTACTTGAACATATAGGACCATATCATGGAGGCGTCTGGAAGTTTCTGATATGAGAGGCGTTGTTGCCAGCGTGATTGCCTTGATGGGTGGTGTTATCTTTGCCGATGATGCCGTGTCGCCAGTGTTTACCTTTGACGCGCGATACACATCAAGTGGCATCACGCCTGATGCCTGGGTGAGCTATGAGGCGGAGGGGCTCTCGTCACGGTTCAGCGCGGCGACGGTGACACGTGCGGCAGATGTTAACGGCAACGGCATGCCGGATGAATGGGAGTCGCGTTATGGTCTTGTCGGCGACAATGCCGATGCTGCGGCCGACCCGGACGGCGACGGGCGGACGAACCTTGAAGAATACAATGCCGGCACGAACCCGATTGTTGCGGAGGACTATCTTGCGTCAGTTGCAACAAGCGGACGACATGTTGTCGATACATGGATCGAATCGACAGCCGTTGGTGGAGGGGACTTGGTGGAAGTGTGGGGGCTGTCTGGGCTTTTCATGGCCGACACGGCAGGACGCGCGCCTGATGCCGACAAGGACGGGTTGCCGGACTGGTGGGAGACGCTCTACGGCTTGAATCCCAATGCCGCCGATTCGCATGTCGATTCAGATGGCGACGGAAGGACAAATCTCGAAGAATACAATGCGGGGACGAATCCGATTATCTTCAATGACTGGAGTCGATCAATCGCTGAACAGGACAGGTCCTTCATCTGCGACACGCATGTCGAATACATCGGCGGCAACCCGACCTTTGATTCCACTTTTGCCGTGATAAAGGTGTCCAACGGATTCGTCTGCGACACTGGCGGACTCTACTATGACTGGGATGGCGACGGCATTCCCAACTGGTGGGAGGCGCGCTTCTCGCGGAACGGATCGAAGACGGGTCTTGACGCATCCACTGACGACGATGCGGACGGCATGTCCAACTACGGCGAATTCGTGGCCTACACCAATCCAACGAACGGCAACTCGAAATTCACGATTGCGATTGTACCCATGACAGAAGAGAAACCGGTATCCGACATTCGCCAACTGACAATGATGGCCGCCGGTCGCCGACTGTCGAATGTCGCAGGGTCGGCAAATTTTGCGCTCAAGTGGCAATCGGCCCAAGGGCGGATTTATTCCGTTTATGCAACGCCCAATCTTTCTGAGGGATGGCCGGAAACGCCAACGGCGGAAATCGTAGGAACTGGCGATGTGCTTGAATATGCGCCAGAACAGACCGCTGCCGTCCAGTTCTTCAAGGTGTCTGTACGTTTGGCAGACTAAACTTTCTGGAGAATACGACCATGCCTAGATACATCATCGCGGGGGTGAAGATCCTGCTTGCGCAGAAGGCGTTTTCATGCTTTGAATTGTACCCGCTTGTGGCGAAGTACCTCGACGGCGCGACGGCGAGCGGGCTTTTCGAGGCGCGGCTTGCGCACGAGGAGATGCCCGGCAAGGAGAACCACGTGTTCGCGCCGGCGTTCCGTGCGGAGGACATGCCGGAACTGCTGCGCGTCGTCAATCACATCGTGTTCAACTCGCCGCGTCAGGTGGAGAAGTTCGGTGCGATGGCGCGTGCGACGGGTGTGTCGGTGGGGTTGCGGGTGAACCCCGAGGTGTCCGTGGCCACCACGCCCGCGTACGATCCGTGCCGGGTGGGGTCGCGGCTGGGGGTGACGAGGGAGGGACTGGACGCCGCATGGGGAGGGTCGCAGTTTACTGCGACCGATGATTCGGACGCAATAAATTGCGTCCCTCCCGTAACTCAACGTCTCAACGTCTCAACATCTCAACATCTCAACTACCTTGAGGGTCTCCACTTCCACTGCCTGTGCGAGCAGGGGGTGGAGGAGCTGCGCAAGGTGCTGGCGGGGTTTGAGGAAAAGTTCGGCGACCTGCTGCCGCAGATGAAGTGGGTGAACTTCGGCGGCGGACACCACATCACGCGCGCGGACTACGACGTGGACGGTCTTGTGGAACTGCTTCTGGATTTCAAGCGCCGCCATCCGCACCTCACGGTCTACCTGGAGCCGGGCGAGGCGGTGGCGCTCGACGCGGGCACGCTGGAAGCGACCGTGCTCGAGATCCAGCCGCCGGGCGTGGACGGAGTGTCGAACGCGATCCTGGACGTGAGCGCAGCCTGCCACATGCCGGACGTGCTGGAGATGCCGTATACGCCGCGGTGTGGTGTTGAGAGGTTGAGAGGTTGCGATGTTGAGAAGTTGAGAGGTTGTGATGTTGAGAAGGAGAAAAATTCAACGCCTCAACGCCTCAACGTCTCAACGCCTCAACACCCCAACGCCTCAACGCCTCAACACCCCAACGCCTCAACGTCTCAACGCCTCAACACCTCAACGTCTCAACGTCTCAACACCTCAACGTCTCAACACCTCAACGCCTCAACACCTCAACATCACTACTACCGCTTTGGCGGGCCGACGTGCCTGGCGGGGGACGAGATCGGCACCTATGGCTTCGCCAGTCCGCTCAAGGAAGGGGACACGGTCGTGTTCGAGGACATGGCGATCTACTCGATGGTGAAGAACAACACGTTCAACGGCATGCCGCTCCCCGATATCGCCGTGCGGCGCAAGTCTGGCGAGATAGAAGTGCTGCGCCGCTTCGGTTATGCCGATTTCAAGATGCGACTGGGCTAGTGTTTGGTGCCTAGTGCTTGGTGCTTAGTGCTTAGTGCTTGGTGCTTGGTGCTTGGTGCTTGGTGCGTTGCTTACGCGCCCAAGATTTGCCTGTAAAGCCCGCACTAGGCACTAAGCACTAGGCACCAAGCACCAATATGGTATAATCTCGCCATGGCAATCAACGAAAAGACGAGGGTCGCGTCGCACGAGCCGGCGGGCCCGGGGTACAGGTTCCTGGTTCTTGACGCGCCGCAGCTGGCGGCGCAGCTCGTGCCGGGTCAGTTCGTGCATGTGAAGGTGCCCGCCCTCGAGGCGAGCGCGCTCAGGCGTCCGTTCTCGGTGTTCGACGCCGACAACGGACAGGTGACGCTGCTGTACAAGAACGTGGGGCGCGGCACGGCCGCGTTGAACACGGTGCAGCCAGGCGAGACCGTGGAGGTGATGGGGCCGCTCGGGCACGGGTTCCCGGAAAAGTGCAAGGGTGTGCCGCTTCTAGTTGGTGGCGGGTACGGCGTGGCGCCGCTCTACTTCCTCGCGAAGCGACTTCTTGCCGCAGGGATCGGCAAGCCGATCCTGTTCGTGGGAGGGCGGACGAAGGACGACCTGCTGGCGCTTGACCGGTTCGCGGCGCTCGGCGTGGAGGTGCGCACCGCCACGAACGACGGTTCGGAGGGCGTGAAGGGATTCGTGACGGAACCGCTCGACGACGCGCTCATCGAGCTGCGGCAGAAAGGCGAGCCGTTCGAGCTGTTCACCTGCGGGCCGGACGGGCTCCTGAAGGCGGTCGCAATGCGCGCCACAGGTACGGGCATGCCGGGGTGGATATCGATGGACCGCCACATGGTGTGCGGCGTGGGCGCATGCTTCGCGTGCATCCAAAAGGTCAAGTTGCCGAACGGCGACGTGTTCAACGCGCGCTGCTGCGTGAACGGGCCGGTGTTCAAGGCGGAGGATCTTGTATGGTGATCGGGCGTGAGGTGCGCTGCTTGGCAATGGCGCTGTGCATGCTGGGCGGCGCCGTGGCGGCGAGTCCGGCGCGCGGCGTTGTCGAAAGCGCGGACGGGCGCGTCGGCGACGACTACGTGCCGGCGATGCTATCGAACGGACGCCTCTGCCTGTTCTGCGACTACACGCTTTCCGTCCCGCGCCAGCTGAAGCGGTACGACAAGAAGAAGCTGAGCACCGGCATCAGCTGGGAGGGGCGCCGCCTGGGCGACAACAACGGCAAGGCGGGGCGTTTCGGCTTTTCACTGCTGCCGCAGGGGCGGCTCGCAACGTTGCTCGCCGTCGACGGCGTCCGCCAGGGCGAGCCGTCAGCCTGGCGGCAGGAGCTGGACGTTCGCAAGGCGCTCACCGTCGTCGCCGCCGAACATGCCGGCGGAGTGCGTCTCGACGGCGAGATGTTCGTCCCGCGCGCGCGCAACCTGATCGCGATGAAGCAGACGGTGACCGCGAAGGACGCTCCGCGCGAGGTCACGGTTGGCATCGTGTTCGAGAGTCCCGGCTCGGAGCGGATTGTCGGCGGCTGGACGACGGACGCGTCTTCGGCGACATGGAAGATGACCGCCTACGCGCGGTTCGTCACGCACGAGACGATCGTGGTGCGCGCGGCGGACGGCGCGCCGTGCGACGTGAAGATCGTCGGCGGCAACGCCGAGCTGACGCGCAAGGTGCGCCTTGCGCCGGGAGAGTCAAGGACGTTTGCTTGGTACGTGACGTACGCGGACGACCTCGCCAGCCAGCTGCCTGTCGTGACGCCCGCTGCGAAAGAGGACGGACCGCTGCCGGACTATGCGGCGCTCCGCGCGGCGCATGTCGCGGACTGGGCCGCCTACTTCGCCGAGAGCGAGATCGACGTCCCTGACGAGCGGATCAAGGCGATGAGCGACATGGCCCGCTACCACCTCCGCTGCAACGCCACCGAATGGTCGATTCCCGTCGGCATCATCCCGGGCCACTGGCATGGCCGCATCTTTGCCTTCGACGAGATGTACGGCGTGCAGGGGCTTCTCTCGGCAGGGCACTTCTCCACCGCGAAGATCGCGCCGGACTTCCGGTTCGCGACGCTTAGGAACGCCTGCCTCCAGAACAACAAGAACGCCGCCAATCCGTTCTACAGCCACGGTGCGCGTTGGGTGTGGGAGGGCGCAGAGGGCAACGACGTCGAGTCTGGCCCGATCGGCTACTGGCAGGACCACATCTTCCATTCGGCCGCAGTGGCGCAGACGGTCTGGACGTACTACCGCTACACCGGCGACCTCGCCTACCTCAAGGCGAAGGGCTACGACGTTCTTCGCGAGTGCGCGCTGTTCTTCCGCCGGATGAGGGTCATCGACATGCCGGACGGCACGAGCTTCGTGACGAAATGCACCGACCTCGAGCGCATGGGGCCGGGCAGGGACCACGCGTTCATGACGACGTGCGGCGTCATCGCGACGCTTCGGGCTGCCGCCAGCGCGGCTGACCTTGTGGGCAAGGACGCCGAGCTCGCCGCCGACTTCCGTGACTGCGCGGACCGTCTCGTGAAGTCACTTCCGGAGAAGGACGGACGCTACATCCCGTACCCTGGCTGCACGGACGAGTCGATGGGTTCGCTCGCGGGGTTCTATCCGTTCCAGGTCTTCGGGCGAGAGAGCGCGGAGCAGGTCGCCGCCACGCGGCACTTCCTTGAGAACGGCGAGGCTTTCGGCAACATGTACTCCACCGGCAAGCGCATCTGTCCGTGGTATGCCGCGACGATGGCGATGGCGTCGCTGCGCTCCGGCGACGGAAAGTACCCGCCGGTCCGCTGGCTGCAGGAAGCATACCGTAGCGCCGGATGCTGGGGAGAGTACTGGGAGATAAACGAGCCGGGCGTGTCGCAGTTCCGCCCATGGTTCATGACCGCCGCCGGCAACTGCCTCTATGCGATCAACCAGCTCTTCGTCACCGAGCGGGACGGGGCGCTCCATCTCGCGTCGGGCGTGCCGACCGAATGGCGGGACTTCTCGTTCCGCCTGCCTGCGCCCGGCGGACTCGTCGTCAGGATGAAGGTCGCGGGCGGCAAGCTCGAGGACGTGCGCCTTGAGCCTTCCGGTCCAGCGGCGAAGAAGCCGCAGGTCGTCATTCCCGAGTGGCTATCGCGGACGAACCCGGCGCTCTGCCGCGACTATGCCGCCGAGGCGAAAGAGAAGCCGTGCCGGCGGCCTGCGGCGCGGGCGAACGTGGTGGACGAGGTGAACACCGGCATCGGTTCGATAAGCCACATGCTGGTGCCGACGCTGCGTACCGTGCAGCGCCCCAACGCGCAGTTCCGCTTCAACGCGCCGGAGAGGCAGTACACCGAGGACAGGGTTTCCGCCGTTGGGCTCCATTGCCCGAGCCACCGCTTCAGGTCGTTCTTCCCGGTGCAGCCTTACGCCGGGCCGGCGGACGGCGTCTTCGGGCAATGGTCGTCAACGTGGGACCAGGAGCACGCGACGCCATACCGCTACGACATCTGGCTCGACACGCACGGGGTGGTGTTCTCCATCGCGCCTGGCGAGAAGTCCGCGATCGCGTCGTTCGCGTTCGAGCGGCCAGGTCCGCACGCGCTCGTGTTCGGGCTTGTCGACGGCAAGGACGGTCCCTGCCGCGTGGAGGGGAAAGTGCTGCGCGGGATGGACGTCTATGCCGGCCGCGGCCGCATGTACCTCCATGGGGAATTCGACAGGACGCCGACGGCGGTGAAGGTTTCCGGCAACCGCACGGCGGTGTTCTTCGGCGAGGGCGCGGAGACGGTGAAGATGCGCTTCGCCATCTCGTACATCTCGCCGGAGCAGGCAGCGCGCAATCTCGCGGCGGAGGTGAAGGACTTCGACCTCGAGGCGCTAGCGGCGGCGGCGAAGCGGAGATGGAACGAGGTGCTGGGGCAGGTCGAGGTGGAGGGCGGAACCGCCGCCGAGCGGCGTGTCTTCTACACCGCGCTCTGGCGCTGCTACGAGCGGATGGTCAACGTCACGGAGGATGGCAAGTACCGTGGCTTCGACGGGCAGGTGCACGAGACGGGCGGAGTGGACTACTACACCGACGACTGGACGTGGGACACGTACCGCGCCGCCCATCCGTTGATGACGATACTGCGTCCGAAGGAAGAGGCGGCGAAGCTGGCGAGCTATGTCCGCATGGCCGAGCAGAACGAGGAGAAGTGGATGCCTGTGTTCCCCAGCGTGTGCCATGACGCGCACTGCATGGTCAACCGCCATCCGGCGATCATGTTCCTCGACGCGTGGCGGAAGGGCATCCGCGGCTACGACGTGCGGCGGGCGTTCGAGCTGATGGACCACACGGAGGAGACCGAGAGCCTCATCCCGTGGTATCGCGGGCCGCTGACGGAGCTGGACCGCTTCTACAAGGAGCATGGATACTACCCGGCGATACGTCCGGAAGAGAAGGAGACCGTCAAGGGCGTCAACACCAGCTGGGAGCGGCGGCAGACCGTTTCCGTGACGCAGGGCGCGAGCTACGACGCATGGGCGCTCTCTGAGCTCGGCAGGGAGATCGGAATGGACGCTGGCACGGTCGCGAAGTACGCGAAGCGCGCGAAAGACTACGCGAACCTGTGGAACCCGAAGACGCAGTTCTTCCACCCGAAGGACGCGGAAGGGAAGTTCATCGAGCCGTTCGACTACATGATCTGCGGCGGCTACGGTGCGCGCCACTACTACACGGAGAACAACGCCTGGACCTACATCTGGGACGTGCAGCACGACCTGCCCGGTCTTCTGTCGCTCTTCGGCGGGCCGCAGGCCATGTCGCGCAAGATGGACGCGATGCTCAACGCGAACGTCGGCCGGCGGTGGGAGTTCTGCGCCAAGATGCCTGACGGATGCACGGGCCTGATGGGCGTGTTCACGATGGCGAACGAGCCGAGTTTCCACATCCCGTACCTCTACAACTACACCGGCGAGCCGTGGAAGACGCAGAAGTTCGTGCGCAAGACACTCGACTGCTGGTTCCGCGACGACCGCATGGGCATGTGCGGCGACGAGGACGGCGGCGGGATGAGCGCATACGCGGTGTTCTCGATGTTGGGCTTCTATCCGGTGACGCCGGGCCTGCCGGAGTACCAGCTGGGCAGCCCCGTGTTCCCGAAGGTGACGATCCATCTGGAGAACGGGAAGGACTTCGTGCTGGCCGCGCCTGGCGCCTCCGCCGACGCGAAGTACGTCCAGTCCGTGGAGGTTGACGGCGCGGCGGCGAACGGCACCACCGTGCTGAAGCACGCGGACGTCGCGCGCGGCGCGCGCGTGACGATAAGGATGGGTACGCGTCCGAACAAGTCTTGGGGACAGGGAAAGTGAGGAGAGCCCCCCAAGCAGGCAGACACAGATGGCATCGGAAAGCTTCATGGACTGTCACCGCGTGATTTCCGGGAGGTGAAGATACGCGTTTTAGGGCGATGAAGAACGTCTTGCGACAAGGGGACGCCAGGCGGGGCGATTTTTGGTATAATGGGCGCATGAAATTCTGGAACAGAGAAGTTGAGACGATGAGCCGCGACCAGCTCGCGGCGGTCCAGCTGAAGGGGCTGCAGAAGTCGCTGAAGCGCGTGTGGACGAACGAGTGGAGCCGCAAGCTGCTCCTCTCTCGCGGGTTCGGGAACCCGGAGGACGTGAAATCTTTGGACGACCTGGCGAAGTTGCCGTTCCTCACGAAGGACGACTTCCGCGACGCCTATCCGCTCGAGATGAGCACGGTGCCGCGCCAGGACCTGCGCGAGTTCCACCAGTCGTCCGGCTCCACGGGCACGCCCGTGGTGATGGCCTACACGAAGAACGACCTGAACCAGTGGGCGGAGTGCATGGCGCGCTGCTTCGCGATGGCCGGTCTGGAGGCGGGCGACGCGTTCCAGATCATGCCGACGTTCGGTCTCTTCAACGGCGGATTCGGCTGCTACCACGGCTGCCGCAAGGCGGGCCTGTTCTGCGTGCCGGCCTCGAGCGGCAACACGGAGCGGCAGATCAAGCTCATGCGCGACTTCCACGTGAAGGGCTTCTGCTCCGTGGTCAGCTACGTGCCGCGCATCATCGAGAAACTCGACGCCGACCCATCCGGGAACCACGACATCCCGTCGATCCGAGTGGGCATCTTCGGAAGCGAGACGTTCTCCGATGAGATGCGCAAGCGCATCGAGGACCGTCTGCACATCGAGTGCTTCGACATCTACGGCATGACGGAGACGGGCGGCATCGGCACGACCGGGCAGGACTGCCCGGCGCACTGCGGCATCCACGTGTGGGACGACCAGTACATCACCGAGATCGTCGATCCCGTGACCGGCGCGCCTGTGCCGGACGGCGAGTACGGCGAGGTGGTGTTCACCTCGCTCACGCGCGAGGCCATGCCCATCATCCGCTACCGCACGCACGACATCTCGCGCATCGTCAGCCGCGACACGTGCGCGTGCGGGCGCACGCACCTGCGTCTCGACCGCATCACGGGCCGCACGGACGACATGCTGATCGTCAAGGGCGTCAACTTCTATCCTCGCCAGGTGGAGCAGGCGCTCATGGAGATCCCCGGCGTGAAGGACGAGTTCCAGATCATCCTCGAGACGCGCCACGGCATCACGGACGTGACGGTCAACGTCGAGGCGGAGCCGGGCGTGACGGGCCACATGGTGGCCAAGCACCTTCGCGAGCGCCTCGGCTTCCTCCCGAAGGGCGAGGTGTTCCCCATCGGCCGCGAGGCGGAATGACGGGCATGCCGAATCTTGCATCCAGAAATAAAGGATAACCGCAATGAATATCACACGCAGGAATTTCTTCATCGGCGGATGCGCCGGCGCGCTGGGTGCGTTCAGCGGCTGTCGCTTCTTTTCCGCAGCCGGAGTCAAGGCGGACGGCAAGCCGAAGGTCCGCTTCGGCGTCGTCTCGGACATCCACATCACAAAGGTCGGCGCGGACGAGAAGATGTCCGCCTGGGGCAACAACCTCACCTTCAGGCACACGCTCGAATGGTTCCGCGACCAGAACGTCGACGCGGTCATGATCGCCGGCGACATGGCCGACAACGGCATGGTCGAGCAGATGGAGGCCGTCGCCCAAGCGTGGTATGCCGTGTTTCCCGGCGACAAGTATCCCGATGGGCGTCCTATCGAGAAGGTGTTCGTGATGGGCAACCACGACTACCATGGCTACCTCTACGGCGACCATGCCGCTAAGCGCTACCCCGACATGGACGAGCGCGTGAAGCACGTTCTGCGCTCCGACTTCGCGACCCGCTGGAAGCGCATCTTCAACGAGGACTACACGCGCTTCTACTGCAAGAAGATCAATGGCTACGCCTTCCTCGGCCAGCATTGGGACGACGGGAAGGGCATGGAGACCGGGCACGGCTCCTGCGATTTCGGCGCGGAACTCCAGGCGTTCCTCGACGCGAAGGGCAAGACGCTCGACCCGTTCCTCCCGTTCTTCTACGTGCAGCACCCGCACCCGAAGGACACGTGCTACGGCCCGTGGGCGTGGGGGCACGACAGCGGCAAGGTGACGAAGGCGCTCTCCGCGTTTCCGAATGCGGTGGCGTTCTCCGGCCATTCGCACTACACGCTCACTGACGAGCGTTCGATATGGCAGGGCGCGTTCACGTCCGTCGGCACGAGCTCGCTGCGCTACACGGGGATGCCGTACGACGAGCACCCGCCTGTGGGCTACGAGAATACGGTTTCGGGCGTGCGGGACGGCTGGAAGTACGACGCCGCGAAGATGATGGGGAAGTTCCCGCCCGGCGACTGCCGCCAGGGGATGCTGTGGAGCGTGTACGACGACTGCATCGTCATCAAGCGGCGCGAGTTCCTGTCCGACCTCGACGTGGGCGACGACTGGGTGATGCCGCTTCCGGCGGCTGAGTCGAAGCCGTTCGCCTTCGCGGAACACGCGAAGAAGATGCGCGCGCCGGAGTTCCCGGCGGACGCGAAGGTCAAGGTGGCGCGCGGCAAGTTCAAGACGCGCGGCGGCAAGTCCCGCAACGGCAAGGAGTCGATCCCGTCCGTCCAGAAGGACTCGATCACCGTCACCGTGCCGCCTGCGGTCGCGGACAAGGACGCGCGGCTCTTCAAGCTCGAGTTCGTTGCGGAAACGAAGGACGGCGCGAAGAAGACGAAGCTTATGATTCCGCTCGGCTTCAACCATTCGCTCGCCCATCCGAACGTGAAGGTGGCGCCCCATTGCCGGTTCGCCATCGACGAGCTGGGCGCGGGCGACATGCGGTTCACGGTGACGCCGATCAACTGTTTCGGCACGCGCGGCAAGCCTATCATCTCCGAATGGACGAAGGGCTGATGGCATGAATGTCTCGCGCAGAAACTTCCTGACGGGCGTCGGCGGCCTCGTGGCCGTGTCGCAGCTGCCGTCTTTCGCGGACAATCCGGCGGTGTTTCCCGAACGTGGCAAGTTCGAACGGCTGCAGATCGCCTACCAGCGCGTGTCGGCGGGCGCGACAGCGCCGTTCTCCATCCTCCACATCTCGGACACGCACCTCACGGAGGCGTATCCGGACGAACCTGACGCCAAGGACAAGCTCATCTCGAAGGAGCGCCGCACGCGCACGTTCGGCGGGCGCCAGGAGGAGGCGCTGCGCGATTCGCTCGCGTGGGCGAAGGACAACGTGGACTACGTGCTCCACACGGGCGACCTGATCGACTGGCAGAGCCAGGCGAACTTCGATCTCGTGAAGAAGTACTACGGCGGCGCGATGTTCGGCTCGATGGGCAACCACGAGTTCTACACCTACCTTCCAGGCGAGAAGTACACGGGGCAGGAGTCGTTCAAGGAGCGCAGCTGGCCGCTCCTGAAGGCCGCCTATCCCGTAGACCCGCGCTTCAGCGCGCAGACGGTCAACGGCGTCAATTTCGTCTGCCTCGACGGCGTGTTCGGAACCGTGCAGCCGGATCTGGTGGAGAAGTTCAAGGCGGAGGTGAAGAAGGGGCTCCCGATAATCCTCTGCATGCACGTGCCGTTCTTCACGGACGGCATCTGGCGCTGCGACCACAAGTACTGGAGCGGCGTCAACAAGAAGTACCGCAACGCGGCCGTCCCCGATCCGCGCGGCGACTACAAGCGCCAGCAGACCGATCCGACCACGCGCGACTTCATCGCCTACCTGAAGGGGGAGAAGCTACTGAAGGCGATTCTCGCCGGGCACCTCCACATCACGGTGCAGGAGCGCTTCTCGCCCACGGCCGTGCAGTACGTGGTGGGGGGCAACTACGGCTTCGTGGGAGAGGAAGTGCTGTTCACGTGACGACGGAAACGGAAAAGGCATGAAACTGTCGCGGATTCCGCTCGTCGCGCGCATCCTCATCGGGTTCGTTGCGGGTACGGTCGTCGGGCTTGTGATGTCCGAGTGCCTCGCGCCGGAGACCACGAAGGCGATCCTGCCGTGGATCGAGCCGTTCGGCTCGGTCCTCGTTGCGATGCTGAAGACTGTGGTCTTTCCGATCATACTGTTCTCGCTGATCTCGGGCGCGGCGGCGCTGCCGCTGAGGCAGTCTGGGCGCGTGGGCGGGACTGTGCTGCTGTGGTACACGGTCACGTCGCTCTTCGCCACGCTGTTCGGCGTCGCGCTGGCGTATCTGATGAATCCGTCCATGACGAATGCCGGAGGCACGGCCCAGGTGTACATGAAGGGTGCGGAGAAGATCGCTGGAGGATCTGCGTCGGGCTCGATCGCCGACTTCCTCGTCGGCCTTTTCCAGAATCCGTTCTCATCCCTGGCGAACGGGCAGTTCCTGCCGATCATAGTGTTCGCGATCGCGGTCGGCCTTGCTGCGCGAAACCTGCTGGACACGCTGGCGGACAAGGACGCGAAGGCGGCGAAGGCCATAGAGACGCTGCTGACGGTGGTTGACGGCGCCCAGCGCGTCTCTTTCAGGCTGATAGACTGGGTGGTGCTCTACTTCCCGATCGGCGTGTTCGCGCTCTCCGCGACGAACTTCGCGGCGAACGGCACGCTCCTGTTCGGTCCGTACCTCCGCATCGTGCTCTGCGTGGTGGTCGGCGTGATGGCGATGATTTTTGTCGTCTATCCGCTAGCGATCGTGGCGTTCTGCCGAGAGAACCCGTACCGCGTGCTGCTGCGGCTGCGCGAGGCGCTCCTCACGGCGTTCGTCACGCGTTCGTCGGCCGCGACGCTGCCCGTCTCTTTCCGGGTGATGGACGAAATTGGCGTGGACCGTTCGCTCTCCAGCTTCTCGCTGCCGATGGGCGCGACGGTGAACATGGACGGCGTGTGCGTGCACCTGCCGGTGTTCGTGATCCTTGCCGCAAACATGTTCGGGCACGACCTGTCGTTCGTCCAGATCGCGTCGCTCTGCCTCTCGATCATGTTCGCCTCGATCGGCGCCGGCGGCATCCCCGGCGGCTCGGTGTTCCTGCTCTTCATGGTGCTGGAGACCATGGGGCTTCCGAACGACCAGGTGATGCTCATCGTGGCCTTGGCGCTAGGCATCAACCCGGTCCTTGACATGTTCGAGACGTGCTGCAACGTGACGGGCGACACCGTCTGCACCTACATCGTGGCGCGCAAGAACGGTCTTGTGCGCCAGAAGAAGGCCGCCCAGGCGGATTGACATCTGCGCGCGGCTTTTGTATCATAATCCGGTTTTCGAACAAAGGAGTAAAAATGAAGATTGGTCTGATTGGAGCCGCCGCGGTTGCGGCGATCGTGGTTGTAGGCTGCGGCAAGAAGGACGCCGCGCCCGAAGGGACGAAGGCGGGAACGGCTGCCGCCGAGTCCGTTGACCCGAACAAGGTTGCCGTGCAGGTGAACGACGCGAAGCTGACGTACGGCAAGCTGGACGGCGACGTCGCGAAGGTGATGGAGGCACAGAAGGTGCCGGCCGAACAGCTTGACGCTGCGAAGAAGTATTTCCGCGACAGGCTGGCGCAGCAGTTTGTGATGATGACCATCCTGCTGGGCGAGGCCGAGAAGAAGGGCGTCAAGCTCACCGACGAGGACCGCAAGAAGCGCGAGGCCGAATTCCTGAAGTCTGTCGCAGGCCGTCCTGGCGCCCCGAAGTCCATCGACGAGCTTCTCGCGCAGCATCCTTTCGGCAAGGAGCGTGCGCGGAAGGAGTTCGAAGATAGCCTCGTCATCCAGAAGCTGATCGAGCAGGAGGTCACCTCGAAGATCAAGGTTGACGAAAAGAAGGTTGCCGAGCAGTTCGCTACCGCCACCTCAAACTACACGGCGGCCGTCAAAGCGGCGGCCGGTGCCGAGGGCAAGATCAAGGATCTCAAGAAGCAGCTGGACGGACTCAAGGGCGACGCCCTCACGAAGAAGTTCGCGGAGCTCGCGAAAGAGCATTCCGACTGCCCGTCCAAGAACAAGGGCGGAGACCTGGGCGCTTTCACGCGCGGTCAGATGGTGCCCGAGTTCGACAAGGTCGCGTTCGAGAGCGAGCCGCTCAAGGTGTCCGATCCGGTCAAGACCCAGTTTGGCTGGCATCTCGTGATGGTGACGAAGAAGACGCCTGCCGTTGAGGCGAAGGGCGACAAGCCCGCCGAGCCCGAGAAGGTGCAGGCGTCGCACATCCTCGTTTCCGCCCGTGCGCCCGAGAAGGCGCCGACGAAGGAAGATGTGGAGGCGCAGATGAAGCGTCCCCAGGAACAGGCTGCGATGCAGGCGTTCGTGGAGAAGCTCCGCGCCGCTGCGAAGATCGTGGCGCCGGACTTCCCGTCCCTGCAGCCCCCCAAGCCCGAGGCCCCCAAGCCAGATGCATCCAAGGTGCCAGCCCCCAAGAAAGCCATCGAGAGCAAGCCTGTCGAGGTGAAGCCGGCCGCGAAGCCTGCCGACGCTGCCAAGTCCTCCGAAGCCAAGCCTGCGGAGGCTCCTAAGCCGGCGGCCAAGCCTGCCGAGGCGAAGAAGTAATGGCTATCCGCGTCGGCATCGTCGGTGCGGGCGGCATGGCCGCCTACCACATCCCCGGCTTTCGGGCCGGGGGTGCGAAAGTTGTTGCGATCGCCGACGTCAGCCGCGAGGCGGCGGAGCGGGCCGCTGCGGCTTATGGCATCCCGAAGGCGTACTCGTCGCTAGGCGACATGCTGGCTGCGGAGCGGCTTGACGCGGTGAGCGTCATCACTCCAAACAAGTTCCACAAGCCGCTGGTTCTTGAGGCTCTGCGCGCCGGCAAGCATTTGTTCTGCGAGAAGCCGCCGGCGCTCAACGCCGCTGAGATGACGCAGATGGCTGCTGCCGCGAAACGCGCCAAGCGTACGCTGATGTTCGACTTCAACAACCGGGCGCGTCCCGAGTCGGTGGCAATGATGAAGGCCATCCGCGCGGGAACGGTCGGCACCATCAACAGCGCGCAAGCGCTCTGGATCCGCCGCACGGGAATACCCGGGTTCGGCGGGTGGTTCACCACGAAGGCGCTTTCTGGCGGCGGACCGGTCATCGATCTCCTGCACATGATCGACCTTGCGCTCTACTTCATGGGTTACCCCGAACCGGCGCATGTGCTCGCGAACACGTTCGACACGTTCATGGGCGACACGCGCTTCAAGGGACCGTGGGGGATTCCCGATAGGGCCAACGGCGTCTGCGACGTGGAGGCCGCTGCGCATGGGTTCGTGACGTTCAAGAACGGCTCGGTTCTATTCCTGCGCACCGCCTGGGCGGAGATGAACAAGCGCGAGGAGGTGTCCGTGACCTTCCAGGGCACGAAGGCCGGCGGACTTGTCCGCCGCCTGTTCGGCACCGACGGTCTGGACGAGACGGCCGAGGATACCTGCGAGCTGTACCGCCAGAGCGCGAGTGGCAAGCGCGTCGACAAGCAGCTGAAGGTGAGGCCAGACGAGGCGATGGGGCGCGTGCGCGCCGCCACGAACTTCGTCAAGACTCTACTGGGCAAGGAAGCTCCGCTAAACACGCCCGAGGAGGCGATCAAGCTGATGAAGATCATCGACGCGATCTATGCATCCGCCGCCAGCAAGGCGCCCGTCAGGGTGCGGTGACGATATACTGCTTGTACCAGAAGGAGTTGGCAAGATGAAGAAGATGATGTTATGCGCTGCAGCTGCGGCGCTTTCAGCCGTATGTCTTGGCGAGGTGGCGCCCGCCCCTGCGCCTGCGGCCGAGCCGGCGAAGCAGGCAGCCGCAAAGGCCGTTGATCCCGGCAAGGTCGCTGCCGAGGTCAACGGGAAAAAGCTGACGTATGGCGAACTGGACGGGGACATCGCGAAGCTGCTGGCCAAGCAGAAAGTGCCTGCCGAGCGGCAAGAGGCGATGAAGAAGCGCTTCCGCGACCAACTCGTGCAACAGTTCGTGATCAAGACCATCCTGCTTGGCGAGGCGGAGACGAAGGGCGTGAAGCTGACCGGCGAGGAACTCAAGAAGCGCGAGGATGAGTTTCTCAAGTCCGTCGCCGGCCGTCCAGGCGCGCCGAAGACGATAGACGAAATGCTCGAGAAGTATCCGCTAGGAAAAGAGCGTGCGCGTAAGGATTTCGAAGAGAGTTTCGTCATGCGGAAGCTTCTGGAGCAAGAGGTGGCCTCGAAGATCAAGGTTGACGAGAAGGCTTTGGCCGAGAAATTCGCCGCAGCCACATCCAACTACACGGCTTCCGTCAAGGCGGTGGCTGGGTCCGAGGACAAGATCAAGAGCCTTAAGAAGCAGCTTGACGGTCTCGCTGGCGACGCGCTCACCAACAAGTTCGCGCAGCTCGCAAGAGAACATTCCGACTGCCCGTCGAAGGCGAAGGGTGGAGATCTTGGTGCTTTCAGACGCGGACAGATGGTGCCGGAGTTCGACAAGGTGGCGTTCGCGAGCGAGCCGCTGAAGGTGTCTGATCCGGTCAAGACGCCGTTCGGCTGGCATCTTGTGATGGTGACGAAGAAGTTCCCTGCCGTGGAGGCGAAGGACGGCAAGCCCGCCGAGCCAGAGAAGGTGCAGGCTTCCCACATCCTGATTTCCGCGCGCGCGCCAAAGGAACCGCCAACGAAGAAAGCCATCGAGAAGCAGATTAAGCGCGCGCAGGAGCAGCAGGCGACGCGCAAGTACATTGACGCCCTGCGCGCTGCGGCCAAGATCGATGCGCCGGACTTCCCCGCGCTGCAGTCCCGGCAGAAGCCAGCCCGCAAGCCCGGCAAGAAGATGTCGATCGAAAGCAAGCCAATCGAGGTCAAGCCGCTCAAGGCGAAGTGAGCAGCGCCACCAGCGAGCGGCGCACGTCGGGAGGCGTGTCGAGGTGATACGAGAGGAAGACGCCGAGGAAACGCACGGCGTCTTCCACCGTTTCATGGGCGTGGTTGGGGGCGTCGGGGCGGGTTAGGACGGCCACGGTGCGCGGGGAGAGGCGCACGGTGCGTGTTCCTTCGCCGCAGCGGCCATGGTCGATGGCGAAGGGCGTCCAGTCGGCGGATTTGTCCATGCCGGAGAAGTCGGGCGACCAGCCGGCGAGCCGAAGGATGTCCATCTCCAGCCGGACAAGCTCAATAAGTGCGGACGCGCAGGAGCGCGTCCCTCCCGATGCGGTCGCAACAAGTTGCGACCCTCCCGTGCTTTCCAGGCGGGTGAGGAGGGAGTCGAGGAAGGAAAACCAGGCGGACGATTCTCCGTTGGCGGGAGCGAGGTCTTTCACGAGGCCGGCTGCATAGCCGGCGAGAGCCGTCTCGCGCCAGCGTCCGCGCAGCCCGTCGCGGAGGTTGCGCGGCGTCGTCTCCCGAAGGGCATGCAGGTCTCCGCGCGCGCGGGCGTAGTAAAGGAGGTCGCAGGTGTAGAAGAGGTCATACTGGCCGAGGAAGGCGGACTTCGGTCGGACGGCGCCCTTGACGAGCGTCGTCACGCAGCCATGGTCGGGCGTGAGCCAAGTGACTATGTGGCTCGTCCGCGACCATGGGTGGATCGCCAGCACGATTCCGTCTGTCTTGATGATCTCTCCTGCCATGGATGGTTCCGCTAGTGCTTGGGACGGAAGAAGAGCGTCGCCGCGATTACCGCGAGCGCGAGGAAGAAGGGATAGTAGAGAGAGCCGATCAGCCGGAACGATCCAAGCGCGAGCCCGCTCTCCTTCGTGAGGGCCACCGCCATCAGAAGCTGTGCGCCGTACGGAATCAGCCCCTGCGTGACGCACGATGCCGTGTCGAGGATGGAGGCGATGCGCGACGGCGACGCGTTGCACCTGTCGGCGAACTCCTTTGCCACGGGCCCCGCCACGACGATGGCGACCGTGTTGTTCGCGGTGAAGAGGTTGACAGCGACGGTGAGCAGGCCAACTGCGAACTCGCACGAGCGCGGTCCGCGCACGAGCCGTGACGTGCTCTTCATGAACCACGCGATGCCGCCGTTCTCGCGGATGGTGGCCAGCAGGCCGCCCGCAAGGATGGCGACTATCAGCGTCTCGCTCATGCCTAGCGTTCCCTTGCCGAGAAGGTCGAGCGCGGCCCAGAACGTGAAGCGTCCGCACAGGATGCCTATCGCCGCCGCGAGGACCGTGCCGGCGAAGAGGAGCATCATCACGTTTAGTCCAAGGAGCGCGAGTACTAGGATGAGGATATACGGAAGCACGAGCACCGCGTCCTGCCAGGCAAGCGCGCGCGCGACGGGGATTGAGACTGCCGCGTCGCCGCCACCGAACAGGCAGTAGATCGCCACGGTCGCCAGCGCGGCGGGCAGGGCGATGCCTATGTTAGCGCGGAACTTCTCCCGCATGCCGATACCCTGCGTGCGCGTGGCGGCGATCGTGGTGTCCGAGATCATCGAGAGGTTGTCGCCGAACATCGCGCCGCCAACCACGGCGCCGATCGTGATGGCGGGCGACAGGCCCATCGGACCCGTAAGCCCAGCGGCGATCGGAGTGATGGCGGCGATCGTGCCGCAGCTAGTGCCGATGGCGAGCGAGATCAGGCACGAGACGACGAATAGTCCTGCCAGCATGAGCTTCGTCGGAATAGCAGCCTGCGCGAGCGCGACGGCGGAGTCAACGGCGCCAGACCCCTTCGCCACGGTGGCAAACGCGCCGGAGAGGATGAAGATCAGGCACATGAGCATGATGTTCGTCTCGCCCATGCCGCGCGCGTAGCGGTCTACGCGTTCCGCCAGCGGACGCTCCCTGCCGAACAAGAGGGCAGTGGCGGACGCGACTATGAACGCGATGATGATGGGCACGCGGTAGAAGTCGCGCGCCCAGAGCGACAATCCAAGGTAGAAGGCGGCGAAGACGAAGAAGGGGATGAGCGCGCGTGCACGCGGCTCCGGCGTCATGGCCGAGGATGGATTCTGCCCGTTCATGGAACACATAGTGTACACGATTCCGCCGTTCCTTGCAAAACGGCGGCGCAAATGTGCTATACTGGGGGCATGGATTCCGAGAAGACCATAAGACAGATCGAAACGGCGCTGGCGGAGCTGCTCCCGTCGCCGGAAGGCGAGGCGGCCGCGCTGCATGCCGCGATGCGGTGGGCGGTGGAAGGCGGAGGCAAGCGGGTGCGTCCGCTAGTGTGCCTCGCGGCAGCAGAGGCAGTGGGAGGAGCGGCGGATGACGCGCTGATGCCCGCATGCGCCATCGAGCTGCTTCATTCCTACACGCTCGTGCACGACGACCTGCCTGCCATGGACAACGACACGGAACGTCGCGGGCGGCCCAGCGTGTGGGCCAAGTTCGGCGAAGACACCGCCATCCTCGCAGGCGACGCACTGCAGGCGCTGGCGTTCGTCGCCCTGGCCAAGACGCCCGTGAGCTGTCCCGGCGTGCGCGCGGGGCTCTTGTCCATCCTTGGCGAGGCGGCGGTTGGCGTGGTGCGCGGACAGGCGGCAGAGCTTGCAGGTTCCAAGGATGTCGCCTACGTCTACAGACACAAGACGGCCGACCTGTTTGTGGCGGCGGCGCGCATGGGCGCGACGGCTGGCGGAGGCACGGCCGCGCAGGTGGAACGTCTCGGCACCTTCGCGCTGCACCTCGGCCTCGCGTTCCAGCACGAGGACGATCTCCTGGACGGCGATTCGCCACTGGGCCGCGTGGAGGCCGAATGTCAGGTGCGCGAGCACACCGATGCGGCGCTTGCCGCGCTTGACGGTCTCCCCGGCGACACGTCCTTCCTCGCCTCACTCGCTGCCCGCCTTGCCACGCGCAAGGCTTAGCAGAGTTGACCAACTGGGCCGGAACTGATAATATTATCCAAACACAAACAGGAGAAGGATATGGACATATCAAGAAAGAACTTTCTCATAGGTTCTATGGCGGTGGCGGCGGCGGGAGCGCGGCGCATGTTTGCGGCGCCGGCCGGCACGGTGTGCGGCACGCCGCGCATGAAGGTGGGCGTGCTGAGCGACATCCACGTGCGCAACGAGGAGACGCAGAAGGTCTTCATCAAGGCGCTTGAATGGTATCGTGCGCAGGGCGTGGACGCCGTGCTCGTGGCGGGCGACATGGCCGACCATGGGCTCGTCTTCCAGCTCCAGCTTGTGGCGGATGCATGGTTCAAGGTCTTCCCTGAGAATAAGACGCCGGATGGGCGTCCGGTGACGCAGCTCTTGCAGTACGGCAACCACGACGTGGCCAACTGGAAGGAGAAGGAATTCAAGACCCAGGAAGAGCGCGCTGCCAAGATGATCAAGTTCGACCCGAAGAAGCGCTGGGAGGAGGCTTTCAAGGAGGTCTACTCGCCCGTCTTCGCGAAGAAGGTGAAGGGGTACACCTTCATCGGCGCGCACTGGCCGGGTATCGGCGGCCTCGGGGATTGGCTCAAGACGAACGGAAAGGACCTCGATCCGTCGCTGCCGTTCTTCTATTTCCAGCACTCGCATCCGAAGGGCACGTGCTACGGCCCGTGGGCGTGGGGACACGACGACGGCGCGTCCACCAAGGCGCTCACGCCGTTCCCGAACGCGATCGCGCTCTCCGGCCACTCGCACTACACGCTCACCGACGAGCGGACCGTGTGGCAGGGCGCGTTCACGTCTATCGGCACGAGCTCTCTCTCCTACACGTCGCTCGACTACAACTTCCGCGAGAACGCGGGTCCCAACAACTACGGGCGCATGGAGAAGCGCAAGCGCCAGATGGCGCGCATGTACACGCAGGAAGGGAAGCAGGGGATGTTGTTCACGGTTTGCGACGACCACATCCGCATCGAGCGGCGCGAGTTCGTGTACGACCAGACGCTGGGCGACGACTGGATCCTGCCGGTGGGCAAGGCGGCCGAGAAGCCGTTCGTCTACGCGAAGAGGATCCCCGTGCGCACTGCGCCCGAGTTCCCGCAGGGCGCGGCGGTGAAGGTGGCGCTGGAGCCTCCGAAGGCCGAGAAGGACAAGCCCGCGCCAAAGGATCCGACGCAGGTGGCCGTGACGTTCCCGGCCGCCGAGACGCGCAACAAGTGCCGCGTGTTCGAGTACGAGGTGCAGGCCGTGGTTGTGGACGACGACGTGGAGATGGTGGCGTCGACGCGGCGCGTCATCGCGGAAGACTTCCATGTGCCGGCGTCGAAGGCAGGCAGGCCCGGAAAGATCCTGTTCGCGCTCGACGAGCTGCCGAAGGGCGTCCACATCCGCTTCGACGTGCGCCCGCTCGAGTGCTTCGGCAAGAAGGGGCAGCCCATCTGCTCCGACGGCACGTTTGTCGCATGATTTTGTTCAACTTTCAAGAAAGGTACATAAAGATGGAATCCACTACCGAACGTCCTACGATGAAAATGCTCCCTGGCGACGAGGTTCGCCAGCTGATGTGGCGGTTCGCCGAACGATACGACATCCAGATGGCAGTGGCCGGCGCGCGCAGCGTGGCGCGCGGCACGGTGGCCAAGCTGGTGGCTGACGGCCAGCGCGCCTCGCACGACTGGACGCCTGAGAAGCAGGGCGCGTTCGACGCGTTCGACGCCTCCGGCATCACCGCGAGCACGCTCAAGCAGGAGTTCGGCGGACTCTTCGACGGCCCCAAGAACCTGGCCTCCTCGCTCCTCTCCTACGAGCTGAGCTGGGTGGACAACGGAGCGGCCACCTCTGCGCTCGTGAACGGCCTCGCGATGGGTCCGATCGCCGAGCTGGGCACGCCCGAGCAGAAGGAGCGCTACATGACGCTCTGTGCGCCCGGCAACCCTAGCGGCAAGACGTGGCGCGGCTCGTTCGCGCTCACGGAACCGCTCCCATACGTGGGCGTGGACACGGGCGTCCTCTGCGGTCGCGTCTCCATCGCCGAGTGGAAGGACGGCGAGGAGCCGATGATCCGCGTGGAGAAGCGCGGCCGCTTCATCACGAACATCGCCATATGCGACTACGTGACCATCGCCGCCAACTCTGGCGACGACCGCATCAAGGGCAGCTGCATGATCATCGTCGAGGCCACCGACCCCGGCAAGTTCGACCGCGGCGCGCAGACGCTCAAGTGCGTCCACCAGCTCTCCAACACCGGCGAGGCGCGCAGACGCTCAAGTGCGTCCACCAGCTCTCCAACACCGGCGACCCAGTTATCGACGTGGTCGTTCCGGCGAGCCGCATCGTCGGCGGATATGACATCGTCGACGGCAAAGTGGTGCCGAAGCTCGGCCACAGCGAGATCATCGCGCAGGTGTTCTCGAAGACGCGCGTTGGCGTGGGCGTGATGGGCGCAGGCTCTCTCATGAGCGCCATCGAGCCGGTGATCCGCTACCAGCGCACGCGCTTCCGCGGCGCGGCTGGCGTGGAGGAGACATCTCCCCGCTACCAGCAGGGCCTCCAGATGAAGGAAGACGTGACGGAGCGTCTCGCGGACGTGTGGGCCACCGCCGAGGCGGCCGCCTCGCTCGGCTTCGACATCTCCCGCCGCTTTGACGAGCTGGAGCTGATCCAGGACGAGGCCAAGGCCAAGCTCGGCAAGGGCCGCGAGATGCTCAAGAACATGAAGGCCCCGATGGAGAAGGCTGCGGCCATCCTCGCGGCGGGCGGCGATCCGCTCGCGGACGAGGACGTCACAGTCCGCTACGTATATCTCCAGGCCCTCTGCAACATCCTCTGTCCGAGCTGCAAGCTCTGGAACACGGGCCATGGCGCGGACGTGATGCGCCAGGCCGTGTCGCTCATGGGCGGCTACGGCATCACGGAAGACTGCCCCGGCTTCCTCTTCTACAAGTGGACGGACATGCAGCTCGACGCCACCTACGAAGGCCCCGAGGCCCTTCCTCGCGCAGCTGGAGGCGTGGGCGAAGGAGCTTGAGGCATGCCCCTGCGCCGCCGAGAACGGCGCCAATGCCCTTGCGGCGGCGCTCCGCCTGTGGGCGTGGACGCGCGCGTTCGCCGCCGGGGCGAAAGACCCGAACGGCAAGAAGCTGGGCGCCTCGCAGCGCCACGGTGTCGTGTTTCCGCTTTCCGACGCGCTCGCGGGCCTGATGGCGGCAAAGAGCTTCCATGCGGACATCAAGTTCCTCGCGCTGAACGGCGCGGAGCATCCCGTGGTGGGGCCGGAGCTTCAGGGTTACCTCAACACGTTCAACGACCTGCTGGGCACGGTCGTGGCGGACGTGGCTGGCGAGGCCGCCAAGATCTGCTCGGGCGTCGTCTACGGCTTCGGCGCGGCGTCTGCCGACGACAAGGCCGCGTTCGCGGCGCTCCGCAACGCCCTTGACGAGGCGCTGGCCGGCACGCGCCTCGCGAAGGACCGCGCGGCCAAGACACTCACCACGATAATGATCCCCGAAGCGCTTGACTATCCGCTGTAAATTTCGCTTTTGACGGTTTCGGGATTGACGTAGGGCCGAAGATTCGGTAAACTATTGCCCGCATTTTTCGAGGAGGCAGTTCCTCCTCACGGAAAAGGCGGTACAGAAAACAAAGGTAAAAGCAATGGAAGCCTACGCAGTACTCGAAACCGGCGGCAAGCAGGTGCTTGTCAAGGCCGGCGACACGATCGAGATTGAAAAGCTCTCGACCGAACCCGGGCAGGAAGTCGTCCTGGACACGGTTTGCGCCGTCTCCGACGGGACGACCCTCAAGGTCGGCGCCCCCTACGTGGAGGGCGCAAAGGTAACGCTCGCCGTTGAAGCTGTCAAGCGCGGCGAGAAGGTGATCAACTTCAAGCGGAAGCGCCGGAAGGGCTATCGCCGCACGGTCGGCCATCGCCAGCAACTCACGGTCGCGACGGTCAAGGCCATCGCATAAGGAAGAAGGAGAGGTAGAAAATGGCAACATCCGCTTCTGCACGCAACGGCCGCGACTCCAACCCCAAGTACCTTGGCGTCAAGGCGTACGACGGCCAGCTCCTCAAGGCAGGCTCGATCATCGTCCGCCAGCGCGGCACCAAGATCCATCCCGGCGCCAACGTCGGGTGCGGCCGCGACTTCACGCTGTTCGCCCTCAAGGACGGCAAGGTGAAGTTCATCAAGGACGGCAAGATCGCGACGATCGTCCCGACCGAGGCCTAACGGCATCCGAGACAGGATGTCACTTACCGGGAAGCGGCGCTTGCGCCGCTTCCTTCGTTTTTGTCCGTGTGCGGCGCCATGCGGTCCATGCGGCAACCGCGGCAATGTACAGGCTTAACCCGGCAAGGAAGAACGTCCACATCGAGACGGTGCTGGTGGAGCCGATCTGGTTGTCCTCCGCCTCGCGGACGGCAAAGCCGAGGACAAGGAGTGCAAGCGACGCGCCGGCGAATGCCATCGCCCGCCGATAGGTGCAGAAAGGTCTTCTGGCCGGAGCTAAAGGATGTCGGCCCATTGCGGAAAGGGGGTGCGGATTTCCATCTCGTCGCCGGAGACGGGGTGGCGGAAATGGGCTGCGAGGGAGTGCAGGCAATGGCCCGTCTGGTTCTCGACTGCGAACGCGCCGTAGATGCGGTCGTTGACGATGTGCATGCCGGCGAGGGAAAGCTGGGCGCGTATCTGGTGCGTGACGCCAGTGAAGATCGTCACCTCGAGGAGCGTGCGCTCCTCGTTGCCGACCGTCGTGTGAGCTAGAGGACGGAAGTTCGTCACGGCGTGGAGCGGTGTCGGCTGGCGTGCGTCGCGCGTGAGGCGGGCGCGGGAGATGTCAGTCATCTTGCAGTAGGGAAGGCCAGGCACGTGGACGAGATCGTTCTCCAGGGTGCCGCCGACGGCGACAGCGCCCTCGACCAGCGCGAGGTAGGTCTTCTTGACCGTCTGGGCGGCGAACTGCGCACGAAGGTTCTCGAACGCTGCCGCTGTACGAGCGACGAGGACGAGTCCGGACGTGTCCGCGTCGATACGATGGAGCGCGCCTGCCATGAGCGGCTGGTCGCCGATGTCGCGCACTTCGGGCCATCGGGCTACGACGCCGTTCATCAGAGTTCCCGTCTCGTGGCAGGTGAGCGGCTGGACGGGCTGGGCTGGCGGCTTGTCGAAGGCGAGGACGGCATCGTCCTCGAAGAGGCAACGGACATGGACGGAGCGGTCAGGCGCGACGCTTTTGTCGATCTCTTCTGCGAGGCGCTTCACGAGCACGAGAGCGCCAGCGCGGAGTTTCTGTCCTTTGAGAGCGGGGCGACCGTCCACCATCACCATCCCGGCGGAGCACGCCTCGCGGCAGAACGCGCGCGTGGAAGAAGGGAAGCGAGACAACAAAGCGGCGTCCAGACGGACACCGCTCGTTTCAACCTGGAATGACGCGTCCTCAATCATACGCGCTGCCTTCAGTGTTCAGGGGAAGCGGAATAATGCCTTCCCAGCCCTGATTACGCGCCCATGGAAGGTCGGAATCCTCTGCCGTGTCGGCAATGCAACCGGCCAAGAGGCCTAAGAGCAGTGTGCACAGCAACAGGCTGACCAGACGGCTCCAGGCCGTTGGGATGATGCTATTCTGCGGCAACGACATCGCCTTTTGCAGCCTTCAGCTGTTCCCAGTCGCGGAGGATGTCGGCAAGCACGTAGTTCTTGCCCTGAGTGACCTGACGGAGGCGGATGTGGCCGACGTAAGCGTCCTTCCCGCCGTTGGCTCCCTTGCGGCGGACTCCCATCTCCAGAGGCGGCAACGGATTCTGGCGCTCCGGTCCGAGAAGTTCCTGCATCGCCTCGTCCGTGAACTCGACGACCGCGAACATGAGTTCGTTGTTGACATATACGAGCTTGCCCTTGTCGCCGGCGGGAAGGGTGGTGACGGGAGCGCCTGAGGCGGCAACGCTCTGCGAGGCGGCCTGCTTCTTGAGGAGCTGGATCAGCTGCTCCTTCGCCTTCTCGGCCTTCGCGAGGTCTTCCTTCACGGCTTCAGTTTCTTCCTTGGCGTTCGTGACCTCGTCCTTGAGGGACGCTATCTCCGCTTGGAGGTCGTCTACCTGCGCCTTCGTCTTCTTCAGCTGCTCCTCGACAGCCTGCTTCTGCTGCTCGAGATCGGCGATCGTGCCCTCATGCTTCACGATCGTCTCCTTGTCCTGGCGCATGATCGGAGGAAGCTTGTTGTAGTCGGCGACGAGCGTCTCGATCTTCCTGCGGAGATTCTGGAGCTCTGCGCGCGTGGTGTCGAGGTTGGCGCGTTGCGCCTTCGCGCGCTCGAACAGCTGGTCGAGAAGCTCCTGCGCGGTGCCGCTGCCAGTCTTCACGAAGCTGCCGGGCCGACCGGGGTCGGGAATCTTGTTGCCTTCGCCGTCCAGCTGGTAGAGGACGCGCAGCTGTGCGCGCTTGCTGTCCCACTGCAGGGTCTTGTTGTTGCCAGCCTCAAGCTCGGAGTGATATTCGTCGAGGACGTTCTCGGTGTCGGGCGTCTCGATCGCCTTCGCCTCGATCGGGGAGACGTCCTTGCGCGCCTCCGGCTGGGAGGTGGGCTTGGGGGCGTTGGCCTCCTCGACGGTTCCGGCCACGTCGATCAGCGACTGTATCAGCTGGTCGTTCCGCTCCGTGAGGAGCTCTTTCTTGTCGAAGAGCTTGATCTCGAAAAACAGTGCGACTCCCGCGACTGCGAGAATCACGTAGACTAGCGCGTGCAAAGCCTTATTCATTTCACATTTTCCTCGTTACTCTGGTTGCAGGGACACCCAGAAGAAAGACTGGGGCCTTGCGGGTGTATAGGATAGTGAAAATTCGGCGATAAGGCAACTGGAAAATGAGGAAAATTTGCAGGCCCCCTTTTTCTGCACTTACCCCCCTTGCGCTTGGCCGCCGTTTTTGGTATATTATGCGTCCGTTTTGGAAAAGTAAGGAATCAAACATTCATGCCGACAATTAATCAGCTGATCCGCAAGGGGCGTCGTCCCCTGGCATCGCGTTCGAAGTCGCCGGCGCTGAAGGCTTGCCCGCAGCGCCGCGGCGTGTGTCTCGTCGTGAAGACGATGACGCCCAAGAAGCCGAACTCCGCTCTCCGCAAGGTTGCCCGTGTGCGCCTGACGACGGGCGTCGAGGTTACGGCCTACATCCCCGGAGAGGGCCACAACCTGCAGGAGCACAGCGTGGTGCTCGTGCGCGGCGGCCGTGTGAAGGACCTTCCTGGCGTGCGCTACCACATCGTGCGCGGCGTGCTCGACTCGCTGGGCGTGTCGGGGCGCAACCGCAGCCGCTCGAAGTACGGCGTGAAGCACCAGAAGGAAGAGAAGAAGTAAGGGATTAGGCCATGTCAAGACGCGCAAAGAAGATTGAGAAGCGGGTTTCAGTAGATCCCAAGTTCAACTCCGAGCTGATCGCGCACGTCATCCGCGTGATCATGAAGGACGGCAAGAAGACCACGGCCGAGCGTATCGTGTACGGCGCAGTGGACAAGATCAAGGAAGCGGTCGAGAAGGATCCCTCGAAGTTCGAGAAGGGCGAGGGAGACCAGAAGGCCGTTGTCACCGATCCTCTGGAGATCATCTCGCAGGCCATCGAGAACATGAAGCCGAAGGTGGAGGTGAAGACTCGCCGCGTGGGCGGCACCACCTACCCTGTCCCGGTGGAGATCAACCCGGTCCGCCAGCTCTCGCTCGCGCTCCGCTGGATGACGACGTTCGCAGGCGCCCGCCACGGCATGGGCATGCCCGCCGCCGTCGCCGCCGAGATCATCGACGCGTTCCAGGGCCAGGGCAACGTCATCAAGAAGCGTGACGACGTGCACAAGATGGCTCAGGCTAACAAGGCGTTCGCGCACTACGCGTGGTAACCGCCGTACCAACTTTTCCAGGACGAGGAAGGCCGGTCGCGAGACCGGCCTTTTCGTTTCCCGTCAAAGTCCGCCGAGCAGGATGCCGAGGAGAACGAGCGGCAGGAGGTAGCGCATGTACGGCTTGAGGACCGTAGGGAGACGCCAGCCCGCGCCCGCGCTCGCCTCGTCGCGGAATCCATCCCACCCGAATCCGATCGGCCAGCAGCAGTAGACGCATGTTGCAAGCGCGCCGAGCGGCAGCCAGAACTGGCTGAAGACGAAGTCCTCGAAGTCGAGGATGGTCTTGCCGGCCATCGGCCGCACATGCGACCAGATGTTGAATCCGAAAACGGTGGGCAGTGACAGCACTGCCACCGTTGCGCCCACTAGCGCCGCCGTGCGGACGCGCGGCCACCGGAACTCGTCGATCAGTCCGCCGATGAGGCACTCGAAGACGGCGATGACCGTCGTGAGCGCGGCAAGGGAGAGAAACATGAAGAACACCGCCCCCCAAGCGCCGCCGCCGGCCATCTGCGCGAAGACCTTCGGCAGCGCAACGAAGATGAGGCCGGGACCTGCGTTGACGTCGACGCCGAACGCGGCGCAGGCGGGGAAGATGATGAGTCCCGCGAGGAATGCTACCATGGTGTCGATGGCGATGATCCACGTCGCTTCCGTCACGAGAGAGCGGGAACGGTCCACGTAGCTTCCGAATATGGTCATGCATCCCACGCCCACAGAGAGCGTGAAGAACGCTTGGCCCATCGCCTCGAAGCAGGTGTGGAAGGGGTGCGCGAGAAAGGGTGTCCAGTCGGGCTTCAGGTAGAACGCCACGCCCTTGTCCGCGCCGGGGAGCGAGAGTGACTTCACGGCCAGCACTCCTAGTAGCGCCAGCAGCGCGAGCATCATCCACTTCGTTATGCGCTCCACGCCCGCGCGCACGCCGCACGCGCAAATCGCGCTGGCGAGGACGACGCATGCGAGCATGAACGCGGTGCAGACGCCTGGCGACCCTACGAGCGCGTCGAACGCCGCCGCCGTGTCGGCTCCGACGAACTCGTTCCCCCGAACCGCGTAGCCGGTGGCGTAGCGCAGGAGCCAGCCGCCGACGGACGTGTAGTACATCATCAGCAGCAGGTTGCCGCCGAAGATGATGCTGCCGAGAATCGCCCAGAAGCGCCGCGTGCGCGCGGGCGCGAGCGACCGCATCGCCAGCGAGATGCCGCTCTTCGAGGCGCGTCCCACGGCGAGCTCTGCCGTCAGCAGCGGGAAACCTAGCATCGCGAGGCACGCGAGGTACATGAGCAGGAAAGCCGCTCCGCCGTTGCGCCCCACCACGAACGGGAAGCGCCACACGTTCCCTAGCCCGACGGCGCATCCTGCCGCCAGCATCAGGAACCCGAGTCTCGACTGGAGCGTCTCGCGCCCACCCTGAACCGTCTTTTCCATGGCCGCATTATATCATAGATAATCTGCCTTGTGCGGCACGGACAAATCGTATATAATAGCGGCAGAGTTTTGGAATAGTGTACCTGCAAGCAGGAGGAAAACAGATCATGCAAGTATCGCGTCGAGCATTCCTGGGCGGAGCCGCCGCCATGGCGTTGCTTCGTGACGGCTTCGCCGCCACCAGCGCGGACGCGCGCATCTTCGCGCCAAACGGCGGCCAGGCGGCCGACTTTCTAATCTGCCGTCGGCTATACCTTGACATCTGCGGACGCATCCCGACGCCCGAGGAGGTGAACGAGTACGTCGCCTCGCGCGACATCAGGAAGCGCGAGAAGCTGGTCGACATGCTGCTTGATTCCGATGACTTTGCCGACTACTACGCGATGCGCTACTGCGACTTCCTGCGCGTCAAGAGCGAGTTCCCGATCAACCTGTGGCCGAACGCCGTCTACGTCTACCACCACTGGATACGGGACACGATCAGGCGCGACATGCCATGGAACGACTTCGCGCGCACGCTCCTATATTCGCGCGGCAGCAATTTCCGCGTCCCGCAGGTGAACTTCCTGCGCGCGGTCACGCACCGCACGCCGGAGGGGATCTCCGAGGCCGTGTCCACCAGCCTGCTCCTGGAGCCCACGACCAAGTACGCGCGCTTCTTCTCCCGCGTCGCCTACAAGAAGACACGCGAGTGGAAGGAGGAGATCGTGTATCTTGACGACGGTCCGGCGGACGCGACGCCCGAGGCGTTCATGGCGGAGCTGGAAGGTCCGCTCGCGGAGCAGTTCGTCGCGACGCCCGTGCAGCGTGTCCACTGGTGGATATACGGCACGCTCGCGAAGAGGGCCGAGCTTGACCGCTGGAAGGCCGCATTCCGCACCGGCGGCTATCGCCTGAAGCCGCTCCTCCGGTACGTGTTCTCGCAGACGGATTACCGCAAGGGGCCGGGCAAGGGCGGATTCCCGTCTCGCCGTCTCGACGCGGAGGTGCTCGACGACGTGCTCTGCACGCTCACCGGCGCGCGACGCGATTTCGGGTCGATCGCCCCGGAACCCTACTCGTTCCTGCCGCCCACCCGCAAGTCGGTGCTCGTGGAGGACGGCTCGATCTCCAGCGCGTTCCTCATCCTCTTCGGGCGGCCCGCGCGCGACTCGGGCCTCCTGGAGGAGCGCAACAACCGCATCACGGCGAAGCAGCGCCTCTATCTCTACAACTCCAGCAAGCTGTGGCGCGACCTTGGCGTGATGGTGGGCAAGAAGGAGATATCCTCCCTCTCGCACGCGGACCAGGTCAAGGAGCTCTACATGCGCTTCCTCTCGCGTCCGCCCGTGAAGGACGAGCTCTTCTACTTCGACCAGAAGAACAAGATCACCGCACGCGACGTAGCGTGGTTCCTCCTCAACTCCCGTGAATTCCTCTACCGCATATGAACAATCCCGCACAGAAAAGCAATTCCTCCTCGCGCAAGTTCGCGAAGAGCGTCATCGAGATCTGGCTGTGGGGCGGCCCCAGCCAGCTGGAGACATTCGATCCGAAGCCCGACGCTCCGCATGACTACAACAACGGCCTCAAGTCCATCAAGTCCGCGAGCGGATACGAGCTGCACGAGTGGCTGCCAGAGCTGGCGAAATGCTCGAACCTCTATACGATCATCCGCTCGATGACCCATCCGTCTCCCGCGCACGAGACGGCGACGTACCTGATGCAGACGGGACGCATGCCCGGCGACGGCATCACCTATCCTTCCATAGGCGCGCTCATCTCTTCGTCTCGCGTATTCGATCCGAAGAAGCGCAAGCCCGCAGTGGCCGATCTTCGCTACGAGGGAGATCTGCCGCCGTTCGTGGTGCTGACCCATCCCAAGGGGCGATTCTCGGAAGTCGGCTTTCTCGGCGAGGAATGCGCCCCGCTCGTGACGGGCGGCAGGGCTTCGGCAAAGCGCTTCGAGGTGGACGGCATCGTGCCTCCGGGCGGACTCACGCGCGAGCAGATCGTCGACCGGTTCAGCCGCGCCTCCCGCATCGATCGCCTGCCGCTGGACGCGGAGTTCGAGGCGGCCGGCGCCGCCGCGCGCGAGATCATCCTCGGCAAGGCCGCCGACACGTTCGACCTCACCCGCGAGAAGGAGCAGACGCGCAAGCGCTACGGCACAACACAGGGCGGCGGCTACACCGAGATCGGACAGCAGCTTCTGGCCGCCCGCCGTCTCGTGGAGTACGGCATCCCGTACATCTCCATCAACTACAGCGGCTGGGACTCTCACAAGCGCCACTTCGAGACGATGAAGCGACCGACGGCCGAGATGGATATGGCCGTGTCGGCCCTGCTGACCGACCTCAACGAGCGAGGGCTGCTCGACACCACCATCGTCTGGCTCAGCGGCGAGTTCGGCCGCGTGCCGAAGGTGGACCGCCAGCCGCCGTGGAACGGCGGCCGCAACCACTTCCCGCGCTGCTTCTCCGCGCTCGTGGCCGGCGGCGGCTTCAAGGGCGGACAGGTGGTCGGCAAGAGCGACGAGACGACTGACCACTGGAAGGAGCGCCCCGTCACGCCGCAGGACTTCCTAGGCTCGATCATGGAGCTGGCCGGAGTCGACCCTGACGACCGCTTCCCGAATCCGAGGTGGCTGAAGGAATACGGCTCGGTGATGAACCCGAAGCAGAAGTCGCAATGCGGCAGGCTGAAGGAGATCTATGTCTAGCGCGCGCGTCGGCATCGTCGCTGCGCTCGGACTCTGCGCCGCCGCCGCGCTGGCACTTCCCAAGCCGGGATACTACCATCCATCGAGCGTGCAGGTAGGCTCGAAGACGCGCGTCATCATGGGCGGCGACTCCGTCTCTGGCGTGCAGGGCGCGTGGATCTCGGGCGAGGGCGCCAAGGTTACGCGTCTCGTGGTGGTGCCCGGGCAGCCCCGCGCGCCGGGCAAGACGCAGCACAAGTTTGTGATGAACTGGCTGTACGACATTCTCGAGGACAAGCCGATCATCAAGAAGGAGCCGCATCGTCCCCTGCCGCCAGAGGCGCTTACGGAGGAAACCGACTGGCAGGAGTGCAACTGGTGGCACTTCCTCGACGACCATGACAATCTGGAGCTGCAGACGGTCGCTCGCTTCATCCTGACGCCGGAGTACTACCCGCAGGCCACGCCCGCGCTGGACCACCTGGTGATACTCGACGTGGAGGTGGACGCGAACGCGCGACCGGGCCGCCGCGACATCATCCTCTACGACGGCAACAGCGCGAGCGCGCCACACCCGTTCTACATCACGCGCGAGCCGCATGTCGCCGAGCCGTTCTTCGTGATTCCGCCGCGCGGCTTTCCGAGTCGTCCGCTGAGCGTGTCGCTTCATCTGCCGCCAGACATCAAACCGCAGTCGCTCCCCATCCACATCGACGGACAGATCTGGCCGGGCGAGGTGGACACCTACACGCTCCGCCTCGAGGAAGGCCAGCAGCTCGTCTGCTCGCTCATCGGCCGCGAGCTGTTCCCGTACCTCGGCGACGCCGTACCAGGCTTCTTCAACCCCGTGCTGGGCCTCTACGACGCGAACGGACACGAGGTGGCCTTTGCCGACGACTTCTACTTTCTCCCCGACCCCGTGCTCACCTACAAGGTGCCGATGGACGGCTTCTACACCCTCAAGGTGTTCGACAACCTCTACCGCGGAGGCCCGAACTTCGTCTACACGGTCTTCTGCCGCGACGCCAAGACGGACCGTCCCCTATACACCCCGAAGGAGCGCGCGTTCGACTGCTATCCGCAGCCCGCCGCCTTCATCCCGCCCAAGCCGAACTCGGACTCCAACTTGATCGTCCGCACTGGCTCGCTCGACGTGCCCGGCCGCAAGGACCGCCACTTCATCGAGATCAAGGAGCCCGGCACCTGGCACTTCGAACTGTACGCTCGCCGCGAGGGCTCGCCGCTCGACGGCGTGATCAGCCTCTACGGGCCCATGGGCAACCTCCCGCTCTCCGTCGCGCCTCGCCTCGCCACTTGGGACGACAATCCCGGCCGTCTCTACGAGGTGAAGAACGTAGGCAGCGACGATCTGCCGATCATCAAGACGAACATGCTCTACGAAGGTTCCATCCCGCAGGCCGAGTGCGATCCGTCCGGCACGTGGACGATCAAGGAGCCGGGCAAGTACTGCGTCACCGTGGCCGACCGCGCCGGCCTCGGCGGCGAGCACTACGACTACACGCTCTGCATCTCGCCGGCCGAACCTTCGTTCGAGGTGTTCTCGCTCATCTCGGCGTGTCGCGTCAACGGTGGGCGGGCGCGGTTCAAGGCGTGCGTCTTGCGCAAGGACGGCTACGACGGCGACATCACCTTCGACAGCACGCCTGACTACGACGTCAACGGTTGCTTCAGCGGAGACGAGCTCGAGACGGATGTCACCGTCACCTTCAAGAAGACGTGGGAAGGGCTGAAGCGCTTCGACCTCACCGCGTCCGGGGAGCTGCCGAACGGGAAGACGATACGCGTGCGCGTCACGCCGACCGATCCCGGCGAGCAGGCGTTTGCCTACTCCCACCTCCTGCCCGCTCACGGATTCTACTTCGGAGTGGCGGGAGCGTCTACGCGTGAGCCAGTTCGCCATCCCGGTCCGCAGCTGAAGGGCAAGAAGCAGACGAAGTCCCACAGCAACGGACAGAACTGCTCGGCCTGCCACATGAAGACGAAGCAGCACACCAAGGGCAAGTCCTGCAATGAGTGCCATAAGGATAAGAACTAGCGCGGCAGGACGGCGCCAGACGTCGATTCCAGAGGCGACCCTTTCGAACACGGGGCCAAAACGGCGAGGATCTCCGATCCCGGTCATCTTGGTCTTGGTTATATTGGGCGTGGTCGGATACTTCGGCTGGAAAGCGGTCGAAAGCCGCTTGGCGGCGAAGCGCGCGAAGGAGGCCGAGTACCAGAAGTGGCTGGCGGAGCGTGAGCGCTTGCGGAACCTGCAAGAGCCGGAAACGAACGTGGTGACGAAGGTGGAGGTGACAGTCAAGAATGACGAGCCACCGCCCCCGCCTCCGAAGAAGACCGAGGCGGAGATACTGCGCGAGGAAGAGGCGCATCGCAAGGCCGTTTGGGCGCAGATCGAGGAGGCGCGCAAGAATAGCGACGCAAAGCCGCTGAGTGGCTTTGCCGGCATCAGGTTCGGCGAACCGATTGAGTCTGGCGCTCCGGTGAAGTGGGGTACCGCGCTCGAAGGGTCCGCCGGAGACTCCGTGGCGGCGCGCGGCGTTGCGTTTGCCGTGTACGGGCCGAAGCTCAAGAAGCCGTTCATGTCGCTCGGGACGAGTCCACTCGTGTGGGTGACCCCGAAGACGCGCCGCCCGTACCGCATCGAGTTCAGCCGCGTATTGGCGAAGTCCGCTTCCAACCACGATTCAGAGACGACGAACCTCGTGGCTGTGCTCCAGTCGAAGTTCAAGAGCGAGCCGTTCGCGCCGCGCCCCAGCGTGCCCGGGCGCGCGGGCTGCGAGTACGTCTTCCCCATGGGACCCACCACGGTGATTGTCGGCGAGTTCGACGGCGTCCTGCGCTTCACCGTCGAGCGGGAGGACATCAGGGAAGAGGCCCGTGCCGAGACCGAGACGTTGCGGCAGGAGAAGAGTGTCGTCTCCGCGGACGGCGCGCTACTCGACTCCAAGCGCTATCCGCACGGAGGTCTCGATCGCAAGAAGTATAAAGGGGTTAAGTTGAAGGACGAGACGCCTCGGTCGTTCTGCGGCATCGTGTTCGCGAGCGCGCCTGCGGAGAATACGACTATACTCGTGCCGCAGAAGGGCGCGAAAGGATTCTTCCTAAACTACGCCATGGCGAAGTGTCCTCCGTTCCGCGGCTTTGCCTACGGCCGGGCCGACATCGATTCCGTGCGCGGCGGCGTTTACGCCATCCACCTCAGCAGCGAGGGCGGCACGGAAGGGCAGGACGACAAGGACTACTACGAGTCCGTGAAGGCGTCCCTGTCCGAGCACTACAAGGTGACGCCGTCCGAGAAGAAGGTCGAAGGTGCTTTCCCCGAGTTGACCTACCAGATCGGCGACCTAACGGTGACGTTCGGCCCTGACCCGCGCGGCGGCTTCTATCTCAATGCCGTGAACCAGGTCCTCGCCGCTATGGCGAAGTAGCTATGGAGAGAAGAATGAAGATACTGCTAGGAATCGCATTGCTCACAGTGTCGTCCGTTTTCGCGCTCGACAACGCGCGCATCGACGAGATCGCCGCATGGCTGCCGGAAAAGCCCGCCGCCACCGGCGCGCGCATCGGCGACCGCGCCGCATGGGACCGCCTTGCCGCGCTGCCGTCCGCCGCCGAACGCATCAAGGCCGCGGAAAAGGCGCTCGCCGAGCCGATCCCAGACGTGCCGGACGATCTCTACCTCGAGTTCTCGCGCAACGGGAACCGCACGAACTACCAGAAACCGTATTTCGAGCGTCTCGGTTCCCTCTCCGCCCTCTTGCTCGGCGAGTGCCTGGAGAACAAGGGACGCTTCCTGCCTGGCATCATCGCGCGCGTGAAGGCGATCGCCGCCGAGCGCAGCTGGACGATGCCCGCGCACGACGGCAGCCTCTCGTGCTTCAACGGCACGCCGCACATCGATCTCGGCAGCAGCCACCGCACCCTCACGTTCGCGCTCGTTTATGACTGGCTGCGCGACGTGCTGCCGCAGGACGTGAAGGACCTCATCCGTGCCGAGTGCGACCGCCGCACGTTCCAGCCGTACCTCGCCACCGCGCGCGAACCCGACCGCAAGAAGGTCCCGCGCCGCCACTGGTGGTACGAGGGCGGCAACAACTGGAACTCCGTGTGCAACTCGTGCGTAGTGCGCGCGGCGCTCGCCATGATCGACGACCGTCGCCTGCGTGCCGAGTTCGTCGCGGCCGCCGAGCACACCGTGCCGTACGCGCTGAAGGGCTATACGGACGACGGCTACTGCTCCGAGGGCATGGGCTACTGGAACTACGGCTACGGACACCACCTCACGCTCGGACTCGCCGTACGCGCCGCGACGGGCGGCAAGGTCAACCTCTTCTCCGATCCCAAGAACCGCGCCGTGATGATGTACCCATACGGCTACCAGCTGATGGACTGGAAGTCGCCGCACTTTGCGGACGGCGGTGGCAACCCGAGTCCGGTACTGCTCGCGCTCCAGCGTCAGGTGTTCCCCGACATCGTCTGCCGCCGCGCGGCCGAGCAGGATCTCCTCGCGGGCGACTTGACCGCGATCAGCCTCCGCGCGTTCGGGCAGGATCCCGGTCCAGCATACACGGGCGGATTCGACACGCTGCCGACCCGCACGTGGTTCCCCGACGCGCAGGTGCTCATCTCGCGCGGCGTGTGGCCGGAGCGGACGATGCGCTTCAGCATCGCCATCAAGGGCGGCCACAACGCCGAGCTGCACAACCACAACGACGTTGGATCCTACGCGATCATGCTGGACGGCGCCGAGATGGGCGGCGACCCGGGAGGCGAGACATACACGCGCCGCACGTTCTCGAGGGAGCGCTACGTCTCGAAGGTCCTCAACTCCTACGGGCATCCCGTGCCCGTGGTGGGCGGCAAGCTGCAGAAGACCGGGCGCGCCGCCGCTGCCAAGGTGCTGCGCACGGAGTTCACGGACGAGAAGGATATCGTCGAGTTCGACTATGCGGCGGCCTATGACGAACCGGCCCTGAAGTCGCTCGTGCGCACGATGACGTTCGATCGCGCGAATGCAACCATCACGATCACGGATCGCGTCGCGTTCTCGGAGCCGACGGCCTTCGAGGTGCCTGTGATCACGTACCGCGAGTGGACGGCAAACGACGACTTCACCGAATTCACGTTCAAGAAGCAGCCGAAGACCTACCGCCGCATGAAGATGGCCGTGCAGTCGTCTGCGCCGGTGGCTTTCACGAAGGAGTTGATCGAGAATCCGGGCCACCCCTCGCCGCAACGCCTCGCGTTCACGTTCAAGGAACCCGTCGCCGAGGCCACCTTCACGACCGTGTACAGCACGCGCTAGTGCTGGGCTAGATCAGGTAGTCGAGGCAGAGGCGCGTCTGGGTGAACGGGCGTACCTTCTCGTTCGCCACCTTGACGTGTGCAGGGTGGACGGCGTAGCCCTTGAGCGCCTCCTCCGACTCGAGCGTGGAGTCCAGCATCACGTCGGCGTTAGAGCTGGCGAGGCCCTCGGTGCGGATGATTATATCCGTCAGCCCCGGAACGACGCCCTTGAGTCCTTCCAGTCCGGCCTTGATGCCGGCCTTCACCGCGTTCTTGTCCGCAATGTCGTCCTTCAGTTTCCAGAGGATCACGTGCTTGACCATCTTCTTCTGTTCCTTTCCGCAGCCGGCGAGAATCCCGCCGACCGCTAATGCTGTTGTTGTGATTGCCGTTCTTCGTGTCATGGCGGCCAGAATTATACCATTGCTTTCCCCTGGGGGGAAGGCGTTTGCGGCAGGGCGGCGATTTTGGTAGAATGTCACCATGTCCGAGAAAAAGCCCATAAAGATCCCGACAACCGGCGTGCACGATTTCGAGACGCTGGTCACGAGCGAGAAAGGCAAGTACGTCGACAAGACGGAACTTCTCTACGAACTTGCCAATGACGCCGATCAGCAGCTCTTCATCTCGCGACCGCGTCGGTTCGGAAAGTCGCTCATGCTCTCGACCCTTAAGGCGATGTTCGAGGGGCGGCGCGACCTGTTCAAGGGGCTTGCCATAGATAAGTTGCCGTGGGAGGGGTGGAAGACGTCGCATCCCGTGTACAGCTTCACGATGGCGAGGGCCGTCGGCGAGACGTACGAACTGTTCATGGAGCAGCTGGCGAAGCTCGTCAAGCTACTCTGTGCTCAGGCGGGCGTCCCATACGATGGGACTGGGCCGGTTTCCGGCCAGTTCGACGATTTCCTCCAGGCCGCGATCAACAAGTCGCCTACCGGGAAGATAGTTGTCCTCATCGACGAGTACGACGAACCCGTGGCGAAGTTCCTCGATGACATCAAGACGCTCAACAGGGTGCGGTCGGTCCTGCACGACTTCTACGAGAAGCTGAAGATCAACTCTGGCTCGATACGGTTCCTCCTGATGACGGGCGTCACGAAGCTGACGAAGCTTTCCGTGTTCTCCGGCATGAACCATCTGAAGGACCGGTCGATGGACAAGCGGTTCGCGACGCTCCTCGGCTACACGCCACAGGAGCTGGACGCGCCGCTCAAGGAGAACGTCGAGGCGTTCGGCGCGCAGAACGGCATGGACTTCGCAGCCGCGAAGGCCGAGATATTGAAGTGGTACGATGGCTACAGGTTTTCGCCCGATTCGGAGAAGCGCGTGTGCAACCCGGTGTCGCTTGGAAATGCACTGGAATCCGGCAAGCTCAAGGGTTTCTGGGAGTCGACAGGCAAGGCGTCGCTCGTCATCAACCGCATAGAGAAGGCCGGCAAGAAGCCTGAAGACCTCGAGAACGTCCCGGCGGACGCGTTCATGCTCGACGTGTGCGACGCGGAGACGTTGCCGATGGAGGCACTGCTCTATCAGGGCGGGTATCTGACGATCAAGGACGTGATCTGCGGCGACCCGAAGAAGGACGAGACGGACAAGTATGTCCTTGCCCCTCCTAACTTCGAAGTGCGCGAGGCGCTGAAGCGCGGCTACCTCTCCCAGGTGATGGGCTTGAAGGACGGGCCGTTCGACACGCTTGTGGATCGGGCGAAGCGGCAGATCGCGTCCGGCGACTGGAAGGGGTATCTTTACGAATCGCTTTTCGGGCTTTACGCCTCAATTCCCGTCGACTGGCACATCAAGGACGAGGCGGAGGCGAAGAGGTACTTCCAGCTTTTCACATCCATGACAGGCGCAAATCCGCAGCCAGAGGTTGCGTCCATATTCGGCTATGCGGACGCCGTGATCGAGACGGCAACGGACGTCTACGTCTTCGAGTTCAAGTATCGCAAGAGCGCGAAGGCGGCGATCCGGCAGATCCGCGAGCGCGGCTATGCCGACAAGTGGATCGGCGGCGAACGTCCTGTGACGCTCATCGGCATCAACTTCAACCCGAAGAAACGCAACATCGACATGCCCGTCGTCGAACCGGCGTAGGAATCCCGATTCTCAACGAAGAGCTGCACAATGCAGAGAATGATCATATGAGTGCGGACTTGAGCGAATCTTTCGGCAGCGAGGTCGTGTTGCTTTCGGCGGCCGACGACGCGGCGCTCGTGGATGCGGCAGGGCGCTTGGCCCGCTTCCTCGAGCAGGCGCCGTCGGCTGAGTTGAGCGACGTGGCCTACACGTGCGCCAGGAACTTCTCCGGGGCGGGCACGGCCGTCCTCGCCATAGTTACCTCCAGCGCCGCCGAACTGCGCCATCGTCTCGCCTCAGCCGCGTCGCGCATTGCCTCCGGCGCCGAACGCGTACGCGACAAGTCCGGCACCTACTACTTCCGGAAGCATCTCATCGGTGAAGGAACGGACGGCAAGCTTGCGTTCGTGTTCCCCGGAGCGGCCTCGTTCTACCCCGACATGCTGCGCGACCTCGCCGTGCGGTTCGTGGATTGCCGCAGCGCGTTCGACGAGCTGGAAGCAGCCCTGAAGGGCGACGGACCGTTCGTGCCGTCTTCGTTCGTCTTCCCGCCCGCCCCCTACTACCGCCACGACGCCGACGTGTTCACGGCCGGCGGCTACGCCGAGGCGATGGTCTCCACCTATTCGGCTAACACCGCACTCTATCGGCTTTTCCTCGCGCTTGGCGTGAAGCCTGACGGCGTGACCGGATTCTCGGGCGGAGACCTCAACGCACTGGCCGCGGCCGGCGTGCTGGGCAAGTTCGAGCGCGTCAAGCGGCTCAAGTTCCTTCGCGAGATGTACAAGCTCGTCAACACAGCTGTCAACCACGCCGGCCTGCCTACGTGCGTGATGGTGTCGGTCGTGTCGCCGCACCCTGAACGGACGGACGAGATACTTGCGGCTTTCGCTCCAGACAAGGTGACCGTGGCGTTCCGCCAGTCGCCGCGCCAGATGACGCTCGCCATCGCGCCCGACGTGGTGGACGTGGTGCAGCATGCTCTCTCCGAGGCCGGCGCGCGCGGCATGCGCCTGCCCGTTGACCGTCCCTTCAACACGCCGTGGTGCGCATCCAACCTCTCCGCATTCCGCAAGTTCGCAGGCAACTGGGTGGATGACAAGCCGCATCTTCCTGTCTATTCGTGCGGCACCTGCTCGCTGATGCCAGACAAGGCCCGCAAGGTGCGCGACGTGGCCGCAGAGCAGTGGGCGCAGGCGGTAAGGTTCGACGAGACGATCCGTCTGATGCACGCTGACGGTTTTCGTGTCTTCCTCGAGGTCGGGCCGCGCGGAGTGGCCACAAGCGCTATCGACGAGATACTGAGGGGGGAGGCCCCCTACGTGGCGCTTGCATCGGATTCCGTTCATCGGGCAGGACTGCTCCAGCTCCAGCACACGTTCGCAGCTTTGGCCGCGCTTGGCGCGGCCGTGACGCCGGCAGCCCTCTTCGAACATCGCCGCTGTCGCATGCTTGACCTTGACGCCCCGCTGACGCTCGACATGCGAACAGAGGCCGAGCTGCGCCTCTCCAGGGCGTTTCCGCATCTCAAGCTGCTGGCGGACGACCCGTCTTTCGGCGGCACGATGGCGACCGCCGCCGCAAGCGTGCCCGGAACCCGCAACAAGGCCGCCGCGCGCGCCGCCGCCGTCGCCGCGCGCCAGCGGCGCCAGCGCCAGTTCGAATTCGGCGCGCTCAATCCGCTGATCTCCGATGCCGACGTCACGGCGCAGAAGCCGGGCGTGTCGCTCGAGATCGCCAAGACGTTCACGTTCGCGGAGGTGCCGTTCCTGGCGGATTCCGCCCTTGGCGCCTCGCAGATATCCTATTCCGATCCGTCGCTGCGCGGGTTGACGCTTCTGCCGCTCGTGGCAGGTGCCGAGATCATGGCGGAGCTTGCGCAGATGCTCGTCCCCAACCGCCATGTCTCCGAAGTGGTCGATCTCCAGAGCCGTCGTGCGGTCGCGTTCCGCGAGGGCAAGTTGACGCTCTTCGTGAGGGCGGAGCGAATCGCCTCGTCCGATCCCGGCCTGGTGGCCGTCAAGGTGCAGCTGCGCGAGGACTCGCCTAACTCCGCCTGGACCTGGCCCGTGATGGAGGGCACGTTCCACCTCACGGGCGAGGATGCGATGGAGCCAGTCGCGTTCACGCCGCCAGAGCTCGCGAAGCCGCGCGATGTACACTGGACGGCGAGCGATATCTATCCAGGACGCCTGTACGCAGGCGAGCTGCTGCGTCACATCCGTACTGCCGACCGCTGGAGCGAGACTGGCCTCGACTACGAGGTGGATGTGCCGTCGCCTGTGGGCGCGGTCGTGCATACCCGCTTCCCCCTGTGGGCGCTCAACCCGCAGCTGCTTGGCGCGGTGGTGGACGGGTTCTCCCTGTGGCGGAGCCACGAGCGTTTCCCAGGCGCCTTCTCCTTCGCGTTCCGGCTCCAGCGGCTGGTGCTTCATGCGCGGTCCCTGCCGCCAGGCACTCATCTCAACTGCTACCTGCGCTACGCTGGCGCCACGCCTAGGTCATTGCTCACCGACATCCTGGTCTCCGACGGCAACGGCACGCTCGTAATGGAGCTGCATGGCTACGAGGAACTGACCGAACGCGTCCCGGACGAGTACCGGCAACTCATGCTGGCACCGGCGCGCACGTTCCTCACGAAGGAGATTCCGTTCGACCGGCTTGGGACTCCCGCCACGTCTGTCGCATCTGCCATGTTTTCCGACGTGCCGTATCCGCTCTTCGAGCGCAACGAGAAGCTCTGGATGCGCACGGTCTCCCAGATCGTGCTGGCGAAATCAGAAAGGCGGGAGTTCGCCTCGATGACGGGCGGCACCGCCCGTTGCACCGAGTGGCTGTTCGGGCGGATCGCCGCCAAGGAGTCCGTGAGGCGCTTTCTCGCTGCCAACTACCAGGCGCGCTGGAGCGACGCCGACGTGGAGATATACCGCGACGACAGCGGCAAGCCCCATCCCATTGGCAAGTGGAACGACCTGCTGTCGTCCAAGATCGACCTGGCGATCGCGCACACGGCCCAGTTCGTCGTGGCCGTGGTGGCCGCGAACGCGCGCGTTGGCGTGGACGTGGAGGCGTGCGACCGCGACCTTTCCGACGAGTTCACGCGCGGCGTGTTCACGCCGGAGGAACAGGAGCTGGCGACGCGCATGGCCGACGCGCCCAACGCGATCCTGCGGTTCTGGTGCGCGAAGGAAGCGGTGTCGAAGGCACTTGGCACCGGCATCCGCTACTCGCCGAAGGAGCTTCTGGTGGATTCGTTCCTGCCGGACACCGGCGAGATGGAGGTGCGTCTCGCGGGCCAGTGGCTGGAGAACTTCAAGATGTTCACCGGCCGCACGATCCACGTGTCGTCGAGCATCGTGCGAGGGCACGTCCTCGCGAGCTGCTTCATACCGGCCAGCTTGTTCAGCTAGGGCTATGCCAGCAGCTCGTTGACCTTCTTCATCACGGCGAAGGCGTCGGCCACGTAGAGCACGTCGGCCTTGCCCTGCGCCCAGCCGCAGTTCGCGTCGAGGTTAACGGCGCGGCGGTCGTTCACGAAGCGCCAGCCTACGACGTGCGGCTCCTCGCCGTGGCAGCACGTCGAGAGTCCCTTGGCGTGGCGCGGCGTCGCGCCCGTCTGTCCGACCTGGTTCATGTGGCTCATGAAACTGAACGCCTTGGCGGCCTCTGGCATGTCCACGAGCGACTTGGAGGAGCCGAGCGACGCGCCGGACTTCGCGAGGAAGCCCGTGATCGTGGCGGCGGCCTCGTCGAGGTGCGTCGCGCCGTCCGCCTGCTTCTTCGTCCAGCCAGCGCCGGCAACGAAGAGGAGGGGGGAGTCGGGACGGATGGTGGATTCGCCGCCGGTGCCTGCGGCGACCACGCCGTTGACCGTCGTCCGCGTAATCGCGGACGCACTGGACGGGATTGGGGCGGGGGCGATGCCTAGCTTCGCGCAGATTTCGGCGAAGAGCGCCGGATCGGTGACGATGACCCACGGACGCGCCGCACGCGAGAATGCGGTGAGGATGCGCTGGCGGTAGGCCCAGCGCTGGACGGTGGCCTTGTCGCCGTCGACCGTCACGTCGACGACGTTCGTGTCGATGGCCGAGCCGGCGCGCATGGCGGCGGCGGGCATGGAGCGGCGGGCGCGCGAGGTACCTGGCACGAGGACGATGTCCGCCCCTGCGGCGGCGAGGGCGGCGGCGAACGCCGGCACGTCCTGCGCGAATGTTCCGTTTCCGTCAATCGTGAATGCTGCGATCTTCATGTCGTATTTCCTCAGCCCTTGATCCACTCGACAATTTCCTTGGCGATGTCGTCCACCGCCATGTCCTTCTTCACCACCGTCGCGCGCTTGGCGGACGGCACCTCGGTCTTCTCGTAGGCGATGCCGCCAACGCCGACGTTGGCGACCGGCGCCTTCATGAGCGCGGGCATGATGCCGCGCATGTTCATCATGCCGGTCTGCGGGTTGTTAGGCGGCTCGGGCAGGTTGCCGGTGGCCCAGCCGATCGCCGCCGGGAAGCCGGAGCATGTGGAGGAGAGGTACTGTCCGCCCTCGATGCGCTCGAGCACCGTGAAGGTGTCGTCGTCCGCGAGCTTCAGCTCGTCCACGCCCATGAAGAACTCGGTGATGCCGAGCGTCTCGGCCACGAACTGGAGCGTCACTCCCGCGTCGCGGGAGGCGGACGCGCAGCCGCCGAAGAGGAGCGTGGCGGAGAGGTCGAGGCCGGGGATGGACTTGATCGCCTTGGCGAGTTCTGCGGCGGTCTCTCGCGCGTCGGTGAAGCCGCCGGCGGGAGCGTTCACGGCAACTAGCTGGAAGGGGGCTTTCTGGGCGACCGTCATCATCAGCTGCTGGAGCTTGGCCTTGGGGCCGAGGGCGACGAGCGTGACGGTGGAGCCGGCGCGCTGCTTCGCGAGGTTTGCCGCCTCGTACAGGGCGCATGCCGCCCACGGATCGAGCACGCTCGGCAGCATCTGCTCGTTCTTGAGGCCAGGCCCCTGCGGGGTCTGGACAGGTTCCAGCGTCTGGAGCGGGTCAGGCACCAGCGACCCGCACACGATTATGTTCAACGGTTTTGCCATGTTCTTTCCTTTGATGATAGTCGCGTCAAGAGACCGCTATTATACCATAAACTTTCGCGTGTCGCCGTAGGTAATCGGTCAGTGAGCGGGGCTGGTGCCCGCGTCCACTAACAAATTGTGTTGCGTTGCGATGAGAGGCCGAGCGGCATCAATGGCCGCATGGCATAT
>CACXPT010000036.1 GCA_902769585.1 uncultured bacterium
CGGATGGTCGAACATCTCCGCCGTGTCCTTGATGACGTCGCGGCACACCTGGTAGTAGGGCTTCGTGGTCAGCATCCGCGAATACTCGCCCAGCCACGCATCGTGCGCGGCGGAGAAGTTGAGCTTCGGGATCGGCTCGAGGCCCAGCGTCTTCAGCCGACGCACCTCGCCGCGGATCCAGTCCGGCGAACGCGACCCCGGCAGCGCCAGCTCGGGATGGCTGGGATAGACGGGGAACTCGCCGAGGTCGATGATGACCATGTTCATCTTCTTGGCGACCATGTCGTCCACCAGCAGGTTCCACGCCTTGTCGCTGAACTTCACCCTGTCGTTGCAGAGCCGGCCGTGGGCGAGGGGGCCCTTGATGTCCGGCGGCAGGGACTCGCCCCACATGTTGAGCCCCCAGTGCAGCAGCACCGAGCGGAGCCCCACATGTTGAGCCCCCAGTGCAGCAGCACCGAGCGGATCTCGTCGGGGGTCTTCGCAAACGCCGGAGCCGCCGCAAACGCCGCCGCACCGGCCAGAAACGCTCTTCTTGTCAGTTTCATAGAGACTTTCCTCGTTACCGCACGATGATGTAGGTGCCAGACGGGACGGTCGTGAGGACGATGTTGTCGACCAGCACCCGGCCGCGGTCATAGAGGTCCCATGGCTCGAGGCCCGCGACGCCGCATGCGGTGATGCAGAAGGACGAGATGCCGCTCGTCGCGCCGACGCTGCTCCGCCGCGCCAGCCCGTCGAGTTGCGCCCGCAACAGCAGCGCCAGGCCCAGCGTCCGCGCGCATTTCACGTGCTTCACATGCTCCATGTCATTTCGTTCCTGTTTCCTCTCCGTAGATCGGTAAACTATCTACCATGAACACTTTCCTCAGGCCATCGACGCCTGAAGTTTCTTGACCTGCGCGAGCGACAGACCGGAATACCTTGCAATGTCCTTCAACGCAAGGACGCCGTCCTTCAGCATCCGCTTCGCCGTCGCGAACATGGTCTCGCGCTTGCCGCGAGCTTCGCCAAGCGCCTCGCGACGCTCCGCTATTCTTTCTACTGCTTCGCACATAGTGAGCCTCCCTTCTTCTGAATTCTTGAATTGACTAACTTGCCTCTTTAGAATGTCGAAATGCATCTCCGCTGCGTTACGACACAGGAAATCATGCATCAACTTGCCAATATCGGATTCACTGCGCGTTGCACCGTTCACGTAAATGATGTGTGTGCCGTCGTAAAGCCGTTTACCACTACGTTCTTCCATTCGCAGATACGAGTATGCATCCTGCCCTTCCCCCATCACGTCGTTCTCGGTGATGAAGATGACGTAGGTATCGCGCAGCTTGTCAACATCCTCGCCCGACTTGAGCGCATTCGCGTCCATCAGCGCGGAATTGTACCTCGCCCGCCTCGGCTCCGCGCCGTCGTTCGCGCGCTGAATCTCGATGTCGTATTCCCTGCCTTCGGAATCCCTTGCGAACACGTCAAAACGCACGCCGCGCCCCTGAAGGTTCTTTATCGGGTATTCGGTCTGAGACTTGACCACCTTCAGGTCCTTCTTGCCGAGGATGATCCGCAGTATCAACTCGATGCACTCCGGCGCATTCTCAAGGCACTTCGACATGAAGTCGTCGTCCATGAGCCGGAAACGCGCGATCTCCGCGAGATACTCCGGCCTCATGACGGATGCGGAACGCCCCGCCGCCTTGTGGGCGATGGCCTTGCCCGCTTTCCGCCTTCTGCTCTGCATACTCGTCGTCATGTCGCTTCGCTCCGCTTTCGTTCGAAGGGGACAATGCCTCCTTCCAGAAAACCCGCTTATGATACCACATCCCACCGCCGGTTTCAAGACGCGTGCGCGGCGTGTCATACCATATTTCCGTCTTTATCTCAACCGTGAACACAGATAAAGACGAAAATATGGCGACAAATCCTCCCTGCAACGTCCATGGGGTCACGACATCCATGGGCCCCCATGGACGGACCGAACGCAACATGAATTACTCATCGTACACTTTCCGTCCGGCGCGGATTGCCTCATAGACGCGACGCTCCTCGGCTTGGCGGCGCTCGCTGCGCGCGTCGCGCTCTTGATCCTTCGCACACGGAACGAAACCTTCCTCCACGTCGCCGCGCGGCGTCGCCTTCAACCGCTCCGCACCCCTCTTTATTATCGCCAACGCCTCCTGGAATTTTTCACCTTTCACCTTTCCCCCTTCACCTTTCACCCCGTCAAGGATTCGGCTCAGCTCCGGCCTGTCAAAGTTCAGCTGCTCGCGTTGGCGTTTTCCATGGGAGTTCTCGACCTTCACCCCGCACTGCTTCTCGAGCTGCGCCTGCTCGGCGAAGGAGAGCGGCATGCGTCCGCCGGGATTGTCGGGATACGCGCACTCGTAGCGGGGGTAGTAGACCGCGTTGATGTCCATCCACGTGATCACGCGGTCGCGTTCCTCGTCCGACAGCTTCGCGCGGCCGTGTCCGTAGAGCGTGCGCGTGAGCTTCGACGCGTGCGAGCCCCACGAATAGGCCGGCTGGATCTCCGCCGGGCCGCCGCCGATGCATTTGATCGCGCCGGTCGCCCAGAGATCCACGTAGCTCGTGCAGAAGAACGCGCCGCGGTCGCCGCTCAAATTCAGCTTCTTCCCCGCCTTCTTGCCGTAGTCGTGGCATGAGACGCAATGCTTCGTGAGGACGGGCTGCACCTCCTTCTGGAAGCTGAAGAGGCGCGCCGGGCCGTACCAGCCGTTCATCTTCGACGGCGCGCGCCGCATGGCGAGCGGACGTTCCGCCACCGGCGCGGCCTCGCCCACGCGCTTCTCGTGGCAGCCGACGCACCCATACGTCTCGCCCGGCTGCACGAACGCGCCGCTGCGCATCGACTGCACCATCTTCCCCTTCTCGTCGAGCGCCTGGAAATAGACGAACGTGTTGCCCGGCACCTCAAAGTACGCGCTGCCGTCCGCCTCGACGGGCACCGTGCCGAGGATGCGCTTGTTCTCGAACGAGTGCCAGTTCATCGCGGCCGCCTCCTCGCCGTGCCCGAACCAGCCGCGCGGCCCCGTCCAGTTCCGCTTCGGCGGCGACTCGACGACGCGCAGCGCCTTCATCGTCCCCGGCTTGACGCCCTGCATGTGCGTGCCGATGTAGACGTTCTGCAGGTAGAACCTTCCGGGCGCGTTCGGCGCGTCGAAGTTCCGCTGCTGGCTCTGCACAACGGGCTTCTTCGTGGGACGCAGGATGACGGGCGACCAGATGCCGGGCGCGTCCGTGTAGATCTCCGTCTCGTTGCCGTCGAGGTCCAGGTAGACGAGCGACATCTCGCCGTTCGCGCGGCCGGTCTGGCGCACGGCGAGAAAATGTGATTCGTCGATCGGAAACGGGTCGGCATATTTGCAGACGAGCGATTTCGAGGAATCGAAGTCCTCCTTTCCCCCCGCGTGGATGCGTTCGCGGTAGGATGCTGGCCACGTGCGCAGCACGGGCTCCTGTCCGTCCACGCCGAGCGAACGGTCGATCAGCCCCAGCGCGCCCCACGGACGGTCGTGGCAGCTCCCGAGGATGGCGATCGCCTTCGAGGAGTCGCCGCCCACGGCACGCGCGTTGATCACGCCGCCGGGGCTCGTCGTGTTGTTGCCCCACCAGACAGCGTGGCGCGTGCCGTCGGGGTTGCACGTCCAGAGTCCCTGCGCGTCGCCGAAGTCGCGGTCCACGTACTCCCAGCGGTCGTAGAGGACGCGTCCGTCGGGCAGGATGGAGGAGTGTCCTTCGAAGAGGGTTGAGACGCCGATCTGGTGGATGTTCGCGCCGTCCGCCTCCATGCGGTAGAGGTTGCACATGATGTGACGGTTGCACATGCAGTACTTCGGATCGCGCGTGGACGAGAACACGATGTCGCCGTCAGGCAGGAAGACGGGGTCGATGTCGCTCACGCCTTTCGCGCGCGTGAGCTGGCGGAGGCCCGTGCCGTCCGCGTTCACGACATAGATATGGTAGTCGTCGGTGCGCCCGTCGCGCATGGAGAACACGATGCGCCTTCCGTCCCAGTCCACCTCCGGGTCGCGGATGGTGCGTCCCTCCTTCTCCGGCACGATCACGCGCGTCGCGCCCGTCGCGGGGTTCCACGCCTTGAGCGCGCCCTGCGTGTCGTAGCTCCGCTCGTTGATCTCGCCGCACTGGAAGAGCGTCGCCGTGTTGTGGTGGTCGGCCCTGAACGCGGCGTGCGTCACGTACACGACCTCCGGCACGGATGCGAGCGCCGCCTTCGCGGCGGCCTTCGCCACAAGCACGCCCTCGCATGTCACGTCGTCCACGGTCACGTGTCCCCAACTGCCGGTCGCGCCGTCGACCACGCGGAAGTAGACGTCCTTCCCGACAGCCTGCGGCACGTTCCACGTGACGACGCGCATCCGCTCGCCGTTCTCGCCGACAGCCGAGACGATCGCCTTGCCCGTCGCGCGGTCCACCAGCTCGAATTGTCCTTGTTTTCGAGCGTCGAAAGGAACCACGTGCCGCCCTTCGTGTACGGCTTGCCCGTGTTGTGCTCCTTCGCGAGATCCGTCACAGGCCGCGCGAACGCGCCCTGCGTCACCTTCCATCCCTGCAGATCGCCCGTCTCGAAGTCATAGACGATCCGCTCCGCCATGGCGGGGAGAGTCATCGCGAGCGCCGCGCAACCGGCAAACTTCAGTTTTTGTTTCATAAGAAAATTCCCTTATCTCCTTGAAGTCTAGATCAACCACGTAACCCCGCCTACGGCGTCTCACTGCGCGTCTGGCGCAACACCGAAGTCCCGCGTCTTCCAGCCGGGATAGATGCAGTCTCGCCAGACGATCCGCCCGGGGCCTTCCTCCAGCTTCATGTGCGGCGCACACTTGACGAAACTGCCCCCGAGAATCAGCGCGCTCGCCTTTTCCGTCGATGTCTTGACCGCCGTCAACCCGTCCAGTCCGCTCATCTTCATGTTGTTGTAGTACGAACAGCCGAACAGGCGCATGTCCTTTCCGCCGATCAAGTAGCCGATCTTCGCCGTGTCGGCGTAGCAGTCGCGCAGGATGTGCCCGCCGCCGTCAATGCGGAACGCGATGGTCCGCTCCAGCGTCTCCGCCGGGACCGCCTCCGGCATGTACGCGTGCAGGCTGGCGTTCCACACGTGACAACGCGTGAGCCGGTTCGCGCCCCAGTCGACGTGTATGCCGGTCGTGTAGTCGATGGCAACGACATCCGTGAAATGGTTGTCGCTCGCGTCCACGCGCAGCGCGGTGTTGCCGTCCAGCCCGGGCATCCGCGTCCGAAACGTGAGGCCCGTCCCGAAAACCTCGTTGCCCTTGCGCAGGAGCATCCCGTATTCGCGTCCGTTGTAGAACGCCACGTCCCGCAGCGTGAAGTGCCAGCAGTTCGTCAGCAGCAGGCACGACGCCCGTCCCGCGCCGTCCAGCACCCCGCCCGTGATGAACCTGTTGTCGCGCCGCCACAGGTCTTCGAGCTCGCGTTTCCATTTCCCGTCCCACACGACGAGAAACTCCATGTCGGCCGCCGCGCGAAGCACTGCACGCGGATGCAGCGCCAGCGAGACCCAGTTAGTGACGACCAGCGGACACTCCAGCTCATACACGCCGGGCGGGATGTCAGCGACGCCCGTCCCGCCTGGCGCGGCAGCGGCATCAACAAGGGCCTGAAGGCGCGCGGCGCCGTCGGAATCCGCCGCCGCACCGACCATCGCCGCAAGAGCGATGGCCAGAACCGCACACTTACTTTTCATCTCGTCTCCTTCTGACGGAAGAATTGAAAGGCTGGATCACAAAGGGCAGGCCATGACGGAAGCCGTTGCCCGTATTCGGATTTGTCTTGGTCAACATGGCAAGAATTGGAGAAGTGCGGTGCAGCCGGCGATGATGTCGGCGTAGGTTTCGTCGAAGTTGCCGGTGTACCAAGGGTCGGCCACGTCGCGGTTGACGCCCGCGAAATCAAGGAGCCGGCGCACCTTCGGGAGGTCGGCGGGATAGACGAGCCGACGCAGGTCGGCCATGTTGTAGGCGTCCATGCCGATGATTAGATCGTATTCCGCCGCCTTCGCGGCGTCGAGAAGCCACGCACGGCGCGGCGAATACGGAATGCCGTGCCGTTCCAGCTCGCGCCGCGTACCACGGTGGATGTCGCTGCCGATCTCGTCCGTGTGGAGCGCGGCGGACTCAACCTCCACGTCATCCCGCCCCGCCTTGCGCAGCAGGTCCTTCATCACGAACTCTGCCATCGGACTGCGGCAGATGTTCCCGTGGCACACAAAGAGAAGCTTCATTTCACCTCTACTATAATGCTGCGGACGGAGTTGACGCCTACGCCGAAGCGGCGCGCGCCGGCCTGCTTCAGCGTCCCCAGGCCGAACACGACCCTGACGGGATTCCTGTATGTGAAACCGTTCATTGTCTTTGTCCTCAAATCCCAAGCAAATCGGCAGCGGAGACTATGGCGTCGAAGTAGCCGTTTCCGCGCACGACGGGGGCAAGCTCGCCTTCATATACCAACGCCGTCCGAATGGACATCCCTTGCGGATGGCGAAGACGTGCGACCTTCTTCGCCACTTCATCTTCGATCGACTCCCCGATATGGTGCTTCCGCTTGACTTCCACGACGTATGCCGACTTGCGCGTCTGGACAAGCAAGTCGATCTGCAGCCCCTTCCCATCGCCTTTTCCTTGCCCTTTCGCTGCGCGCTTTTCATAAGGTACGGCGGAAAGGACTGGGATACCCTCAAGGTGAAGCGGCTTCACCAGCTCCCTGAAGTTGTTGACGACAAGATTCTCGAACTGCAGTCCGAGGATCGAATCCCACCCCGGCAACGATTCAAGCGTGTCAAACAGGTAGGTGCCTGAAAGAATCTCCGTCTCATGCGGCAACACGTACTTCAGGTAGAATCGGGTGTAGTTGTCCGAAAGGCGGTATTTCACTGTCCGCGCCTTCTTGCCCGTCTCCGGATTGTATCCCTCGTCCTTGGTGACAAACCCCGCATCGACAAGGATTTCAAGCGTTTCCGAAAGGGATCCGCCACGCTCCACATCCAATGCCTCGGCGACCTCGATGCACGTGCGCGGTCCGTCGATCAACGTACGCAGAATCTTCTGTTTCAGCACGGATTCCTCGCCGAACACCTGACTGAATATCGCCTTGAAGTCGCCGAACAGGACACCGTCCCGCTCGAAGCACATCCGCTTGATGTTCTCGTTGGCGCTCAACCCTGGATTCACTTCCTCGAGATAGCGGGGAATGCCGCCCGTCACGGACAGAACGTCGATGATCTCGGACGGAGACAGCCTCTCCGCCACATCGCCCCAAAACGCCTTGCACTGCGAAAGAGGCAGTTCACGGACGACAAGATCGCGCGAGAAGCGTCCGGCAAAGCCCGTATTCTCAAGGATGTTCTTCTTGATCCACGTCGAGACCGATCCGCAAATGACGACAACCAAGCGATCATGGTGCTTCAGCATCATATCCCACGCACTCTTGAGCCTTGCCGGGAAATCGGGATCGTAACGCCCCATCCATGACACCTCGTCAAGCAAAACGACCGTCCAGTCGTCCCACGCAATCGCCTTGTCAAGGCGCATGAACGCCTCGAACCACGATGAGACCTTTGTCCCGTCAACGCCTGTCTGGGCAGCCAATTTCTCGATGAAGTTGTCCAGTTGAACCTGATTCGTCATCCCCTCGCGCGGCAAGAGCCCGTCAATCTCCACCAATCGACAACGATTGCGCCTCGCAAACTCTTCTATCAGCGTTGACTTGCCAATACGCCGACGCCCACGACAGGCAACCAATGACGGAGTGCGCTTGTCCAACAACAAGCGCAACGATTCCAGTTCTTTCTCACGCCCAACGAACATTTCACGCCTCTTCTAAAAAGATGAAACAAGTGTATTTTATCATCTTTTTACTCACTACACAACGCCGTCGGCACAAAATCTTAAAAACACGATTTTTGTGCCGACACAATTCCCGGGGCCGACCACGCGCCTGCGCAGAGCGCAAGCGCCGCCGCCATCAATGCCTTATTCATCTTTGCTCCTTTCGGTTATGTAGATCATTCGAAATCAAGCAGGAACACGGCTGAATTGCCCTGCTGGTGGAAGGTGACGGCGGCGCCGTCCTTTCCACCCGCAGGGGAAATAGTGCCATTCGTCCAGCACCAGCTCGGCCTTCGTGAAGCCGTACCCGTCCACCAGTTCCCGCATCTGGCGCGGCAGCTCGCGGACCAGGAGGTTGTAGTCGTCCGAGTACTTGTGGAAGCTGAAGAAGTCGAGCGGCGCACCGGCCTTGGCGACGGCGGCGAGGAACGGCGCGTAGATGCGCTGGTTGCTCGTGAACCCCGCGCCGCCCACCTTGATGCCCGGATGCTTCTCCTTGAGGTACTTGGACGTGGTCACATAGAGGTCGAAGAACTGCTCGTCGGTGCCGGTCCAGCACGCCGGACGCAAGTCCGGCTCGTTCCAGATCTCCCAATACTCGATGTTCCAGTGGAAGCCGTCGGCCCAGCCGTTGTTGTAGTGGTCGATGATGCGCGAGCAGATGCGCGCCCACTTGGCGATGTCCTCCGGCGGGTGCACGAAGTACTTGACCAATCCATGCTCGATGCTCTCGCCGAGGCGGAAGAGGATCTTCGAGCCGTCCTTGACCGCCCGCCCCAGATACTCGTCCGTCTGCTTGAACCAGTAGTTGTCGGGGTTGTTCTCGTCCGCGCGGAAGTTGGCGAAGATCATGTGGACGTCCACGGTCTTCACGCCGTCGTCCATGAGGATGGCGTCGTGGGTGCGGACGATCGGCAGGCGCAGGTTCTCCATCGGCTTGATGAACACCTTCCATCCGCCGCTCTGCAGCCGCGCGATGGGCGTGTAGCCGTTGCCGCCGTTGAGGCGCAGGTTCATGCGCCCGGCGGACGCGCACGTATCGACGGTCACGGTCCGCGCCGCCGGCGCTTTCGCGTCGGCAGACTGCGCACAGGCGGCAACGGCCATCGCGGCTGCCGCCATTACAGACATGAAGTTCTTCATGCCGCAGATTATACAGCATCACGCCGCGCCGCGCAATGCCGCCACGGCCCAATCACTTCGCCTGCGTGAAGCGCACCACGTACCCGCCGTCGGACGGGATCTTCACGGCGAGCTTCTCGCCCGCGGCCACCGTGCGGCGCTGGTGCACGTAGTCCGTCGCGTCACGGCCGCTGTTCGGTCCGTCCGCGAAGATCTCCGCGTCCCAGCGGCCTGCGCCGAGGAAGGACGTGTCAAACGCGGCGTCGTAGCCGTCCGCGCCCGCGATGGCCGCAAGGTACCACACTCCGTCTTTCCGACGGGCGAGCGCCGCGAACTTGTCCGGCTCGCCCGCAAGGCCCACGGTCTCGTCCCACGTGACGGGCGTCTGCGCCATGAACGTGAAGCACTCCTTGTTCTTTAGGTACTGCGTGGGGCTGTCGCACAGCATCTGGAGCGGCGCCTCGTAGAGAGCCATGAGCGCCATCTGGTGCGCACGCGTGCCGGGCGTGGAGGGCTGCCACGGCGTAGGCGTCCAGCGCTTGCGCGGCACGTTGAGCATCGCGCCGGGCGTGTAGTCCATCGGGCCGGCCACCATGCGCGTGAAGACGATCGTGCAGTCCTTGTCGGGGAAGTAGGTGCAGGCCTTGCCGCCCTTGCAACACTCGAGCCCATGCACGCCCTCGAAATTAAGCGTGTTGGGATAGGTGCGCTGGAAACCCGAAGGCTTGTACATGCCATGGTAGTCCACCACGAGATGGTACTTCGCGCAGAGCGCGGCCATGTTGGCGAGGAAGTTCACAACAACCTGGTCGTCGCGGTCCATGAAGTCGATCTTGAAGCCCGCCGCGCCCATCTTCGCGTAGTGGGAGACGACCTGCTCCTCGCGGCCGAGGAACTGCGCCCACGCCGCCCAGAGGATGATGCCCACGCCGCGCTCCTTGCCGTATTTGATGAGGTGCGGCACGTCCACCTCGGGGTTGACCTCCATGATCTTCAGCTTCTGGCTCCACCCCTCGTCGAAGATCACGTACTCCACGCCGTACTTCGCGGCGAAGTCGATGTAGTACTCGTACGTCTTCGTGTTGCAGCCGGCCTTGAAGTCCACCGGGCGCATCCCGCCGTATTCGCCGCTCACGTTCCAGCAGTTCCACCAGTCCCACGCCACCTTGCCGGGCTTGACCCACGAGGCGTCGCCGATCTTCGAGGGCGAGGCGAGGGCGTAGACGATGTCCGCCGCCGGCAGCTGCGCAAAACCGTCCGCCAGCACGAACACGCGCCACGGGAACGTGCGCGTGCCAGCCGTGCGCGCGATGAAGTCGGCGCGCCCGACCACACGCTGGTAGCGCGACGGTTCCTCGCTGTAGCCCGCGCCCCACGTCCAGTACCGCGTCTTCGTGGGATAATGCGCGAACACGGCGTCGAGCGAGGCGGGGTCGCCGCCGCGCGTGAAGTTGCAGCCGGGATAGTCAACGATGTCGCTCTCTGTGATCGTCATCGCCACGCCGTCTGGATACGACGCAGTGATCGGCATGTACCAGATCTTCTTCTTGTCGGGAGTGGGCGCGTCGTTCACGGACACGAGCCCGTACACGCCCTCCCAGCTGTCCTGCAACGGATCGTTCTCCGGCGCCTGACGGTTCGCGGCCGCCCACACCTTCTGGTCGGGCGACGGAAACGCGAGGCGCGCCGTCTCGCCCTTCACCGTGATCTCGCCGCCGAACTTCGTGGCGAAGCGGTACGCCACGCCATCGTTGCGCGCGTGAAGCTCCACCGACCAGTCGCCGAACGACACGCACGTGCCTGCGCCGTCGTCCTTGATGCATGCGCGCTTGTAGATCGGCGTCTGGATCACGGCGTCGTGCTGCGCATCGCGCACGCCGGACGCCGTGCAGCCTGCACCGCCAAGCACGCCACGGCCCGCCACGTCGAGCGAGATTTTGCGCACTTCCGCGCGAGGCTGTCCGCGCCGCAGCACAGTCACGCGGAGCGCCGGCTCCGTGTCGAGCCGGATTTCGTTCAGTCCATCCGGCGACTTCGCCGAGTAGGTTGCGGCGGAGAGTCCGCCGACGATGCCGGCCGCAGCCGACAGGAATGTGAGCATTCGCTTCATGAGTGATTTTCCTTTATGCCTTGAGTTCGTTCAAATACTGCTTCACGCCGAAGCCCGCGCGCTCCTCGCGGAACAGCATCGCATTAGCCTTCGCGTCGTCCACGAAACGCTCCGCCTTCGCGTCCCACACGAGCTTGCGCCCGAGCTTCATCGCCATGTAGCCGAGGACGCACGTGGTGGACGTGCGCTGCGCCTCCTCGAGCGGCATGGCGAGCGGTCCGCGCGTACGCATCTCCTCGATCCACTCGCGGTTGTGCTCCAGAGGGCGGATGAGCGGATGCGCCACGGGATCCTCGACGAGGCCCTTGCGGCTCGCCGCGATCGGCATGCCCGCCACCTTGTCGGCGGAGACGCCCACGGGGTCGCTGCTCGTCTGCTTCTTCTTCCAGGAGAACCCGCAAAAGATCCAGTCGCCCTTCTCGCCGATGAACCTCACTCCGCACGGGTACTTGCGCGTGGAGCCGAGCTTGACGACCGCGCCCGAGGCGTACGTCCACGTGATGTCGCACTCGCCATGCACGTCCCACAGCTTGCGTCCCTTCGGGTACTCGCACGTACCCTCCACCGACACGGGACCGCCCAGCTCCTCGCAGAGGCCACGCTGCGCGGAGTCGAGGTGGTGCGCGCCCCAGTTGGCGATCATGCCCATGTCGTACGCCTGGATCGTCATCCAGCCGCCGCGCGCGAAGATCACCTTGCCGGCGTCTTTCCCCACGCCGCGCTGGTGGCTACGGAGACGCGAATACGGAGCCTCTGGCGCGCAACCCTGCCACATGTTCCAGTCGAAGTCGTCAGGCACGGGCTCCTCGGTGGGCAGGTCATACTCCTTCGGGTCGTCGGGCAGGCCCACCTCCACGCGCACCACCTTGCCGAGCCGGCCCTCGCGCACGCACTCGACGGCGTGGATGAAGTTCTCCTCCGTGCGCTCCTGCGTGCCGGTGCGGAGGATGCGCCCGTACTTCTTCGCGGCATCCACGATCGCGCGGCCCTCGCCGATGGTCATCGCCATCGGCTTCTGGAGGAATACGTCCTTCCCGGCGCGGCACGCCTCGATGGCCATCTGCGCGTGCCAGTGGTCTGGCACGGCGATCAGCACGCCGTCGATGGCGGGGTCGGCAAGAAGGCGACGATAGTCCTGGTAGCAGCGCGCGTCGGCAACGAGGTCGCGCCCCTGCATCTTCTCGCCCGCGAGCTGGCGCTTCAGGTGCTGGATGCGCACGAGGTCGACGTCAGAGAGCGCGATGAACTCGCACAGCTCCTTGCCGCCGTTTTTCAGGCACGACGGCACGTTGTAGGCGTTGGCGATGCGTCCGCATCCGATCACGCCGAGCGCCAGCTTCTTCGACGGCGCCTCTGCGCCAAGCACGCGCGCAGGCACGAAGACAGGAGCGGCACCCGCCGCCACTATTCCCGCAAGCCCGGTTGCCGAACCACGGCAGAACTCTCGCCGCGTAACATTCTTTATCGTGTCCATGTTCTTGTCCTCGCTTTTCTGGTTTGATGGGTGTTGGCCTCACTGCAATCCCGCAGTCTTGCGGCAAGGCTCGAGCGTCACCGTCCAGCGCTCGGGCCGGATCGGGAAGATGTACTGCGCCTCCGGCTTGGGTCCGCACGAGGCGCCGCCGAGCCCGACCTGGCGCAGGTCGAGGTTGAGGCACGTCTCCGCGCGCGGCGGCTTCTCGTTCCAGATGCGCTCCTGCCTGTCGCGGTGACGCGCGAACTCAAGGTCCTCGCAGCCGTAGTGGAGCGCCTGCACAAAGAGAGGCTCGCTCCCCTTCGCGCGCACGCCGTCGCCCGCCTCGTCCGCGAACGCCGCCCAGCGCACGTCGCACTTGTAGCCGTTGTCCTGCGGGCGGCAGTACGCCACGTACTGCCCCGTCACGGTGGACTGCCACCGTCCGACGAACGCCCCAGAGCAGCGGTCCACGTAGTTCTCGTGCGGACCGCGCCCGTACCACTCCATCCGCTCCAGGCGCGGGTCTAGCATCAGCGAAAGCCCGAGCCGCGGCAGCGCAGACGGCATCTTGCCGAACGGAGTCACGTCGTTGCGAATCTCCAGCGAACCGTCGGGGGCGAAGACGTACTCGGCTACGTGCCTGAAGCCGGCAGACTTCGCGCCGTTCACCTCCACCGTGGCGCGGACCGCAGTCCGCCCGTCGACGGTCGCGGGCTTCAGCTCGCGCACGTGGTAGCGCAGCTGCGTGAGGCCCGAATCGTAGAACGCCTTGCGCATCCACTTGTCGTTGTCGGTGAACGCCCTCATGCATGTGAGGCGCGGTCCGCGCACTATGCCGTCGGCGCTGTCTGCCAGCACCGTCTTGCCGTTCATCGAGAGGAAGGAGAGCGTGCCCGTCGCCCGGCTGAAGCGCGCAGTCGTCGGCCCCGCGGTCACGACAAAGCCGTCACCTGAAGGCTTGACCGCAACGCGCTCCTGCGCGTCCGCCGCTCCCCCAACGGGAGGGACGCGCTCCTGCGCGTCCGCCGCGGCCGCGCAGGAGCGCGGCCCTCCCGTACCCAGCGCCAGCTGGTCGTGCGCGACAAGATGTCCCTTCTTCGCCCAGAGCGCGTCCGCCTTGAGGTGGAACGAGACGTTGAGGAAGTATTCGGCGCCTGACTTCGGCGACACAGCAGGCAGCGGAATCCCTACCGTCTGCCGCGTGAGCGGCGGCACGGACGGCAGGTCGAGCGCGCCGTGCGCCACCGCCACGCCGTCCTCCAGCAGCTCCCAGCGCGACTCGAACGCGCCGGACGGAGTGAACGAGAAGCGGTTCCACAGCACGGCGGACAAGGGTTTTCTGTCACGGACGCGCAGGAGCGCGTCCCTCCCGGCCTCGCCCTCCGGCCTCGACACCACGAGGTTGCGGTGGACGTGCTTCACCTCGGCGAGCTTAGGCGTCTCGTTCCGCTCGGCGTCGATGACGCCGTTCACGCAGAAGTTGCCGTCGTTCTCCTCGTCATGGTCGCCGCCGTATGCGAGATAGCGCATGCGCTTCCCGTCTGGCCCAACGCGGTCGGTCTCCTTCCAGACGGCCTGGTCGACCCAGTCCCAGATGCAGCCGCCCGTGAGCGACGGCGAGGCGTAGAACTCGTCCCAGTATTCCTTGAACGTGCCGAGCGCGTTGCCCATGCTGTGCGCGTACTCGAAGAAGAAGCTGCACTTCGAGCGCAGGCCGCGCCCGTGCACGGCCGCTATCGTCGGATAGCCGGGGCCGTCCACGGAATAGCGCTCGCAGTCCTGGCGGTAGACGATCGGACGCGTGTCGTCGAGCTTGAGGCATTCCTCGTTGATGATGTCGAAGGTCGGGCCCTGCCCGGCCTCGTTGCCCCAGCTCCACGTGAACACGCACGGCAGGTTCCGCCAGTTGATCACCATGTCGCGGCACCGGTCCACGTGCGCCTGCGTCCAGCTCGGCGGCGAGGCGAGCGACTTCACGCCGTAGCGCATTCCGTGGCTCTCCACGTTCGCCTCCAGCTGCACGTAGAGGCCGTAGCGCGCGCAGAGATGGTAGAAGTACGGGTCGTTCGGATAGTGGCTGGTGCGGACCGTGTCGATGTTGTTCTGCTTCATCAGCGTCACGTCGCGCAGCATCTCCTCGCGCGAGACGGAACGTCCGTTCACCGGCGAGGCGTCGTGCCGGTTCACGCCCTTGAACTTCACCTGCTTCCCGTTCACGTGGATCGAGCCGTCGGACATGATCTCCGTCTTCATGAACCCCACCTTGCAGGAGCGGATATCGTCGCCCGCCTGAAGGACGAGCGTGTAGAGGTACGGATCCTCGGCCGACCAGAGACGAGGAGTTGGGATGTGAAAGGTGAAGGGTGAAAGGTGAAGGGTGGATTGTGAAGGGTGAAAGGTGAAGGGTGAAAGGTGAAGGGTGGATTGTCCAATGAGATTCGTCACAACCTTGAAGTCCGCGTCGTATAGCGTGGCCGTAACGGGAGGGACGCGCTCCTGCGCGTCCGCGCCAAGGTTACGCAGCTCCACCGAAATGTCCACGTCCACCGACGAGAAGTCGGCGGCGAACTTCGGCTTCCAGAAGAAGTCGCGTATCTCCACGGGCGGCGGCGAGAAGAGCATCACGTGGCGGTAGATGCCCGAGTAGCGGAAGAAGTCCTGGTCCTCCAGGAACGCGCCGTCGCTCCAACGGTAGACCTCCACCGCGAGCAGGTTATCGCCGGGCTTGAGATACTTCGTGACGTTGAACTCGTGCGCGGTGCAGCTGTCCTCGGAGAAGCCCACCTTCCTGCCGTTCACCCACACGTAGTACGCGGAATAGACGCCCTCGAAACGCAGGAACACGGGCCGCCCCTTCCACGAGTCCGGCACAGTGAACGTGGTGCGGTAGGACGAGACGGGGTTGTAGTCCTTGTCCACGTCAGGCGGCGTGTCGGGGTGCGGATAGACGATGTTGCGGTAGATCGGGACGCCGAACCCCTGCAGCTCGACGCAGCTCGGCACCTTGATCGTGTACCACGCGGAGTCGTCGAAGTCTGGGCGGAAGAAGTCGAGCGGACGCTGCCCCGGCGCGCCGCACCAGTTGTACTTCCACTGGCCGTCAAGCGACTTCACGTACGGCGTCTCGGGAAGGTCGTGCGTGAGCGCTGCCTTCACGGACGCGAGCGGGAAAGAGTATGCGCGCGCCGGCTCCACGTTCACGTAGTTGACGAACTCGTTCGCCCATTCTGGTGCCTTGTCCCTCTCGCGCTTCGCCTTCACGGCGGCGAGCGTCGCCTCGCGCACGTCCGCCCATTGCGGACCGTGGTCGATGCGCAGGTCCTTCCACTCGAAGCGCCCTGCCGAGTCCGGGACCGGCTTCAGGAATTTGTCGATGAAGTGCCGCAGCGCGGCCTGCGTGCCGGCCACGTCGGAACCGTGGATACCGATGATGCCGTTGCGCAGGCCGATCGTCCACGCGCCCTTCGCCGCCCACGGCTCGGTGGCGACGAAGAAGTCGCCCGCGAACGCCGGCGCGTAGCCCAGCACTTCCACCTGCACGCCAGTCACGCGCTTCACCTCTGCGGCGAGCTCGCGCATCATCGCCCTTGTGGCGGGCGTCTCGTCCGGGCCGTTGTGGATGCGGAACGGCCGCGGGTCGTTACGCTCGATCGTGAAAACCTCTGCCGCCGCGCCCGTCGCCAGGAACAGTGCGGCTGCAACCAGAATGCCGGAATGTTTCATGCCGCCATTATACCACACTCCGCTCTCGGCGTCGTGCGTCAGAAAAGCGGATCCTGGGAGAGAACCGGAGCGTCGGGGACGATGTCCTCCGGCACCGGCTCGAGGACTTCCTCCGCCGTGGCCATGTCGGCCTCGGCAGTCTCCGCGTCGGTCGCGCCGACGTCGCGCTGGTTTTGCGGACGGTCCCCGAACCTAGTCGCCTCCTTGTAGAAGTTGAGGTCGACCTCGCCGGTCTCGCCGTTGCGGTGCTTCGCCACGTCAACGATCGCCAACAGCTCGTTCTCGTGCCAGCGTGCGGTCTTGGAGCGGCACGGGCGGCGCAGCAGAAACACGACGTCGGCGTCCTGCTCGATGGCTCCGGAGTCGCGCAGGTCGGAAAGCTTCGGTATCTCGTCCTTGTCGTTGCGCTGCTCGTTGCCGCGCGAGAGCTGGGAGAGGACGATCACAGGCACCTTGAGTTCCTTCGCCATGGCCTTTATCTGGCCGGAGATGCGGCTCGTCTCGAGCTGGCGTCCCTGCTTTGCGTACTCGCGGCAGTTGGCGAGCTGGAGGTAGTCGATCACTATCAGCTCGATGCCGTGCATGCGCTTCATCCGGCGCGCGCGTGCGCGCATGTCCGCCACGTCGATCGCGCTCGTGTCGTCGATGTAGATGGGCGCGGTGCGCAGCGCGTTCGCCGCCGTCATGAGGCGCTTGCTCGCCTCGATGCGCTCGTCCTTGTGCATCATGCCGCGCTGCAGGCGCCACGTGTTGACCGCCGCGCGCCCGGCGAGCATGCGGTTCGCGAGCGCTTCCGTGCTCATCTCGAGCGAGAAGATCAGCACAGGATGCTGCTTGCCGCCGTCGCACTTCGTGGGCATGCCGTTGATGTCCTGGCCCATGGCGACGCACTCGGCGATGTTCATCGCGAGCGAGGTCTTGCCCACGGAGGGACGCGCGGCCACCACGATCATGTCGCCCGGCTTCAGGCCGAGCAGCTTCTCGTCGAGGTGCTTGAAGCCGGTGGAGAGGCCGTCGAACTGCCCCGCGCCGCCGTCGAAGAGGCGGTCCATGCGCTTGAGCGTGTTCTCGACGGCGGTCTTCCAGTCCAGCCTCGCGGTTGCCGCTCCGCCGATGCCGAGGAACATCTCCTCCACCTCGCCGAGGAGGATGTCGGCGTTCGCGCTCTGCGCGTCGTCGAAGCACTTTTCCTCCGTCTTGCGCGCGCGCTCGATCATCGTGCGCAGAAGGTGCTTCTGGCGCACGATGTCGATGTAGTACTCGGCGTGGGCGCTGGTGGGCGTGTTGTCCACCAGCGCCTGGATGGCGGCGATGCCGCCCACCTTGTCGAGCCTGCCTGTCGCGCGGAGCCTGTCCGCCAGCGTCACCGCGTCGATGGGGGCGGAGTCGCCGCTCATCTCGCGGAACGTCTCGTAGAGGAGCCGGTTGCGCGGCTCGTAGAAGGAGTCGGGGGTAAGGCCGCGCGCCTGGCACAGGTCCAGGACGCGCGCGTCCTCGCCGAACTGGGTGTCCAGCAGGATTGAGCCTATGATCCCGCGCTCAGCTTCAGCGCTGTGCGGAGGGGTCTTCATCGCCCAATCTCGGCTAGAACTCGAATCCCTTGCGGATGTACGGCTTGATGAAGGCATTCGCCGCAGACACGTCGAAGGACTGCTTGCAGGAGCACCAGTTCAGCTTCTTGCCAGGCATGCGCTGCGCCACGCAGCCGACGAGGATGCCCTCCATCTGCGGGATGCAGTACTCGATGTCCGAGAAGCAGTGCGAGTGGGTCTGCTCGTAGTACGGGCCCTGGCCGCGGATCGCGTCGAGGAACTCGATGTAGTGGCCGAGCGCGAAGCCCTTCATCTCGACGGTGGACTTGCCTGCTGCTGCCGCGGAGCCGGCGCGGAACGGGATCGAGCGCGGCACGGCCTTGGCGGCCTCGTGCTCGAAGACGTCCGCGAACGCCTTGTCGTCGTTGAGCGCGATCGCGCACTTCCCGCCGTAGTCGTCCTGCATCAGCACCGCGCCCTTCGAGCCGATGATGTAGCAGCCGGTGTCGGGAACCTTGCCCTCGTGCGCCGACGCCCACTTGGGCATGATCGCCGCGTCGGGCTTCACGTTGCCGTCGTACCAGTAGAGCGTGACGGCGGGAAGCTTCACGCCCTGGCGCACCTTGGAGTCGCGCGCCTTGTAGGTGAGCTTCACGACGGACTTGAGGGGATAGGCCACGTCGTTCTCGGACTCGATCATCGTGCACTCCGCGTCGGAGACGCCGCCGAGCTCGAGGCCGCGGAACGCGAGGTTCATCGTGTGGCAGGCCATGTCGCCGAACGCGCCGCAGCCGAAGTCGAAGAAGCCGCGCCACGTGAAGGTGTGGTACACGTTCTTGCCGAGCCGTGGCGAGCCACGCGTCCCAGTTTAGGCCGGTGCGGAGCGGGTCGCCCTTCGGATGGCCCTTCACCCACTTGGCCACGTTCACGCCCTGCGGCCACACGGGACGGTTCGTCCAGACGTGGACCTCCTTCACTTCGCCGAGGATGCCGCTCTGGATAACCTCAGTGCAACGGCGCATCGAGTCGAGGGACGACCCCTGGTTGCCCATCTGGACGACCACGCCGTTATCCTTGGCGGTCTTGTTGAAGTAGTCGAGTTCCCAGAGCGTACGCACGAGCGGCTTCTGCACGTACACGCTGATACCCTGCTTCATCGCGCCGATGGCGACGGGCGCGTGGACATGGTCCGGCGTCGAAACGGTCATCGCGTTCACGCCCAAGAAGGCGCAGGAGTCGAGGAGCTTGCGGTAGTCCGTGAAGAACGGCACCGTGTACATGTCGAGGTCGATGCCTTCCTTGATGAGCTGCATCTGCGCGCGATCACGCGCCGTGTAGTCGGCGTCGCAGAACGCGACAATGTCTACGAGTCCGCTCTTGAGCATCGGCGTCCAGTCGCTGTAGCCCTTGCCCATCACGCCGACGACGGCGAGGCGTATCTTGCCGCTGCGGCCACACCACGTGTTGCAGCAGCCGCCGGCCGTCAGGGCCGCAATGCTCGCCGCGCTCTTGAGGAATCCTCTTCTTCTCATGTCGAGTCTCATTTTCTGTGTTCCTTGTTGTTTGTCTGTAAACCGAGATAGCCGGACCTATCGGCGCCAGCCGACCTCCATTATGCCATATCCAGCCGCCGCGCGCAAGCCCGCCGGGGAATACGCTCGCGCGCCCCATTGACAAAGCAGGGGCATTTCTGGTACTATATTGACATGAAACTTTTTGATTTGGCATATAGTATCGCCACAGAGAACCACGGAATCCTCACGGCGGCCGAGGCCAGGGCAAACGGAATCGCCTCAAAAGATCTCGCGCGATGGGTTCGGATTGGACGATTCGTCAAGTATGGGAATGGCGTCTACAAGGCTACGCAATACCCGTATTCTGAAGACGACCCGTACGCCGTAGCCGTGGCACAATGCGGCAAAGGCGCATATCTTTGCGGAGAATCGGTAATCGGGCTGTTGCGCCTGATGCCTGTCAGTATTGATCGCATCCACGTCCGCACGCCGCACCGTCTACGGCGGAGGCTCCCAGATGGCTACGAAACAAGCATCGGGAAACGTGGGTACGTTCCCATCAACATTGACGGAATCATGTGCCAGAAACCCGGCGATGCCATAAGGGAATGCATCCACAGCCACATGGGCGAACGACTCCTTCAGGCTGCGCAGACGGCGTACACGGCAGGACACATAGGCAAGAACGAATTCGAGAAGCTCAAGGAGGCAATCGGCCATGCCTGAAGAAAATGCAATCAAGCCACCTCGCAACGAACACGAGCTCGAATTACGGTTGGTGCGGCTTCTGAATAGCGACAACCAGAAGATGCTCGTGATGCGGACAATGATGGCGAACGCAATAACCGGGCAATTCCTTCCCAGAGGAGCCATACTCAAAGGAGGTGGGGCTCTCCGATTCCGCTATGGGAGCATATGCACGCGAAACACGGTTGATTTCGATACGACTCGTCGAGGCGATCTGGACACCTTCTTGGAAGCTCTCCGATCTTCATTGGAAATTGGATGGAACGGCTTTACAGGGCAGATCGTCATTCTGCCCCAAGCTTCGCCCAAAGGCGTTCCGTTCGAGTATGTGATGCAACCCGTGGACGTCAAACTACGCTACAAGGGACAGCCATGGTGTACTGTCAACATCGAGATATCGCATGACGAGGCGGGATCGTCCGATGTGTGCGACATTGTTCCCCCGACTGAAGAGGTGCGCGAAATGTTCCACCGGCTCGGACTCCCGGAGCCAGCCCCTGTCGCCTTGATGACGCTTGAACATCAAATGGCCCAGAAGATCCATGCCGTCAGCAATCCATCCGGCAGCAACCAGCGCGCGCACGACTTGATAGACCTTCAGGTTATCATGAAAGAGGGCAACGTCGACCTGTCCAGGGTAAGGGAGATATGCAAAAGGCTGTTTGTGCACAGGCGAATGCATCCGTGGCCGACTCCAGTAAGAATACGGGACGAATGGGAAAACATCTACAACGCCCAGAAGCGGGACCTGAACGTCCTGGGTAACGTCAAAGATGCCGTCATCTGGGCAAATGAACTGATTGCCTCAATCGACAAGGAGTAACAACCGCTCGCATTTGCTTTCGCCACTGGGAGTTTTACCCTACCAATAGAATCTAGGCGTCCAGGGCTGGCCGTCGCCTTGCTTCGACGCGCCGCACGGTAGGGTCGCGTGTCCCGCGCGACCGCATGGTGGGCTACTTCTTCTTTGTCAGCAAGTCTATCATGTCGTCCGCGAGCTTGCATACTTGGGCGGAGGCGCAAAATGCGGTGGTAAAAGGTCACAGTACCTTGTCCACGATGCCCCACGCCTTCGCCTCGTCGGCGGTCATGATCTCTTCGTTATTTCGCATTGTTTTTTTTCTCCTTGTCGTGACGCTTTTCGTTGATGCGCACGATAATGACAAGTGTTCACGAGCGACATTCTTACATGGAAAAGAATATTTCTCGGATTTTCTCGCGCTTCTTCCTCTCATGCGCTTCTCGCCCCGAGTCCCAAGAGCCGACACATTCGGCTCGGATGGCGCAGCATCCGCCGCAACGCTCGCGCACGGTCAGCGTATCCATGACGGCCATCAGCTGATCGTGCATGAGGCACCCCATATCCAGTTGCTGCGCTTCTTTCGTCGTCATTTCTTCTCCACCATCTCGTGCGCCTGCATGTAACCGAAGTCCACGGGCTACTTTTCGGGCACGCCCTTCACGTAGGGCTTCGATCGCGTAACGTGAAGAATTCGTCCTTTGTCATGCTTTGTCTGCGCGTACGACGCTTCTCGCGTCGCTTTTCGTCTACTTCGGCATGCATGCATTCCATCAGATGGATCATCTGTACGGCATCGCCATACGCTAAGCCATGAACCTTCATGGCCAGCCTGATTTTCATTTCGTTGAACAGCCGTTCGTCCACTTTCATCTGGTAATCCTTTGATGTGAAGCGATAAAAGCCCGAGATGTGGCGTTCAATGACAGTAGAATGCCGACAAACTCAGGTTTCTGGAAGTATTGCGGCATGACAGTCCAGTTGCCATGTACGAGATCGACGAATACGGTCCGCCATGTGTTCTCGTTCTTCGAAAGGATGGTCACGTAATAACCATGTTCCCATTCTATGAAACATATGCAATGTCGCGTGTCTTCAATCTCGATAGAAGCACGATCTTCATCCAAGTGAGTATAATAGTTTGTGTCCAGCCGACCTGCGTACTTTGAAAGTACATCCTGTACGCTGGCATCCGAAATGCCGGCAACCGGTTTTATACGGTCAAGCACTTGTGCAAAGTCATTGCGACCGAATCCCTGATTTTCATCAACTTGTGCATTCATAATTTCCAGGCCTCGTTGGTCATGCGCACCGGACAGCCCCGAACACGGCCTCAACAAGGTCGTAAAAGCCACTCCCTTGAAAACTGCTTGGCAACAACAATCCCTCCTCTTCATCCCGAAGAGTCGCGTCAATCAGTTCCAGGAACCGTCCATCACGGTCCACCAGAACCTCGATCTCGGCGCTCCACCCGTCTTCCATCTCAGCATCCAACGTCACAACGCCGCGATCTCCATCCTTGCAAGCGTCTTTCACTTCTGCTTCAGACACCCACTCCATCTTACGGCCTTTCATCTTTTCGTTGAAAGCCTTCAGTTCCAGTTCTTTATCGTTTTGCATCTTGTTTTCCATCGTTTTTCTCCTTTGGGTTGTAACGTAGAGTAGTTTCATGCATAAGCCACTTCCATGTGGCAGTGATTGAAGGTGGGGGCATCTTCGGCGCGTTTGAAAGGGATATAAAATTCACGATCGTCTCCATCGGCTCGAAGGCATTGTGTGCGGAGAAAATCATACGCCCAGCCCGGACAATGGAAATCCTCCAGGAACTTACGGCGGTTGTAACGGCCTCGGCTGGCAATGAACGCCTCTTCCATCTGCTGATGGTTTGGCAGATTACAGAATGCAACCGCCAGATTACCCACCGTCATGGGTTTATACAGCATTTTCCGCGCAATCGCGCACAGTAGCCAATGTTCTCCGGATAGTTTCATCTTTGTTCCTTTCTTTAGTTTTGAGTGACGATCTGTGGACAGGCTGTTTTAAGCAACGCTTCCAAAGACCTTGTATCAAGAATACAGCGCAAAACACTCATTTGCGACGCATTCTTCCGATTTATCGGAGTTAAAGCCCTTATAAGGGGTTGAATGGCGAACATTGTCTCATAATCACAGTCAAATGTCCAGCCGTTTTCAAAAAATTGTTCAAAAATAATTGACACAGCTGGTCGCAAATCACAAATGTCAATTTGTGTTTGTGGCAATGGTCGCAATGGTGAACCATTTCGACCCGTGAACAATCACAAATCCGCAGCCAAGCGTAAATGTTATTTTTGACAATCGGGGAGGGATTAAGAATAGAAATCCTTGACGAGACAGATTACTTTATTCTAGATCCAAATCCATGATCATATCGAACACGGCGCACAACTTGCGGATCGCCTTGCCGTAACGTCGGTCGGCGCATGCCTTCTTCCGATTCTCGAATTCCCGCAACACGCCGACATCAGATGGTTTCTCGGCAACGCCATTGAACATGTCGTCAAACGGGCTGCGGCGAGCGACAACAAACTGCTCACCCGCACAAGCCGTCATGAACACGAACCAATCCTGTTTCCCGGCTCGTACCTCCATCTCGCACCCGACCGCATCAACCCCAGCGTTGACCGAAAACTTCCTGTACCGTACTCTCAGAATTTCCATTGCTGTTCCTTTCCGTTGTTGACGACGACATAAGCACCCTACCTCCAGCAATCAAACTTACGTCTTCGTGCTGTCCACCAGTTCATTTCCTCTAATGCCAACGCCACGAACTCATCCTACAGTCCTAGCCAAATCGATAATGTACAATTCGTACTTTGCACGACTTTCACCAACATAGCGAAGCCTGTCGTTTTCGTCTTGACTGGGAAGATTCCCAGCTAACACAAGAACAACACAATTAGCCTCTAGTCCCTTGAAGGACTGGATTGTTTCGGCGAGAACACACTTGTCATCTTTCCACTTCCCCAACATTTTCTTTCCTTCCTTCCATGGAAGAGACTCCCCGTTCTTCTGACATTGATATCGCTTGAATTGAATCGTACTTCCCGCATAACTCAATGATTCATTTATGAGTTCATTTAACAAATCATTCCTATCAGACAAGACCACAATGTCACGTGGACGACGCGGGCGACCTTCTGACAATTGACCGGACAGCAATCCAACAACAACTTTCTTTATACTTTCATTCGTATCCAACTCCTGGACTGGCTTAGTCTGGAACTCCCGGCAAGGGCGAATCATTGGCGTTGTATCTTCTCCAGTAAGACTCCGGAAATGCTCAAGTATCTTATCGGTATTCCGATAGTTTCTCTTGAGATCGCATTCAACCGGTCGCACATCAAATACATTGCAGTTTAACGACCATTCCGTCGCAAATAACGTTTGATTCTCGTCGGAGAATATGGCAACATGGCGATCGCGTTTCACCACAGAAAGTAGCACAAAGATTTCATCATTGGAGAGATCCTGCGCCTCATCAACAAGCAGGACATCAAACTTTTGCATTTTATGTAATCTCATGTCATCTGCTAACGAACCCATTTGAGCCAGGGTCCTACCTCTGTCAAGTCTCCCATCCTGACCAGACACGCAATAGTTCTTCCCAGCCAAAGGTTCTCCTATGCTATGGAAATGTGTAATCACAACCCCGAGCTGCTTATGGCCCGGGCATTCGTTTCGGCATTGCTCGGCGAGAGCCTTGTTAAAACAGACATAAAGTACACGTTTCCCCTGTTTCGCAAACTCAACTGCAGAAGTGATTGCAATAATGGTCTTGCCTGTACCAGCCGCACCACGAATATGAACATAGCGGTTTTGTTCAATCTTCCAAGATATGTCTCGTTGCTCATTGTCCAGCCCCTCACGCGACCATTTTTCCATTCTCAAGAAATCATCTGAACGCGCGATAGGTGGCGAGTTCAATGTAAAGTGCCTTAGTATCGCGTCCTTCCAGCTAATAAAATGACAGAACCTCCAAGAAAAACCATCCAGAAGCTCATCTATCTTCTTCAGGATTGGCAATGCAGTTTCAGTCCCGTCAACCCCAATGAGATCACTTGCTTGCAGATAAGGGTGCCCTCCCGGAATCCCCACCTGGAAATCAGATTCCGTAAAAACCACAAGTGACGAGAACGCACCCCAGTCTGAATCACAGGAAATATTATCCCGCACATACTCATTAAAGATAAAAATGCCCCGCGTTACCTCATCAAAAACATCTCTAGCGCCAGGCTCCAATCGCACGCCTCCATTGATCAAACTATAGCCATTCCCCTTGGCATCTACATTGCAAACTCCTTTCCCAGGCACGAAGACAAGAAAGTCAAACTGCGCCGTTTCCTTTTGCTTATTGTACTTCTCGACAGTGACACTTGTGTCATACAACACCGTCCAGTCCTCCGGGAGCACATCACGAAACAGTTTATACAGATGCCTTTCCGCTCGCCATCCATCTTTTGTTTCAGGAATTTTCGCGTCAATTTCAGCGTCCGTTTCATCATTACGAATTATGCTCGTTGCCATAGGTCGATTCCTTTTCTGGGTTCACTCTTGTTCGGTAGATTCAATGTCTGGTATTTTTCCGGCGTCCACGTCTGGATTATAGCGGAACACCGTACCATCTCGTAATCGGCAACGCTCCCCAGCCGCTAGATCATGGCCATCGTAAGGTTCCCACACGACTTCAGCCGCCACCTCAACAGCAACGGCGGCACGATTCGCCGCCTCAAGCATAACCTGCACAACGGCGGCCGGTGGATTTCTTTCTCCGTCAAGAAGCAGACGAAGAACGACTAACGCATCAAAGAGATCAAGCTTGTCATGCTCATACTGATTGTCGTAGGTCCGAAGACAATGATAACATGATGCCGCTGGCCTAGTAGCATTATTACCCCGATAATCAGCTGGAGGAACTGGGGGCAAAGCCTTATAGGCTTCATCGTGATGCCCCCCGCACGGACAGCGCTCTAGGTTATCAATTGCAGCCTCCACTATAGCCCGAATCCTGGTTCTTCCCTCAACATCGTCAGCCCCCCGTAACAGAAGATCAATCACGCAACCGCTTCCACCTCCATTGTCAGCGTCAAAGAATACAAACCAGAAACTGGTTCTACCATCTCCAGGGGAATATGCCTGTACCAGCCCCCCAACATCGCGTTCGTTAATGCGCATCACAATTGACATTGATTTTCGAAGCGCATACATTGCCGATGTAAACGCGTTTGCAATCCTATTTGGCGTCCACCCGGCAAATAACGGATCTTGATTCCAAAAGCCGGGAACCCACAAGACGACATTCGTGGGTACTTCACAGAGGTAGTACCAATTATGTCCTATTACCTGCGAGTTGACATAGTGGACAGCACGCTCGGTTGGTTCTGCGACAAGAAGGCTCATCCCCTCTACAACATGTTGAGAACGTCCACTCACTTGACCCGACCAAGAAACGACACGTTTTCCGCGTGAATCATGCCTAAGAGGTGGATTAATTGATCCTTTTCTTGCAATAAACAACTCGGGTGTTACAAACGTTTGATTCCGTGTTTCTCCCTGACAACAGGGACAATTTTCCTCTCCATGATAAAACACCTTGTGGCAACTGTCACAGAATTTCAAGATCGTTCCTTGCGCATTTGCCACAAGATTCGCATCGCCGTTATTGAATCGATAGACCTTCGCACCCCTAGATTCGTAACGCCGCTTGTTGGCATAGACACTTTGTCCTGGCGCATATTCATACATGCCCAGATGGATTGGCCGCGACAATTCAATCCCATACGCGTCTCCATCATCATTCTGGGTAACAAGCTTAATTGTGTCGACTGGAAAACCGTATCTTGGCAATACACAGGCATCGCTCAAAGCATCAATTGTCGGGCCCCACAGTAATTTAGACTGTGACAACGACAACGGCTTGTTTTCTGGCCAGCCATGATTCATGATCTCGTCATCAATCATACCATCATCTCCGTCCGCAAGCAGTCGGAACTTCCACTCCAGTCGATCCTTTAACGAACGCCATTTGGGGCGTCTGTTGTCAAGCAGTCGGCCATCACCATCCATCTCTGGGATATTACATCCCCCAAGCCCACGAAAATACGCAAGCCCCGGCTCGCCTGCCTTGCCAAAGAACCCCTCCATGCCTTCCAATTGGAATACCACATCATCGACAGGAGAATACCCTTCATTGTGGGGCAGATTCGCAAGAAAATCTCCCTGATAACCGTAAATGCCACTCACAAAATCACCTACAGCATCCCTATTGCTTTCTTGCCAATCGGACAACCAGCTGCAACATGTACATGGAAGCGTTCTCGCTTGGAACGTTTCTGCGTTTTGATTTTGTACCTTACGCGAAATCCTTCCCATCAAGAAATAAGATATCTTCTTCCAGTTTCTGGCAGCGGCCTTCTCATCTTGGTTATTTGACGTCCACTTGTTGTCTTTGATCCACTCAAGAAACTTGTGCAATGCTTCCGCACGGAAATGCCGCGCGGCGAATTGAGGACGGTCAAGATACAGCCGTGGAGGATCTATCTCGCCAAAGAACAATTTAGCCGGATCTTCGTAACGATCCCGGTCATAAGAAGACTGACTTCCGCAAAGCGTGAGGATCCATGGGGCCGCCCCAGGACGTCGACCAGCCCGCCCCGCGCGCTGCTTGTAGTTCGCCGTACTAGGTGGCATATTTCCTAGAAATACATTGTTAAGGCTCCCGACATCGACCCCCATCTCAAAAGTCGTTGAGCAGGACAGAATGTTGATTTTGCCCTCGGAAAATGCCCGTTGGTATACAGCGCCTATCTTGGAATCAATCTGTGCAGTATGTTCCTGAATGACAAGCGGCAGAATCTTGTCTTCTTCAGCAATGTTTTCCTGGAAATTCTCACCTGGCTCAACAATCAGATCAGCACACAATCTACTGAACACAAAGACATATGTATTACCATTGGCCTGTAGAAGTCGTTCGAATATCGTCCACACCCCGCCAAGTAGATTTAACACTTGCGGGTGCGTGACATTGTTCAACCCTAGCGAGGTAAGACGTCGACTGACAATGCGCAAGACCGCATGGTTTTCCCTCCATGCCTGCGGGGCGATCGTAGCTCTCGTAAAGTTGTCTTTGGGCTCCCACCTGTAGAAGGCATTCTTAAGATCATCGTTTTCAAACTGAATCTTTTTCGAACACACAAGATGCGAATAGATTTCTTGCAGTATAGCCTTCATATCGACTTCGGGGATCACCCCGAATGGCTCACCGAACAAGAAGTCAAAATCGTTGTCATGTCTCGTAAGGTCCTTAATCATCTTAGACTTGATTGTGAGTTTCTGTTGCGGTAAGAGTCCGACACGTCGGTTACCCGCCGCCAAAGCTTTAAGTACACGAAGTTTTGAGACTGTCGCTTCATCAACCATCTCTCCATTGTCCCGCTCAAGGCTAAGTAAGCGTTCGTAGTGATCGGTGGCAACCAATCTGGCAAACTCATTTTCCATATTGGGCGTACAAACAAGATCCTGAACTACGGCATCACGTTGCCCCATGAACTGCCGCATAATCGGATTCCCGATAAGTTGTTCTCGAACAAAACGAACCCCTTTCGCTGCGAATGCCTGTATCGCGATTTCCATTGCAGCCGCTTCATCAATGGTTCCATTGAATGCTGCACGAAGTCGTTGGACAAGTTCATCGCAGTATTCCGTCTGAATTGCCCGGTCAAAGGAAAACGCAAGAGAAGCAGCGCCGCTGCGGCTGTCTGCAAAAGCAAGAATCTTCCGCCCACCCGCAGGGGCATTTCCTTGAATGCCTGCATCTGGGTCAGGATTCGTCTCGCGGGCAAAAGCCTCCAGCGTTGCTATCTTAAACTGGATCCCAGTAGCCTCGTACGGCGTAATGATACCATAATTGGCAGTAGCAACTGCATTGCCACCACAGGCGTTACACGGCGAAAGGAACTCATCCCCTCTTTCATTGTCATGTCCAATCAACCAATATAGCTCTGTCCCGTCGTGCTGGGGATTCGCATTACGAGTGACATTGCCAGTACGCAAATCTATAAAAATCCCATGCGAACGATCTTCCGTATTGTCGTCCATATCGCTCGGCGCATTTAAGGTAAAAGCGTGGAGATGCTTGCATTCCCCGACCGGGAAACGGGACAGAGACATGTCTATGACGCCATTTCCGCCTCCGTCATGTCTATCCCTCCCATACCCAAGCAGATAAGGTTGTCCGCACCGCCGACAGACACCGAGACCGAATATCTTCTCCCCGGTCGCCGCATACTCGTCCTCCGAATGTACGAAAACAGGCTGCACCGGATTACCATTACGGAAATAAACCCCAATATGGGAAATGTCCCTGACAACCTGGTGGAACCGAACGTCTATAAGCGGCCGTCTCTTACCTCGCGGGTAAGCGAAAGCCCCGACTTCCATTATCCGCCCCATGGTTGCCAGATCCATTCCGGCGTCAGCCGCCACTCGTGAAACCGAATTGGGTCGCTCTGCCGCACTGAAAAACCGCGACACATCGCCTCTGGCCACAATGGCATTGTAAATCCATTCACGGTACTTTTCACCGTTGGAACCAGGAAAGTGACCTTGCCATCTCTGGAAGATCCCGCTCTCTTGTTCCGCAAGATCTCGTTCTTCCTGCCTGTAACCGTTTATCTTATCGGGGATTTGATCCAAAATACGCGGTGTCAAATGCACCTTTACATTCTGGATGCTTCCTTGCGCCAAGTCCTCGGCATCCTCCACGCGAACTTCCGGCTGCAATAGCATCTCGAGAGCACGATAGAGGTAAAGAACTGTCTCCAAGTGGATTGTCTGAGGATGCGTAACATTGTCATTCGCAAGGTTCTTCCAGACTTCAAGCAGTGAAAGTCTATTTCCCAAACGATTGTTGTCATTTGGCTTCTCACTTCTACGCCCATCCATTTCATCGTGAAGAACACCACGATATGGTTCACTGTCTCGAGAAAAGGTCAGCATCAACTTGCTCAGCCAGCGAATCTCTTCGGAAACATTGACTTCGTCGCCTTCAACTGGAACTCCACCATGTATCACTTCGGGATGCCTCTGGAAAAGGCCGGAGTCCAATTCATCAATTTGAGACAGCACGACCGATCCGTTGAACTCCTGAACTTGTGTTAGCAGCTTAATTCGTTTCTCGGCAAGTTTATGGTTTGCCTTTTTAGCTTCAAACGCTACCGTATCAGCACAAAGCTCTTCAACAGCATTATTAAAAATGTAGGCATCATTGCCATTGTTATTTTCTGGCACGACGAAATGCTCTTCATCTCCGCCGTAAACATCAAAAGAATCAGTTTCTGCCGGGAAAAGGCTAGCCGCAAATTCCCTTGTGTTCCTTTCTCGGGTCTCGGCATCGGCTGAAGTAGAAAGTGTAGCCGATGTCGCCAAGAAACGGACATCATGCTCGTTGTTTGGATCAATCCTGTGGCGTAAACGGCGGATAAGCCACGCTATTTCTGTGCCGGCGGCACCAGAATACGAATGGGCCTCGTCCAACACGATAAAATCCCATGGCTTATTAAAAAGCGTTTGATTCGGTAATAACAAGAGCCGTTCTAACATTGCGAAGTTGGTGACAAGAATATCTGCTCCGCCACTACTCCACCGCGCTCTGTCCCTGTATTCGTTTTCAAGATAATCCTCATCCACATGGACATCGCCATCAACAGTCATGTATCCTGCCTCTGCTCCGGCACGCCAAATCTCAGAAAAACTTTCTGCATCACGAAGCGCACTCATCTTCTCATTTGTCTCGCTCGTGTATCTTCCAAACGTGACAGGAAGATCCTTAAGCAACTTGCGGAGGCGACGAATCTGGTCGTTCACCAGTGCGTTCATAGGATAAAGAATCAATGCGCGGACATGTTCATCATATCTCACGCCTTGCAGTTCAGCCTCCTTGCGTTGCTTGTATATTGCATTCACGATAGGAAGTAGGAAACATTCGGTCTTGCCGCTGCCAGTGCCAGTACAAACCACAAGGTTTCTGCCACGGTTGACGCTACGTAATGACCCGAGCTGGTGCGTGTAGAGTTTTACCTGCTCTGGTCGCGCATCATTCGTGTCAAGAAGATATTTTGCAAACGCACGAGCAACTTCTAGCTCCAAATCTCCTCCAGGCCTAGCAAGATCAGCAAGAGTCTCTGCCGCCTCCTGATAAACCGTAGCGAGCTCAAGGTATGGTTCTTTTATGAAATCTAGCCCATTATCAGCATAGTCGCCACACCCTTCTTGGAATTGGTCGAATGCATGAGCTATTGGTTTCTGCATCGCCTTCTTGACAGGGAGCGCCAAGTCAAGATAGCGCAGAATGTTCTTCTTGATGTTAGCTGTAGATGTCTCAATTTTCATTTGAGTTTTACCTTTCTGAACAACGCTTGTTACTGCTGAATACCAGTTAATACGGAAGCGATTGAATGACATTTACCTTGATAACTGTTGAAAAGTTCCCACTTTTCATTGTCGGCACGAACAACGCGAAGAACATCAACAAGAATTCGTGGTGTAACATTATCATGCCCACAAATAAGTAACGTTGCCGCCGCAACACAGAAAATCCATTCTCTATCGGTTGGTTCTCGGTAGTTAGGTCGACCCGCCACTCGTCGGCGGGTTTCCATGATGCCAAGAATCTTTTTGAACATTGACAACAAATCAGTCTTTTCCGTATTAATCGAACTTAAGATTTCAGAAGGGGCCGCGTTCTGGTTTCCTATATTCGGAGCATTCTGGATTTCAAATTCATTTTCCCGAACATTGTTGTCCAGACAAGCACGATGGACAATCTGTTCCGCGCTTAAAGGTATAGGTGATGGTTCTATCAGGTGATTCTGTTCACGTGCTTCGTGAACATCTGCCTTTTGAATCATCGCCTGAAGACAGCTCTGAAGATTTCTATCGGGAATTTGTCTGCCCCAACACCGATTGGACAACTTACGCCAATTATTACAATGTCTCTCGATTATGTTTCTAAATTCTGTTACAACACGCATCGTTCTTCTAATATTTATCTGTTGCCAGAAAGGGAGACTTCTAATCATATCATCTCGAACATCCCTCGCTTCAATATTATCTCGTAGAAAACCCCTCCATTTGCGGGAATCTTGGTCTATATCCTCAAACCGAGTCCCGTCCAAGGGGACATAGCTTACGAATAAACATTTCATCATTTCATAAACCTCTTGCGTAACGCCTTCTAGAATAGGATCAAAACCGCTTTGTAACCATTCATTGAACAAATCATTCCACACCCTATAATCTATACATTTCCCAGCTATCAGCGTTTCGACTGATCTTCGCCAGCCATTCCTCACCTGCTCGGATGTCTGCGTCTGCATTGTCCTGAAGAAGTGCATTTCCCGAACAGGATGATTTTCAGGGATATTTGCGAGCAAAATTTTCAGCACTCTAACGGCAGACAGTTCTGCATCACCATACACACAATACTCTACGCCTCTTCTCAAGCGCAGCCTTTCACCGAACCTGTCTGTGATCGTATTCGTACAGATGATGGAGTTATGACCATCCGTCGCTTCAAAGAGGGCCAGTAACGCATCATGCTCTTCCGCATCCTGGCAAAAGGAATTCCACTCATCTTGAATGTCCGTAAACCTATTGTCTGGACAAATTCTAGCAATGACTTTACCCTGAAGAAGCAAATCTGCAGACTTGTCGGAAAAGGCCACCGCAACGTATTTCGATTGATCATTCGCTGGGACATAGACTCCAAGCCGTCCATTCACATCAGCACAAAGCCGTGCCGATCTTGGTTCAAAACGATATTGGAAAATCTTTATTTCGCTCCCTGGAAAGCGATACGGTCTCGCTTGTGCTTCTGGATCATATCGGAAATCTGAGACATCAATCAGACTCTCAACTCGCCGACGAAAATACGACGAAGTTAAGGGCCACTCCCGCAGGTCGCACTTAATATCCGGCGGCAGACACAGAGATTTGCTCCGGATTTCCTCAGACGAAAACTCCTCAACACACGAATGTTCATCAAGAAGAGCCGGAACGGGTGTCATGTCCATGAATGAGTTATGGCCGGCCTCGAACCACCATTTGAAACCATTGTCAGGGACACCAATCTCAAAGGCCGTACCCGTCGGATCCTGAATCTTTACACGTCTAAAACCCTCAATCCTATCCGCTATCGGAGAGATGCCGCCGTTGCACACATTTTCAATAATCCATCCTGCGCGTTGCATGCTTCCGACACAAAGACACTGAGCTATGTTATCAGGAATAATGATTCCTTTGGCTCGACCTATTATCCAACCGCGACCTGTTCCTGCAGATTCCTCGCATCGCAATGTGAACGGTGTTATTGCGTTCACATTCGCTAATGTCTGTATTGCTTGTAGTGACACCGCAACATCTTGACAAGTTTCCGACCATTGTTCAACGCCTTTCGCAAAAAGCGTCCACTTATATTCATTGCTTTCCCGGGGAAGTTCAACTTTGAGGTTCATTGTGTCTGAAAGGGACAGGCAGTACGAATCTCTTCCCATCGATGTAACAAAGACCCCATTGCCACCTGTATTGACCGTGACATGTGCCGAATTACCCCTGACCTTGATCCTTCGAATTTCGCGATCACCGTCGCATATTGCAATTTCAACATCTGCATCGTTTGGACGATTCGTTATGCGATATATCCGAAATGGAATTTTGGCCGGCTCCTCATTATCGTTGGAAATGAAGAAGTTCCCGGACTTGTATAACCTCCATTCTACCTGATTAGATTCGCTCGTCAACTGTAACCTGGAAATAGCATCACCATCTCTTCCGCAGACGAGAAAATCCGACTGCCCGCTTCCTAGTTCAGGTTGCTCATCCCAGTCATATCGCTTCCACCAATTGCACCTTACGTCCTTCCTGTTTGAACGATATCGGACAAAAACTCCGAGGGATTCGTTGGCAGAATGGAAAAGACACGACTCGTCTTCATCTACCACCGGCGGGTCTCTGTCATTGGGCTTTAAGGTGTCCCATTTCGTTTTGCCGTATTTAATTGAGATATTTCGATTCCATGGAATCGGTTCAGCCCAAGAAGATGATGTTGGGATTCTTTTCCGATCAACACGGCCTTGATCAGATATTTCAAAACTTCTCCATCCACCTTCTTCATCAGGGAAATCATCAAACCCAGCAACATATTGTGCCACTTTCCCACTCTCATCAAATTGCAGATACCAGTCTACATATGCAGTTTGCGACAGGTTCAAATGCAAGTCACAAGCATCTATCCACATTCTCCAAACGCGTAGTTCTTCAGAAGGAACCTTATTCTGCCACCTCTCAACATTGTTAGCGCGTGCGCCTTCAGAAAGCAACTCAACGAGGCGAAAGAAATCTCCATCTTTAACATCACACCTTGTTTCAATGTCATTGTCGCCTTCTTTTAAGAAATGAACCATATCACGAAGGCGATTCCAAACATTTGATGCACCTTCTCCTCCTTTTAGAATCCAGCATTTCGATTTAATGCTCGTTACTCTATCACCTGTATTGATTGATTCATGATAAACCATATTCCATGCATAGTCCAGTCTACGGCGTAAATCACTATATGGCCGTCCGAGCGGGCTGCTCAACTCCTGAAACTCGTCCCCACGACTTTCATTAAAGAAATCATAAAGAAATACCGAAAGTTGCAAATGATACCAACAATTTTCCCTCGGCGGCGGCAAGTCGCGAACTTGCGCTCTTTCTTCATCACTCAAAAGACAACCCGACAAGAACAATGATCTCGTTCCTGTCTCTAACCCCATGCGAAATGCATTCTCTTTTTCATAGTTGATCATGCCTTTTTCCTCATTTCAGAACGAACGATCCACTTCTCCTGACTTGTCAAGTAATAGACCCCTTTGTGCTTATAAAGAGGTCTGCGGGCAAATCCTCATACATTAACATCGCCTTGATAAAATTTACAACGCCAAGTACGATGTGTCATATTGAATTCTTAAACTCTCCAGACTTCTAACATTCCGATTGAACTTTATCATGCCGTACTCCTTCCATGGTCTGGTTATCGCCGCCGCTTGCTCCACTGGGAACGGTGGCGTATGTGTCACATTGGGGGCAGATCCTTACAGACGACGAGGTTCTTCTTGTAGAAGGCCATGCCGAACTTGAGGATGTCGCGCTGTTCGCCGTGCGCGGCGAAGTCGGCGAGCATCTCGGTGGTGTATTCGCGCGTGTCGATCTGCCGGCGCGCCTCGCGGGCGAGCGCGTCGAGGTCTTCCGTCTCCTCCTCCGCCGCCTTGAGCTCGATCACCACGCCGGGCATTCCGTCGATGAGCGGACGCATGGAGATGTCGTAACGTCCCTCGCCCGACTCGCGGTTCGACTTCACGACGAACCGGTTGCGGAAGCACGCGATGAACCCGAGGACTAGCCCGTGGTAGAACCCCTCCGCCGCCGTGTCGAAGAAGCTCACCGACTCCTTGAGATAGACCGCAAGGTACTTTCCAAAGAGGAACGGATCGCGCTCGCGGAGGGCGCGCTCGACGGCGACGATGCCGCCGCTCTTGTCGAATGACCGGACCTTCTGGACGATCTCGCTGTAGAACACCTGCTTCAGCTCGTAGTTTGGGATCATGACGTCGCACTCGCCGTCCTTCACCTCTCCAACCGCCTTCAGATAGCCTGCGGACACCAGCAGCGCGTACAGCGTGTTCTCGTTGTCGCGAATCTGCTTGTAGGGTCCGAGCTCCTTCGTCATTGGAACCGCAACCGGCTTCCCCACCATCAGCTTATGGAGCGTCACCTCCATGTCGAACGGCAGTTCCTGCACGATTTCGGTAATGAGGTCGTTGGAGCTCGTGTCGAGCCAGTAGGCGTCGGGACGGCAATTGCACTTGAAATATCTCAGCACGCTCCAAGGATTGTAGATCTCCGTTCCGCCAAAATCGTAGCCGTCGTACCACGCCTTGATCTCCGGCAGCTTCTCCTCCGCCCCGTAGTACCGTGCCATTTCCGCGACCTCTTCCTCGGTGAAGCCGAAATACTGCGAGTACTGCTCATCAAAAACTGTCCATACATCAGGATTGTTGAGCCCCGAGAGGATTCCCTCCTTCGCAACGCGCAGGACGCCCGTCATGATTCCGATATGGCAGTGCTTGTTGTCTTTCAGCGCGCCCGAAAGGAAGACGCGCATGAAGTTGCACATCTCGTCGTAGTAGCCGTTCGTCGAGGCGGTAGTGATCGGCTGGTCGTATTCGTCGATCAAGAGGCCCGGCAGCTTCTTCGTGGAGGCATGGACTGCCTCGGAGAGGAGCCCGAGCGACTCGGAGAGTTCGTCCTTCGTCCCCTCGCGATTCATCACTTTGCGCAGCGAGCGCTTCTTTGCCTCGTCGCCCCACCCGTTCTCGACGCAGTCGGCGAATCGCGCGACCTCGCCGCCAATCACCTCAGCAAGTCGCGTGAACGCCTCCTCCGCGGTCGTCTGCTTGATGTCCTTGAATGAAAGGAATATGACAGGATGCTTCCCCTGCTCGTTTTGGTACTTCTCTCCTGCTGCCCAAATCTTCTTGTCGTGGAAAAGCGACGCCTCGCCCTCGTAGAACGCGCGGATCATCTCCAGCATCGTCGTCTTACCGAAGCGCCGCGGGCGCGTGAACAGGATCACGCGCGACTTGGAGTCGATGAGGTCTTTCAGTATGAGCGTCTTGTCCACGCAATATGAATCGCGCGAGAACGTCGCCCAGTCGCTCGTCCCCACGGGCGGCGGCAAAAGCCCGCTCTTGCGCACTGCCGTGCACACCTGTTTCATGTCTTTATTTGTTGCGTTTGCCATTCTCAGCCTTGTCCCATGTTCCAAGCGAGACCTAGTGTATCAAATTTCATCATCATCATCAAGACTCCCCTTGCGTTTTTGTATCATGGGAGCATCCGTTGTCCTTTACACGTGAAAGAGATCGTCCAAGCGCACCTGCGAATGAACGAGATATGAATATTCGTTGCGTTTGACGCCTGCAACCGTGATCATGGTCAGATGCAATGACTTGTCCGTTTGTGTCTCTTCCTTAAACGCGGCTTCGCCTAATGCATCAATTTCATTTGTTCGACCGATCATCGATGCCTCATCGGATTGTAATCGATCAATATGTGGCCACTTATCCGACTTAATGTCCACATAGAAGTTATAATCGGTCATTATCTTCTGCAAATGACACTTAATGACCACTCATAACCTATCTCTCTTGCCTGTAACTTGTTTGAAAGTTTGAAAGTTTGAAGGTTTGAAGGTTTTAAAGTTTTTCTAAAGTTATCCTCATGTGCATTCCTGTGCGAAGCGCGGGCGGCGTACTACACGATTCATGCTTTCTCGACGGCGTTCCGCCCTATGCGGAATGAGGCACCAACTTCGTTGGGAGAATGAGATGCACTGCGGTAGCGACTGTAGGAACGTTTCTACTTGCAAGTACGCAACCGAACTGATAGACTATGCGACATGAAAAACCTGCTTTCCCTTTGCGTCCTTTCCGCCGCCCTGGCAGCCGGCGCGCAGACCAACGCCGTCCCAGAAATGACGACGGCCGAATCGTCGGGCCTCGAGGCCGACGCCGGCGCGGATCTCCGCGTCCGCCAGGAGATCATGCACAACGTCGTCGGCAATCCCGGCGCCCCGGGCGCCATGATGCCCCGCGCGTACAAGAAAAACGTCAACCACATCCGCTTCCGCCCGCGCGTCTGGGGGCGCCTCGACTACGAGAACTTCACGCTCTACGGACGCCTTGTCGACGAGTTCCGCGAGCACATCGTCAAGAACGGCGTGAGCCGCAAGTACCGCGCATACAACTTCCCAGACGAGGTCGCGCTCGACAGCCTCTACCTCGAGGGCCGCGAGCTGTTCGATGGCTTCTTCGACTTCCGCATCGGCCGCCAGGACCTCTTCGAGCGCGGACACTCCGTCTTCGGCCTCGACCGCACGCTCTTCGACGGCGCGCCGTACGTCGGCTCCCGCTCCGCGTACGCCGACATGCTCAAGCTGACCTTCCACACCTCCGACACGTCGAAGCTCGACGCCTTCGCGCTCTACGACAACGGCCGCAACATGTACCGCTACGGTTCGCGCCACTCCCGCGGCCGGCCGATGAACGCCATCCATCCCGCCGACTCGCCCGAGATGGACGAGTGGGGCGGCGGACTCGTCTGGCACGACTCCCTGTTCGACAAGCGCCTCCCCTACAAGCTCTACATGATCCACAAGCACAACGAGGACTTCGGCGTGCTCCTCCAGCCGGAACTGACCGAGAACATCTCGTTCGAGTTCGAGGGCGCGCACCAGTTCGGCACGGCCGACAGCGGCAGGAAGCAGGCTGGCGGCACGATGGGCTACGCCGCCGTCGACTTCCACAAGGACCGCTCGTCCAGCGGGATCAAGCCCTACTCGCGCCTCAGCGCCTACTACCTTTCCGGCGACAAGCACCGCACCGACGCCGACGACAACGACACAGCCTGGGATCCGCTCTGGGGACGCTGGCCGCAGGACTCCGAGCTGTTCCAGTACGGCACGCTCTACGGTCTCGGCTACTGGAGCAACCTGCTCTACACGAAGCTGGAGCTCGGCCTCAACATCGGCCCGCACCACCGCGTGCAGGCGTACTCGGGACCGATCTTCGCCGCCGTGCAGGACCACCTCGGCCACGCCGACGGCTCCGGCGACAGCATGTTCAAGGGAGTGCTCTCCGTGCTGCGCTACGACTTCCCGATCATCCTCGCCCCGAAGAACGCGCACGGCGCCGACCGCTTCGAGATCTACGGCCACGTAATGGCGGAACTCTTCAACCCTGGCGACTACTACGACACGTCCCGCCCGGCCTACTTCTTCCGCTGGGAAATCGTCGTCGCGTTCTAAGGCCGACCGCCGGTCAGCCTTTTGGCATCTCAAGCGCCATCGCCCTTTCCGGGCAGGTGAAGGGATCGGTGTGCTTAGTGCAGTTGATGCAGCCCGTGTAGAGCTTGTGCATGATGCGCGTCTTCGGTATCTCGCGGAAGCCGAGCGTCGCGAAGAACTCCGGCGTGAGCGTGAGCACCGTCACGTCGGCCGGCTCCAGCACGCGGACGCGCGCAAGCGCGCCCTTCACAAGCATGCTGCCGATCCCCTTGCGGCGGCACGTCTCGCGCACGGCCACGCTCTGCAGCTCCACGGTCGCCTTCAGCGGATCGCCGATCTCGGGCCACACCTGGTAGGCGACGCAGCCCGCAAGCGCGCCGTCAGGCCCCTCGGCCACGAGGAAGCGGTCGATGTTCTCCACCACGTTGCCCAGCGAGCGGGGCACGAGCTCGATGGTATGCTCGCGTATGAGAGCGTAGATGCCCTCCGCGTCCGCCAGCCTCGCCGTCCTCACATGGAATTCGTCGCTCATCTCTCACCCCAGAAGAAGGTCCATGAGCTCGCCGCCCTTCAGGTGGCCTAGCGCGCCCGTCGGCGCGGCGATCTCGTCGTATGTCTGCACCGCGTCCGGCGCCTCGCCGGGCTGGTACACCGCCACAGGGACAGGCGTGCGCGTGTGCTTGCCGAGGCGCAGGGGCACGGGATGGTCCGGCAGCACGCAGTAGCTCACCTTGTCGCCCAGCGCGGCGCGCACGCGGCCGATGAGCCGCCCGTCGAAGTCCTCCAGCGTCTTGAGCTTCAGCTTCAGGTTCTGCTCGTGGCTCACCTCGTCCGTCGACTCGATGTGCACGTACACGAAGTCGTATCCGTCCCTGATCGCCTTGATGGCGGCGTCGGCCTTGCCCTCGTAGTTCGTGTCGATGTACCCGGTAGCGCCAGGCACCTTGATGACGTCTAGCCCCATCGTGCGGCCAAGTCCGTTGATCACGTCCACCGCCGCCACGATCGCGCCCCTGATGCCGTACCTGGCGGACACGGAGTGGATCGCGCCGGCCTTGCCGCCGCTCCACGGCCACACGCCGTTCGCGTTGCGCCCCTTCAGGACCTCGGCGGCCTTCGCGATGATGTCGCGCAGCACGGCGGCCGTGTACTCGCCCGCGGGCGACTTCGCCCGCGGCAGATGCTCGGCAACCGGGTTGCCGCTGTTGTCGTCGGGCTTGTCGTAGGCCACCTCGCGGCCGCTGAACGCCGCCCCGTGCAGCAGCACGAGGTTGCGGTAGCTCACGCCCGCGTAGAAGCGGATGTATTCGCCGGGGTTGCCAGTCCAGGAATCGGCTATCTTCGCGTTCAGGAGCTCAATCGCCTCATGCTGCTCGGCAGAGCCAACGTGCCCGCCCGAGAAGTCCTTCAAGGTGCCGTCCGGCGCGACCGTCACGAGGTTCATGCGGAACACGACGTCGTCCGGCCCCATCTCGATGCCCTGGCTCGCCGCCTCGAGGGGACCACGGCCGCAAAGCTCGGTCGCGAGATCTCCGCCGAGGACGCTCATGTTCGCGACGTCGCTTGACGTCGGGAACCCGTCGGGAAGCGTGAGCATCTGGCCGCAGCGCCCGTGCGCGGCGATCCAGTCCATGTTGGGCGTGTTGGCCGCCTGCAGGGGCGTGCGTCCGCCAAGCTCGGCGACCGGCTCGTCTGCCATGCCGTCGCCAAGGAAGAGTACTGTCTGTGCGTGTTTCATGTGCAATGTCCTGTCATGCCCGCGCGGCGCCGCCATGCCGCATGCGCCTGAGGAAGTCGGAGGTCGTGCGGGCGACGACCGGCGAGAGGAGGACGAGGGCGACCAGATTGGGGAACGCCATCAGCCCGTTGAACACGTCCGCGATGCCCCACACCACGGACACGGTGAGGTACGGCCCCACGAACACGACCGCCACGTAGAGGATGCGGTACGTCTTCACGGCCCACTGCCGCCTGGTTCCCACGAGGTACTCGAGGCACTTCTCGGAATAGTAGTCCCAGCCGAGTATCGTGGTGAACGCGAAGAACGCGAGCGCCGTCATGAGGAAGAAGGACGCGATGCCGCCGGAGTGCGGACCGAGGAACGCGAGGCCGCGGGTGAACGCCTCGATCGTGATGTCCACGCCCTTGAGGCCGAGCGACGGCTCCCATGCGCCCGTCACGACGATCGCGAGGCCCGTCATCGTGCAGATGACGATCGTGTCGATGAACGTGCCGGTCATGCACACGAGGCCCTGGCGCGCCGGCTCGTTGGTCTTGGCCGCCGCCGCCGCGATCGGGGCGGAGCCGAGGCCCGCCTCGTTCGAGAAGATGCCGCGCGCGATGCCCTTCTGCATCGCGACGAACACGGTCCCCACCACGCCGCCTGTGAACGCCTGCGGATTGAAGGCCGCACGCACGATCAGCTCGACCGCAAACGTCACCTTCGAGAGGTTGCCGAGAAGCAGGAACACTATGATCACCACGTAGAACACCGCCATGAACGGCACGATAACCGTGGACACCCTCGCGATGCGCTTGAGGCCGCCGATCACCACAAGGCCCACGCACAGCGTCACCACGAGGCCGGCGATCACCACCGGCAAGGAGTACGTGGTGCCGAAGAGCTGGATGCCGGTCGAAAGGTCGGCCGGATTGAACTTCGGGTCGAAGAAGCGCTGCACGGCTGACGTGATGCCGTGAATCTGCGTGACGGTGCCGATGCCCATGATGCCGGCTAGCGCCCCGAAGAACGCGAACGCCACCGCGAGCGGCTTCCACCTGCGCCCTAGTCCCTTCTCGATGTAGTAGAACGGACCGCCCAGCACGCGCCCGTCGGGCGATACCTCGCGATACTTCACCGCCAGCAGACCCTCGGCGTACTTCGTGGCCATGCCGAAGAAGGCGGCCACCTCCATCCAGAAGAGCGCGCCCGGACCGCCAGTGCCGATCGCCGTGGCCACGCCAACGATGTTGCCCGTGCCGATCGTGGCGGAGAGGGCGGTGCAGAGCGCGCCGAACGAGCTCACCTCGCCAGACACGCCGTCGCCCTCCTCCTGATGGAACATGTAATGGAAGGCGCGCTTCAGGTTGAAGATGTGGTTGAGGCGCAGGCACAGCGTGAGGATCAGGCCCGTCACCAGGATCGCGCCGATGAGCGGCACGCCCCACACCCAGCCGTCGACGGCGTCGACGAGGTTCGTGAACTTGGTCAGCCAGCCGCTCGTGGCCTCCACGGACGCCGCCACTGCTGTGGACTGCGCGGCCTCCGGCTCGGACGCGACCGTCTGCAGTGCCGTCGGAACACCCTGCGCAACGGCAGAAAGAATACCGCCGCAGAAAGTTGCGGCGGCTATCCACATTCGACCCAGTTGCGCTTTCATGCGGAAATGATACCATGTACCGCGCCCGCGGTCAAGCCAGACCGCGAAGGCTTAGCCACACCTAGCGCAGCGACGCGACAGGTATGACCGCCAGCTCCGCGCTGTTGCGGAAATTGCCGCCGCCGTTGCTGTTGGAGTAGCCAACGTAGAGCTTGCCCTCGTGCTCGACGGCGTACGGATACGCCAGCGCCGCCCGAGGATGGGACGCGCCCGGCCCCTCCGGGAACACGGCATGCCTGATGAGGTACACGCGCGAATAGGCCCACTCGCCTGGACGGCTCACCGCTATCGTCAGCGGGAAGCGGCGCGTGCCGCCGTCCGCAGTCGTCTGGGAGATCACGTACCGCTGGCCAGTCGAGAGCATTCCCGTGAACGGCTTTGACGTGGCGAGCGGAAGGTTGGTTGGCCTGAGCGGCGTCCAGCTTCGCCCTCCGTCGCCGCTCGTGGCCACGTAGGCTACTGATGGATCGGCCTTCCACCCAGGCCGCATGGTGAGGGTGACGCACGGTCCCCACGTGTCCACGGTCGCCTCACCCCAGATGTTCGCCACATCTCCTTCGTCGACGACCGACACGTCCCACCTCGCGAAGTCGTCACCGTGGCTGATCGCCGCCGCCGGACGCGCCCCGCCAGGCAGGTTCCAGCCGCTCGACACCCTCAGCCCGCCCATGATCCAGTTGCCGTCCGGCAACCTCTGCGGCGCCTGCATCGGCCAGAAGCCGCTCCCCGCCACAGCCCCGCGCGCGACCCACTTCCCGTTCGCCTCGTCCAGCACGAACACGCGCGTATGCACGAACGTACACTTGTTGGAGAACGTTCCAGAGAAGCACCACAGCTCGCCGCCGTGCGAGGCGAACGCGCCGTGGCTTATGCCGCAACCGTCGCCGCCTGCGGCCACCACCTGCACCGGACTCCACGTCTTGCCGCCGTCGCCGCTGGACCGGACATGCATTTCCTCCGTTGGCGTGTTCTCCTTGCCGCGGTTCGTGCCGTAGGACGCGTAGAGCCGCCCCTTGTGCCAGCAGAGCGCCACTCCGTGCAGCCAGTTGTAGCCGTCCTTCTCCGGCTCGTTCCTCTTGATGACGTGGAACTCCATCCCGGCCGGACGCTCCAGCTCCGCTGCACGCGGCACCGCGCCGCCGCACCAGAGCGGCACCGGCGCCTCTGCCCCGTGCAGCCCGGCGGCAAGCAGCAGCCCTACGATGAAGACTAGCCGCCTCATGCGCCCAGCGCCGCCTTCACGAAATCGGCAAAGCCAGGAATCGTCGTGAGATCCATGCCCCAGAAGTCTGACTTGCGCAGGATGTCGTCCACGGACGGGTTCGCCTTGAAGAACGCCATCACATCGGGGCTGTCGTTCACGGCGTCCGTGCGGTAGAACTTGATCAGAGACGCCATCGAACCCGTGAGACCTGGCGGCAGCTTCCCGAACATCTTCAGGTAGTCGAGGATCGTGGGCAGCACGCGCACCTTCCACTTCGAGACGCTGTTTAGGCAGATCGAGAGCAGACGGTGGTTCGCGAACGGGTTGGCGAAGCGCTCGAGCACCGACTCCGCGTATGCGCGCTTGTCGGCGTCCGGCAGGTCGATCGTCGGCAGGATCTCGTCGAAGAGAATCTGGCGGAAGAAGGCGTTGAACTTCGGGTCGGCCACCAGCTCGGCCACGAACGTGAAGCCCGCAAGATGCCCTTCCAGCACGGTCGCCGTGTGCGCGCCGTTGAGGAAGCGCACCTTGCGCGTGCGGTAGGGCGTCTGGTCCTTCGTGTAGACCACGTTGAGCCCCGCCTTCTGGAACGGAATCTCCTTCTCGAGGTCGTAGTCGGTCTGGATCACCCAGAAGTGGAACGGTTCGCCGCACACGAGCACGTCGTCCTGCTCGCCGAGCTGCTGCGCGTAGCGCGCGGCAGATTCGGCGTCGGGACGCCCCGCGACGATGCGGTCAACGAGCGTGGAGCAGAACACGCAGTCCCTCTCCACCCATGCTGCGGCGGCGCTTTCGCCCCAGTCGGCGAGGTAGTGGAGCACGTGCTCGCGCAGCATCGCGCCGTTCTTGTCAATCAGCTCGCACGGGATGAAGATGAGGCCCGGCAGGCCCGCCTTTGCGCGCGCCATGCACAGCTTAGCCACCTTCGAGGGGAAGGTGTTCGCGTCCGCACGGTACTCGATGCCCGCCTCGGTGGTATTGGACACCACGAACCGCAAATCTGGATTGCGCGCGACCTCTTCCACGGCCGACCATTCCGAGAGGGCGTTCAGCACGCCCTTCACGCACGAGATCTCGCGGAACAGCTCCACGGGCTTGCCGCCCTCCACGCCGCGCAGCACGGTGTGGTAGCGTCCGCCGCGCGCGTTGAGGATCTTCGACGGCGGACTCAGCTCGTCGCCGATCGGCTGGACGATCTGGACGGCGGCACCGAAGTCCGCCTTCTCGTTCATGATGTCCACCATCCAGTCCACGAAGCAGCGCAGGAAGTTCCCTTCGCCGAACTGCAGTACCTTGACCTTCTTTTCCGTAGTCATTCTGATTTTCCTTTCAAGAGGCACACGGCATGGACCTCGATGCCGGCACCTGCGCCGACGTCGTCCATGCCCTCGTTGGTCTTTCCCTTCACGGACACGCGCCCGGTCCGTCCGGCGTCCCCCGGCCACAGCAGCTCTGCCAGCCGAGCGCGCATCGCCTCCACGTGCGGACCGATCCTCGGCCGCTCGCATATCACCGTCACGTCGATGTTCCCCACCGTCCATCCCGCGGCCCCCACCTCGGCAACGACCGCGGAGAGCAGCTTCGCGGAATCGGCTCCGCGCCAACGCTCGTCGGTGTCGGGGAAATGCGACCCGATGTCGCCGAACGCCGCCGCGCCGAGGAGCGCGTCGATGACGGCATGAAGCACAACGTCGGCGTCGGAATGTCCGCGCAGGCCCGTCTCGCCGGGGATGTCCACCCCGCCCAACACGAGCCGCCGCCCCGCCTCGAAGCGGTGCGAATCGTAGCCGAATCCTATGCGCATGTCGCCCATCGCCCGCCATTATACCAAACACCTCCCTGTCGCGGCACCCCCTTTTGATTTGTGATATACTAGTCCCCATGAAAACCAACATCACACGCAAGAACTTCCTTCTTTCCTCCACCTTGGCGGCCGCAGCCGGCTGCATGACCGACAAGACTGCTGCACCTGAGGCCGCCACGCAGGCGATCTCCAACGAACCCGGCATCCGCGTGCGGTTCCTCGGCACGGGCGCCGCCGGCTGGAAACCGGAAATGGCGAAGAAGAACCCGCACTTCCGCCGCCAGTCCAGCGTACTGCTCGAGAACAAGGTGCTCATCGACTTCACGATGTGCTCGTTCGACAAGCTGCCGAAGGACTGCCATCCCGAGGTGCTCTTCCAGACGCACTCCCACGGCGACCACTACAACCCCAAGGCCGCAGTCAAGAGCGGCGTCAAGCGCATGTACGTGCAGGAGACATGGGCGGACGCCGCGCGCGAAGAAGTGGCCCTGGCAGCCACAGAGCTCGCGCTCCCCGCTCCAGAGGTCATCGGACTCCCCTTCGGCAAGCCGGTCGTCGAGTGCGGCATGCGCTTCACGGGCGTGCCGGCGAACCACAGCACGTCCCGCGTCACCAACGGCGTGCTGGAGCGCACCTCGCTCTACCTCGTCGAGAAAGGTTCCTCGCGCCTCCTCTACGCCACCGACACCGGCGGCATCCTGGGCGACGCCGCGCGGATGATCGGCATCGACCCGCACGTCAGCGACAAGTCCTTCGGCCGGTATGCGAAATCGGGCTCCTTCGTCCATGCGCCCCAGGCGCTCACCGCCTTCATCATGGAGGCGACCAACACGGATCTCGACGAGGACTTCCGCATCTTCGTCCACTCCAGCGTCCAGACCGTCTCGCGCATCGTCAACATGCTGATCAAGAACAAGCGCCTCGCGCTGCCGGAGGGTCAGCATGTGTACCTCACCCACCTTGGCCTCGGCGACAAGTACCGCGGATGGCCGTCGGAGAAGATCAACGCCGAGCTTCCCGCCCCTCTAAACGCCGCCTACGACGGTCTCGAGCTGGTGCTGGGCTAATCACACTATGACGCCGCCGCAGAGGACGGCGTCGCCGTCGGACTCGTAGAACACGGCGGACTGGCCAGGCGTCACGCCCGTAAGGCCGGAGAGCATGCGGCAGATGACCTCGCCAGAAGGCTCCATCTCGAACGTCGCAGGGCCGCGCGGTTCGCCAGTGGAGCGGATCTTCACGCGGCAGGGGATGGGTTGCGGTCGCGCAGGAGCGCGACCCTCCCGTGGTGCAAAAATCCCCCACTGCATGTCTGTCACACGGAATTCGGTGCGGGTGAGCTCATCCTTCGTCCCTACTACGACCTCGTTGCGGCAGGCGTCGAGGCGGACCACGTACAGAGGTTCGCGCGCCGCGATCCCCAATCCCTTCCGCTGGCCGATCGTGTAGTTCCAGAAACCGTTGTGCCGTTTGAGCACGCGCCCGTCGGTAGAGACGATGTTCCCTTCGCGCGGGGGCGCGCCGAGAAGCTCGTTCCGGTCGCCAGAGTAGAAGTCCTGGGAATCAGGCTTGTCTGCCACCGCGAGGCCCGCCTCGGCGGCGATCTGCCGCACCTCTTCCTTCGTCAGCTCGCCGAGCGGAAATAGCTGGCGCGCGAGCTGGCTCTGCGAAAGGCGGTAGAGGAAGTAGCTCTGGTCCTTGCGCGCATCCTTGGCGCGCAGGAGCGCGAAGCGTCCGTCACGTTCCTCGACGCGCGCGTAGTGGCCGGTGGCGAACTTGTCGAACGCCAGGCCCTGCGCCGCCGCAAGGTCAGGCAGGAGGCCGAACTTCATCTTCGCGTTGCAGAACACGCAGGGGTTGGGCGTCTTGCCGTCGAGATATGTGCTGCGGAAGTAGGCCAGAATCTCTTTCTCGTAGGCGCTCGCGCAGTCGAACACACGGTAGGGGATCCCGATACGCTCGGCGAACGCGGCGGCGGCGGCGATGTCCTCCACCTCGCCAGGACCGAAGCAAGCGTCGTGCGCGCCGCCAGCGTAGCGCCCTTCCTGCCAGAGCCTCATCGTGATGCCTACCACCTCGTGCCCGGCGCGCTTGAGGAGCAGCGCGGCCACGCTCGAATCGACGCCGCCGGAAAGTCCAACCGCCACCTTCATTCGGCACCACCTTCCGGGAGGGACGCGCTCCCGCGCATCCGTGGTTCAGGGAGGGACGCGCTCCCGCGCGTCCGCTTGCTGAAATGCAGGCTATCGCCGCGATGGCCGTAGTCCACCGTCTCGCCGATCGCCGCCAGCCGCCGCTCGAGGCAGCCCTTGCAGAGACCAGCGTTCTCGTCGAGGCACGGCTTGCCGGCGTAGAGCTGGTAACTGCGGCGGTACTTCGTGTCCGTGATGTTCGGCATGATGACGTTCGCGCCGGCGTGGATGCCACGCTCGCGGCCGTCGGGCGCGAGCGCCTGAAGCGCCGTTGCGGCGGCGATGTTCACGTCGTGCAGGTGCAACCGCGTGACGGCGATCATCTTGAGGCCCAGGGTGAGTGCTTGGTGCTTGGTGCTTGGTGCTGTGGTGCTTGGTGCGTTGCTCTCGCTCAAATCCTCGTGCTTCAGCTCCGCACTAGGCACTAAGCACTTAGCACTAAGCACCTTCTCCTGCTCTGCACTAGGTACTAAGCACCAAGCACTAGGCACTAAGCACTTAGCACTAAGCACTCCCAACGGCGTGTCCGGGTGCGGGATGTACGGGCCCATGCCGATCATGTCAACGTCCATCTCTGCGAAGAACTCGATATCGCGTGCCAGGTCGTCGTACGTCTGCCCAGGCAGGCCGCACATCACGCCCGTCCCCACCTGGTAGCCGCAGCGGCGGAGCGCGCGCAGGCACTCGACCCGACGTTCCCAGCTATGTCCGGCAGGATGCAGCGTGGCGTAGAGCTTCGGGTTCGAGGTCTCGATGCGCAGCAGATAGCGCGCCGCGCCCGCTTCCTTCCACCTGCGGTAAGTCTCCTCAGTCTGCTCACCGAGCGAGAGCGTCACGCCCAGGTCGAGCGGCGCGATGCGTCGCAGTACATCCTCGATGAAGCGCGTGTGCGCCTCGCTCTCGATCTCCCCGGACTGTATGACTAGCGAGGCGTAGTCCTGCTTCGCGTCCAACTCCGCCAGACGCACGATCTCGTCCGCCGAGAGCTGGTAGCGCTGCAGGTTCTCGTTCGACTTGCGGATGCCGCAGTAGTAGCAGTCCTTCGCGCAGACATTCCCCGCCTCGACTATTCCGCGCATCGCCACGCGCTTCCCGCAGTACTTCACCTTCAGCGCGTATGCGGCGTCGAAGAGCGACTGGATGCCGGCTTCGTCATCCATCGCAAGAAGCGCGGCCAGCTCGGGCCGCGCCAAGGCGCGCGGACGTTCGGCCGCCCGCGCCAGCAGATCGTCAAGTCCGTCCACGTCACTCATTGTCCGCGCCCAGCAGCGATGCCGCCGTGAACGCATTGAACGCCGAGCCGAAGTTTTTCAGCTCGTTGGCCGTGATGCGCAGAAGGCCGCGCGCTGAACCTTTCGGATCTATCCAGCATGCATACGCCAAGGCGCTGTTCTTCTCCGCCGGCGTCATCGCTTCCATTATCGCCTTGTACTGCTTGGCCTCGCTCTTCTTAGCCGTCTTGGCCATGATCGGGAGGATCGCCTCGCGCACGAGCGAATAGACTTCCAGGTAGAATACTGCGGCCGGCCGCTTCCCAATCGTTTCAGGCAAGGCGGCCGTCATGCGCGCCTCGCCGCTACCCGACGCATTCGGCAAAGGATTGAGACCGCTTGATGCGCAACGCGTGCGTATCATGTTGCCCGTGCGAACCGTCTTGCACATCGTATTGCCTGCGCCAAGTATCTTCTTTATTGTATTCTTGGCTTTAGCCATCTCCTTCTCCTCCTTGTCGCCAGGCTTCACTCCGGCCTCTGCGCAGCAAAGGTCGATGAGGGCATGCCAGTCAAACACGATGCCGCCCCCCTTCTTCGTCAGCAGGCCCTTGCCTGGCCATTGCTTCTCGACTGCGGCGACGAGACCATCCAAGAAACGGTCCACCACCTTGCGCTCCGCTTCTGCCTGCACCGCCCATTCCACCTGCTCGACGTAGGGATGGACGGCCTCGTCGAATGCCAGCCATCCGCCAGACCAGTCCGTCGCGGCAGGGAAAGGCACGTCCTTTATCAGCTGCATCGCAAGTCCCTCGACATCTTTAAGGAAACCCGCATACTTTGCGTAGTCGTCGTCCTTGACGAGTTCAGCAACAAACGTCGGCAAAAGCTCGCACAAGGCTTTCTTGTCATTCTGGAACGTCGCCTCGTCCATCGTCTGGCAGAGGATGCGGTCTCCGCCGAAAAGGAACACCGGAGCGGTAGCTGGCACATTGTCCAGCACACCTGCTGGCAGAACAAAATCTGAGGCGAATGGAGCCTTCTTGCCAGGCCTAGGCGCAAGGCGAGCCTCCATTGAGAGGCCATTTCCGTCAAGATCGAGCGTAACGGAACAAGAGGCGACAGACCGCAATATCTCCTGCGCCTTGTCCTGGCGAGACGACTGAAACCCAGTCACCTTGTTCGCCAGACTGACGTCGTTCGTTCCCACCTTCGCAAGAACCTTCTGCTGCTCGCCCGCCAGCGACTCCGCCAGCGTCGCGATCGCATCCATGCCGCGCTGCACGACCTCAAGGCGAACGAGCGGCGAATTCGTCTCTCCCTCGCGCTGGGCATGCAGCACACTGAAGTCCTCCAACGCGCGAGCCGCGATCGAAGGAGACGATGCAAAAGCGCAGTAGCGGTTGTCGGCCGTGTATTTGACGTACGTGTCGTTGGGATCCGTCTTCCCCGGCAAGAGATGGACCGTGCCGTCCGCCTCCCGCGTCGCGCCGGGGTGGTTCATCGTCATTGTCGCCGGACCGTCTACGCCAGGATACACCAGCACCACCTCGAACAAGTCTTCAACGGAAACCTGGTCCAGGTTCGTGGACGCAACCTCCCATGCAGGCGACTGTATGTAGGCGAGCCACGTGATCGGCCCGTCGGCACGGAATCGGCCGTACTTCTCCACCAGCTGCTGCTGTCCTCCGGTGAGAAGCAGCGTAGGGACGATAGGGTTGCTGATCATCGTGCCGAGCGCCGTCACCTTCTTCGTCACGTCTCCGAAGGGCGCTATCTGCGCCGAAGCCACCAGCACTGGCTTCGACTTCGTATCTTCCACGATTCCGGCCACTAGCGCCAGCGAAGCCGCCGCAGTCAGGAAGGTCACAATTGTCTTCTTCATTTTCTGTTGTCTCCTTTGCATTGCTACATTATACCATAGTCCGCCGAACTCAACGCTTTCCACGCGTCCAGATAGTGCGTCAGATAGGCGCCGCCGGGCTCGGCGGACTTCGCAGACAGCAGTCCGCGCACGCGCTGCTGCTCCTGCGCATACTGGGTCGCGTCGAACGTTCCCTTGAAATGCTCTAGGCGCAGCCACAGCAGATAGGTGGTCAGAGCGTCGAATGCGTTGTACTCCACGATCTCGCGCCGCTTGCCGCCGTAGAAGAGTCCGGCCACATCGTCGCCTGTCGTATCGAGCTTGCCGGGGATGCCGCAGAGGTTCGCGATCTCGTTGAGCGAGCAGCCCGTCCCCTTCTTGAAGCCGCCCACCACGTCGATCAGGTCAATGGCATCCATGTCCCACGGCTTGCCGCACACCTGCTTCGCGAACTCGGGAAGCGAAAGCCCGTTCACGATCGCCCGCTGCGCGAGAATGTGGATGTCGGACTGGCGCGAGTTGAAGCCAACCAGTGTAGGATGCGCCTTGCAGAACTTGCCGAGGAAGCGAGCGAGGATGTCCGCCTCAGTCACCGACACGTCCTCCGGCCGCTCCGGCAGCGTCCAAAGGTGAAGCTTGACGCCGTCCGCAGCCTCCACGCGCACGACGGCGGCGATGGAGACGATGCGGCATAGCACGGTCTTGAGGAACGGCTGAGGGTTTTCCTCCGTTGCGCCGCCCTGCTCCCACATTACGCGCAGCACCTCGTCGTCAGGCACGTCCGTGCCCAAGTGGTAGAGGCGGCGCCCGGCCGTAAGGTCCGGCGCCCATTCGCAATCGAACGCCCAAGTCTGCTTGCTTGCCTGTTGCATGGGACAAGTATACCACAATCACGCCTGGCGGGGCGGGTGCATCGACTGTATCGCCGCAGCCAATACGGAAAGTCCGAAGATGGCCGCCGTCTCGGCCCTGAGGATCGTCGGGCCGAACGAGACCGGAGTCGCCACCTCGAGAAGCGCCCGCAGCTCGTCAGGCGTGAAGTCGCCCTCCGGCCCCACGAACACGCCGAGTCCTGACGGACATTCGCCCCCACACGTTGCCGCCGCCACCTCGCTCCACATCGGCGACGGCGGCGGATCGGCGATCGCTCCAGCGAACACCTGGCCGCATCCCTTCGCCAGTTCCAGCGCGGCGCGGAAGTCCACCGCCTCGAGCACCTCCGGCAGCCACACGGCGTCGCTCTGCCGCGCAGCGTCGGCGGCGATCCGCCGCCAGCGTTCGGCCTTCGCGGCGCGCTCGTCCGCGTCCAGACGCACGATGCACCGCTCGGAGATGACCGGCACTATCCGCGCCGTGCCCAGCTCCACCGCCTTCTCGATCGTCCAGTCCCAGCGACTCCCCTTCGTCACGCACGCGAAAAGCGTCATCTTCACAGCTGGCTGCGGAAAGGCGGCGATTCCGCCGTCCGCGCGCAGCGTGCCGCCATCCCACCTGTATCGCCGCGTGCGGCCATTCCCGTCGAAAAGCTCCATCGTCTCGCCCGGCTTCGGACGCACCACCTTCAGGTGCCGCGCCGCGTCCGGCGGCGGCGTCACCGTGTCCTGGGCCATGAGCCCCTCTGGAACAAGCAATCTGTGCATGGCGAGATTATACCACAACCATTTGGTATAATGTGCCCCGCCATGCTGGAAAGTCTAGTAGTCGTCGCCCAACAGGTGGGCATACTCTTTGCGCTGATGGCAGTCGGTTTCGCCTGCCACCGGACGCGCTTGCTGTCGGAGACTGTCGTGCGCGGCATGGTCGACCTCCTCATGCTGGTGGTGACGCCGTGCCTGATCGTCCACGCCTTCGAGCGTCCCTTCGAGCCACGCCTCCTCGCCGGTCTTGGGTGGGCGCTCGGCGCCGCGCTAGGCACGCATGCGCTAGGCATCCTCGCATCGTTCTGCGTCCGCGACAGGGACAAGCGCCGCGAGAGCGTGCTGCGCTTCTCGGTCATCTTCTCGAACGCTGGCTTCATGGGTATCCCGCTCGAGCACGCCCTCCTCGGCGACGACGGCGTGTTCTACGGCGCTGTCTACGTGGCCGTGTTCAACCTCGTCTGCTGGAGCTACGGACTCGTGGTGATGGCGGGCAGCATGAAGGACGTGCGCGTGCGCACCCTCTTCGTCAACCCGGGCAGCGTCGGCATAGCCTGCGGACTCCCCTTCTTCCTCTTCTCATGCCATCTGCCGCCGGTCCTGGACGAGCCGCTGCGCATGATGGCCGACATGAACACGCCCCTGGCGATGACCGTGATCGGCTGGTACCTGGGCGCAGCCTCGTTCCGTCCGGCCCTCACCTGCGGCGGCGCGTACCTCGCGGGGCTGCTGCGCCTCTGCGCGATCCCGTGCGCCGTCCTTGGCATCCTCTGGCTCTGCCGCCCGCCAGAGCCCGCGATGGCCGTGGCGACCGTCGTGGCGGCCTCCGCGCCCGTGGCCGCGCTCACCACGATGTTCGCAGCCCGCTACGAGCGCGACGTCGCCGTCTCGGTGGGACTCGTCTCCCTCACGACCCTCCTTTCCATCCTCACCATGCCTCCCCTCGTCGGCTGCGCCCTCTGGCTCTTCGGCCGCTGAGCGGATTGCGGCGGACGGGGCGTTGTGGTAAACTTTGGGACGTCATCCGGCGACATGCGCGGACGACGCAACAAATCCAGACCAAGGAGATACGAATGAAGATAGCAGTCACTTGCGCCATGGCGACGGCGCTTACGGCGTGCATGGCCGCGTTCGCCCTGCCGATGGGCGAGAAGATTCCACTGTGGCCGGACGGCAAGATGCCGGACGCGCAGGACCACCAGATCGCGGCGACCACCGAAGAGGCAAAGGCGCCCGGCTTCGACCGCGCCGCCAACCGCATGCCGCACGTGCAGTGGTTCGACGCCGTCGAGGGCGCGCCCAAGACAGACACCTGCATGATCATCATCTCCGGCGGCGGCTACCAGTGCTGCTGCGACGGACCCGCCTTCGCCCCGCTCGTGCAGAAGATGCTCGAAGCCGGCATCCACTGCGTCAACCTCACCTACCGCACGCCGCGTCCCAAGGGCATACCGATCTACCAGACGGCGTGGGAGGACGGCCAGCGCGCCGTCCGCCTCGTGCGTTCGATGGCGGCCGCGCGCGGCTTCAGCCCGGAGAAGATCGGCGTGATGGGATGCTCGGCCGGCTCGCACCTCTCGGTGATGCTCGCCACCTCCGCGCTCACGCCCGCCTATGCGCCGATCGACGACCTCGACAAGGTTCCCTGCCACATCAACTGGGCCATCCCCTTCTGCCCCGCCTACGCGCTCACCGACGGACTCGAGGGCAAGAACACCACCGGCGGCAACGGTCCCGACGTGAAGCTCAACCCGTCGTTCCGCTTCGACGCGAAGACCTGTCCGATGTGCCTCTTCCATGGCGGCGTTGATCCCTACTCCCCCATCGGCTCCACGCAGATCTACCGCCAGCTCCGGCGCATGAAGATCCCCGCCGAGCTGCACCTCGACGCCGACCGCCCGCACGGTCCCGTGAAGGCGCCCGCCTACGAGCGCGCGCTCGAGTTCATGCGCCAGATCGGCGTTCTCGGCAAGCTCGGCCGCCCCGTCGCGCAGGACCACCGCTTCATGCCCGGCGCCACGATCCGCACCGAGAAGGAGATGCTGTGGCCCGAAGGCAAGACGCCAGACCCTTCCGAGAACCAGCAGTACGCGCCATACCTAGTGTGGTTCATCCCGGAGAAGATCACGACCAAGGCCATCCAGGTGATCGTGCCAGGCGGCGGCTACAACTTCTGCAACTTCAACGGCGAGGGAACGCCCGTCGCCCACTACCTCAACGCGAAGGGCATGACCGTGGTGGTGGTGATGTACCGCTGCCCGCGCCCGCTCGGCAAGCCAAAGCACCTGAGCGGCTGGCAGGACGCGCAGCGCGCCATCCGCATGGTCCGCGCAGAGGCGCCGACGCGCGGACTCGACCCGAACCGCATCGGCATCATGGGCTTCTCGGCCGGCGGCCACCTCACGCTCATGACGTCCACGAACGCGAAGACGCCCGCCTACGCGCCCATCGACGAGATCGACCGCCAGCCCTGCACGCTCCAGTGGGCCTGCCCCATCTACCCCGCCTACGCGCTCACCGACGGCGTGGATTCCCCGAACGCCCAGGGCGGCAACGAGGACGACTCCGTGCCGGTGCCGGAGTTTTCGTTCGACGACGCCACGCCGCCGATGTGCTTCGTGCACGGCGACGCGGACGGCTGGGCGGCGATGAACTCCGTGAAGATCTGGGAACTTCTTCGCCGCAAGGGCATCCAGAGCGACCTCCACACCCTCGCCACGCGCGGACACTGCTTCCAGTTCTCCGCCTCCCCCGGCACGGGCAGCTTCACGTGGATGGACCGCGTGTGGGAATTCCTCACCCGCAAGGGCCTCAACAAGTAAGGAGCAAGGTAGCCAGACATGAAACGCATATTCCTCTTTCTCGTCGCGAACTTCGCCATCATGCTTGTGATGATGGTGGTGTTCCACGTCGTGTGCGCCTTTCTCGGCGTCGATCCAAACGCTGCGTTCGCGCAAAGCGGCGAGCTGAACCTCGAGGCGCTGGCCGTGTTCTCGCTGATCTTCGGCATGACGGGCAGCATCATCTCGCTGCTGCTCTCGAAGACTATCGCGAAGTGGTCGGTCGGCGCAAAGACGATCGACGGCACGGAAGGCGAGGCTGAGCGCTGGTTGGTCGAGACCGTACGCAACCTCGCGGAGCGCGCTAACGTCAAGATGCCCGAGGTGGCGATCTACGAGGGGCAGGCAAACGCCTTCGCCACGGGTGCGTTCCGCAACCACGCGCTGGTGGCGGTCTCCACAGACATCATGGCCCAGATGACGAAGGAGGAGCTGCGCGCGGTGCTGGGCCACGAGATGAGCCACGTGGCCAACGGCGACATGGTGACGATGACGCTGCTCCAGGGCGTGCTGAACGCCTGCGTGATCTTCCTCTCTCGCGTGGTGGCGTTCCTTGCGGCGAACGCGGCGTCGGACGGCAAGGGCCGTCGGCGCGGCTCGAGCGGCATATACACCATCGTCTACTTCGTGATGCAGATCGTGCTGGGCATCGCAGCATCGCTCGTCGTGTACTGGTTCTCGCGCCGCCGCGAGTACGCGGCTGACGCGGGCAGCGCCAACCTTCTCGGCACGCCGTCGTCGATGATCGCGGCCCTGCGCCGGCTCGGCAACCTCGAGCCGGGCGTCCTGCCCGACTCGCTCAAGGCGATGGGAATCGCCGGCAAACACGCGTCCATCTTCGCCACCCACCCTTCCATGGAAGACCGCATCGAAGCCCTAGAGCGTCTCCAGCGCGGAATCTAGCCAAGCAGAAAACCCCAGCGCTCGCTGGGGTTTTTTGTTGGTGGCGAGAGGGGGACTCGAACCCTCAACCAGCAGATTATGATTCTGATGCTCTACCATTGAGCTATCTCGCCGGAAACGGGAAGTAGTTTACCAGAATGCCGCCGCCGCGTCAATCTCGAATTGCCGCCGTGCGGAATTGCGCCGATCACCTCTCGTCGGCGCGGGGAAGGAACACGGTGGCTACCTTCAGCTGGCGGGCCATCGCCTTCGCGAGCGCCTTCACCCCGAACGTCTCAGTCTGGTAGTGACCGGCGCAGACCATCTGCATGCCGACGTTCTCCGCCGCGATCGTCTCGCCCCAGTCCGCTTCGCCAGTGATGAAGAGGTCGCATCCCAGCTCCTTCGCGTCCGTCGCGTGGCAGCCTGCGCCTCCAGAGCACACGCCCACCTTCTTCCCGTTCGGCAGCGTTCCCACCACCCCGATCGTCTCGCCGTGATATACGAACGCGGGCTTCAGGTTCTTCAGGCCAAGGAAGCGGGCAAGCTCGTAGTTGTTGCCGTAGGCGTGGTTCGCGTCGAGCGGCAGGTGCACTGCGTACAGCGCCACGTTCGCGTCCATCGCCGCCTTTACCACGTTGTACGTGGCGCCGACAAGGCGCTGGATGCCGCCGCCCCAGGAGATGCCGTGATGGACCACGAGCAGTTGCGCCCCTGCCGCCGCCGCCGCCCTCACTGTGCGCACGCTCGCGTCCACTCCAAACGCGACCTTCGTCACGTCGTCGCCCTCGCGCGCGATCTGAACCCCGTTGTTGGACACGTCGCTGAACGACTTCACGTCCAGCACGCGGTCAAGCCAGTCGACTATGCGTTCAAGTTTCATGACCTCCACTATACAGCATCCGCCCGCCGTCCGCAAGCACGAAAGTTATGCGGTTTGATGGTGGCGGCGCGGCGGGATGTATGATATCATTTCCGTCGACGAAAGGACATTTGGCAAATGGAACGCTTCGAAAAGCAGCTCAGCAAGGCATACAAGCGCTTCGCGCCGCTCGCGCAAAGCTACTACTACACCTTCTCCCGCCCTTCGGTGACGGTTGGCGGCACGCCGACGGTCATCTTCCTGGGGAACCACTCCTCCGGCAAGTCGTCGCTCGTGAACTGGATTCTCGGCGCACCAACTGTGCAAGACACCGGAGTCGCCCCCACCGACGACGGTTTCACTGTGATCGTCTACGGCGAGAGCGAGGAAGACATCGTAGGCCCGGCCGCCATGGCCAGGCTCCCGGAGGAGTTCCGCGCCCTGGAGCCGCTTGGCCCGTCGTTCCTACAGCACCTGAAGGTGAAGGTGCGCAACCGCGAGACGCTCAAGCGCGTCAACATCGTGGACAGCCCTGGCATGATCGACTCCGCCGTCACGGAGTCGCAGCGCGACTACGACTTCGGCGAGGCCGTCAGGCGCCTCGCGCAACTCTGCGACATGGTGTTCTTCCTCTTCGACCCGGAGAAGCCAGGCACCACCGGCGAGACGGTGAACGTATTCTCCAATTGCCTACGCGGTGTGGAGTTCAAGCTCCGCGTCCTGCTGAACAAGTGCGACGCCTTCACGAGCCTCTACGACTTCGCGCGTGCGTACGGCACCTTGTGCTGGAACCTTTCGCGCGTGCTCCGCACGAAGGACCTGCCCAAGATATTCACCACCTATTCCGGCGAGGAGCGCGGCACGGCGCAGGGCGGCATGGACCTGACGGACTTCAACCGCCACAGGAAGGAATTCCTGGACACCTTCTCCAACCCGGCCGACCGCAGGGCAGACAACGTCTTCGCCGCCGCCTACGCAGACTTCGCCGGCCTCTCCATGCGCATGCGCGTCGTCAACAACGCCGCACGCAAGATACGAAAGCTCACGCTGCGCCATCTGCTTCTCGGCAGCACAACGGCCGTGCTGGCAGGCGGCCTGACTGCGCTCGTGACGGCATACGCCATGGACGCAAACTTGTTCGTGTTCTCGGCGAGAGGTCTCTTGGCATGGGTAGCGGGCGGTACCGTCGCCGCGCTCGCATGCCTGGCTTTTTCGGTATGGAGCCGCATTTCCGTACGTAAGCTCCGTGCCGCCCTCGCCCAGAAGGAGGACGACATCTTCACAGAGGAGCACCGCAGCCAGACCGCCATAGGCACGTTCGACGACCTGCGCCAGCGATGGGGCGGCATACGTGCCGAGACGGCGGACATAATCGACCACGCCCCCCTCTCCCTGCCGATCTTCGCCGAACGCAAGCGCGCCGCCCTCGACCGGTTCACCTCCGGCCTGCTTGACGCGCTAACCAAGTCCAACCGCCAAGCCTAGCGGCCACTGCCGCGGAAGTAGCGCCTGACCGTCTCCCACGCCTTCTTCGGATGGCGCTGGGCGTCAACCACGCCCGCGATGCTGATGCCAAAGAGCTTGCCGTTGTGCTTGTTGCTGTTGCGGTGGTAGGAGCGCGCGTCCGAGAACTGCCAGATGGCGAAACCGACGATGTCCTTGTTGTCCCAGATCGTCTGCAACACGTCGGTCAGGTACTCGTCCTGAAATTCCTCCGACCCAACGCACGCCATCGGATCGTGGTAGCCGTAGAACGCTCCCACGCCGCATTCCGAGACGATGATCGGCTTGTCAGGATACTGGGCGCGGAAGTGCCGCGCGATGACGTTGAAGCCGGCCGACCCGTCGCTCTTCGGGTCAAGGTTGCGCACCTTCTCGGCCAGCTCGTCTGGCAGACCTGGCTGGTTGGGGATCGTCCCAGGATACGTGTTGAACGCCACCACGTCCGTGTTCGAGTGGCAGATGTCCCGGTACCAACCGTTGCATGCGAACGTGACGAGCCGTCCCGCGTCCTCAGCCTTGATCGCCGCGATCAGCTGGTCGATCAGCTCCTTGCAGCCCTTCCTGTTGCTGGCGCACTCGTTGAGGAACCCCGCGAGGATGACGGACGGATGGTTGAAGCTCGCGCGCACCATCTCACGCGTCTGGTGGACCTGCGCAGCCAAGAACTCGGGATCCGCCAGCTCGTCCACCTTGTCAAGGTGCATCGTGTAGCTCTTCCCATTCCCCCATCCGAGCGACTCTTCCCACACCATGATTCCCGCCTCGTCGCAGAGGTCGAGGAAACGCTGCGCCTGCTGGTAGTGCGCGCCGCGGATGAAGTTCGCGCCGACGTCCTTGATGAGCTGAAGGTCGCGCAGCATCTGGGAATCAGGCGTGGCCGCACCGAACTCGATGTGCGTCTCGTGCCGGTTGAAGCCCTTGAGGAAGATCGGCTTGCCGTTGAGCAAGATCTGGCGGTTACGTGCCTCGACTGTGCGGATGCCGAAGCGAGCCGAAACGGGAGGGACGCGCTCCTGCGCGTCCGTTGCGGTCGCGCGGGAGCGCGACCCTCCCAGCGCGACCGTGTGGAGGTTGGGGGAGTCGGGGGACCAGAGCTTGAAGTCGGGGACCTTGACCGTCGCGCGGAAGTTGCGGAACGTCGCCTTGACCTCGTTCTTGCCGTCGAAGACGAGCGTCGCGTCGAAATCGCGATCCTTGAAGTTCACGGCCTCGAT
>CACXPT010000037.1 GCA_902769585.1 uncultured bacterium
GTGACCATGTTGGAGCCTTTTTGGGAATCGAGCGTTCCGTCGCTCTTGACCGGGATGACGGCGAATTGCAGGTTCCCGTTGGTTTTCCATATAGACCAGTTGAGCGTCCCGCCAGCCGCATTGCTCTTGACGCACCGCACGAGATTGACACCATTGCAGAGATTTGTGAACTTGGCGAAGAACTCGACGGTGACCGCCTTGCGCTCAAGCAGCGTGGCGTTCTGCCAGTAGAGCGAGCTACCTGCGAATTGGACGGCCTTGCCGCATTCAACCTTATTCGTGCCGTTCTCTCCGTCCATCACGTACCATCCACCGCGCGACGGCACAATCAGCGGCTGCTCGCCGCCCGACAATGCACCCGCCACGCCCTCGTTCGGCGCAATAGCGCCAGTCTGCCCCGGCGCGTAGGGATGTTCGGCATCGTCGAACGACACCGTCATCAGCTTGTCATCCGAGCGCGTGGAAAGGAACTCGCCCGGCGTGAGCGCGCGCCGCGTGATGCGCACGGCGTCGATCTTGCCTCGGAATGCCTGCGCACCACCTCCACCAGTGGCGAAACCGCGATCTTGAGCGCCGATAACGAAGCGACTGCCAGTGCCGATGGAACCGACGTAGAGAGTATTGGTCTTCGTCAGCGAACATTTCTTGTAGTCGACATACTGGGAGAGAACGCCGGACTTGTAGACCACCGCCGCATGGTGCCAGTTACCGTCTGCGACGGAAGAAGACGTGATGTCTTCGATGCTGCCAGAGCCGTTGTTTTTATATCCGCGCGCCAAGACTCTATTGTTGTAGATGCACCATTTCAGGAATGGGCAGTTGATGAAAGTGTCAGCCTCCGTCGTGCTGGAGGCTTCCGTCTTGAGGACACACTCAATGGTGAAGTCTCCGGAAGGCAACTGGCAGATGGGATCGGGAACGTTGACTACGTCCGTACCGGGCGCGGCCCGTCCGGCAGGTTGGTACGTGGGGATGTAGAGCGAACCGGCGTTGGCGAAGAGCGACTCGTCAATACCGTAGGTGTCGCCCCATGTGTCGTTAGTCGAGAGCGTTGGAGTGAGTCCCTCGCTATAGTAGTCGGCGATGCCAAACTCGGTGTAGACATTGGCGAACGGGAACCAGCGCGGCACGTAGGGATTGTTGTAGGCGGCATTATGGACGTTCCAGTTCCGTGCCCACCAAACGTAGTTTGTATGTGTTTGGACGGCGAGCGTGGCATCAGAGAAACAGCAAACCTTATACTGGCGGTCGAAGCCGATTCCCTTTGCCGCGCTGTCGAAAGTGAGCAGAAGGGCCGTGTCGTCGTCCGCCGGACCTTTCACAAGCGGCACGAACAGGACGTTGTCGTCTTGCATCTCGTTCGTGATGCGCACCTCGGCGATGTCGCCCCAGAAAGTACGCGCGGCTACGCCGTACGGCTGGCTGCCAATGGCGAGCGGGCAGTCTCCGGTGAAGTACCAGCCGTTCCAATCATACATGGTCGTGCCGCCGCATTTCACGCCGTCCACGAAGAACTCGGCGGTAATCTGCCCGGCGTTCAGGTTGTGCATGCGCAACGCGAGATGATGCCACTTGCCGTCGAAGAGCGACGGCATGTCCTTCATGTAGCTGGTCGACTTTGAGGTGGTAGAGCTTTTTGTTTGTACACCGCCGTCGGATGTCTTTGTATATGTGGCCCTCACGAACGGGTAGCCTTGGTAGACGGCGAAAAGCCAGCCATCGACCATGTCGCGGCCGAACTGGACGAGGGGGAACAGTTCGTTGCTGCGGCTGGCGGCCTCGGCCGGGATGCGAGCGAAGACTTCAATTGTGAAGGTGGGCAGGTTGAACGCCGCGTTGTAGGGCACAAACACGCCGCCGCCGATACCATCCGCCCCGAAATGGAGCGTCTTGCCGCCGGAGTAGACGGTGCCGCTGGACGCACCGGACGCCGTGCGCTGGTCGATGAGGCGCGGCGCGACCTGCTGGAAGTGGTCGGTCACCGTGGGCATGTTGGACGCATCGCTGCCGTACACGGGGTTTGCGCCGTGTATGCAAGACATGATCGTGCCGTCCGTATCGCGGGGCGTGCCGTCGGGCAGACCGTCTGCCGTCGCGGCCACGTTCGGCACGTTCGCACCCTCGCCGTTGAAACGCCACCATCCAACGACGCCTGCTGACGCCGTCATCGCCATGCAGCACGCCGCCGCACATGCGCTTCCAACCAACTTCATGCTCTTCATTCTGCTTGCCTTCCTCGTTCGTCGCGCACCGCCAATGCGGTACGCATAATCTGGATACAAGTTTACTTGGCGTAAATTTACCATATTCTAGACTTCTTGGAAAGATGACGGCGTCAGATTTTCTCGCTGGCGGGTAGCCCGCGATATGGTATAATCGCGGCATGAAAAAAATTGCGATTGACCATGTCTCCTCGGCCCGGTCATTGGGATCCGGCTGCATTCTCCTGTTTTCGGCGCTGCTCGCCGCCGCTTGCGCGGCCGCGCCGACGTTCCGTGCGGCGAAGCCAGTGTGGCCGGAAGGCCGCGAGACGCGCATGAACGACTTTGTCGTGTTCCGCGCGTCATTCGAGGCGAAGGACGGCGAGAAGCCGATCCTGCGCGTGACGGGATCGTCCGTGTACCGCATCTGCCTGAACGGCGATTTCGCGGGATACGGTCCGGCGAGGGCGGCGAAGGGATTCTTCCGCGTGGACGAGTGGCCGCTCGACGCGAGGGAAGGGCGGAACGACCTGTCGATCGAGGTCTCGGCCTACAACTGCAACAACTACTACATCGCGGAGTGGCCCGGCTTCCTGCAGGCCGAGGTGGTTGTTGGCGACCGCGTGCTGGCGGCGACGTGCGGGAAGGAAAGCTGCGCGCAGTGCGAGTTCGGGGCGGCCTGCTTCAAGGCCTGCGAGATGCCGCGCGTGACGAAATGCTCGCGCTACAGCTACCAGCGCGCGTTCGGCGAGGCGTACCGTCTGGCGATCGGCTGGAGAGGCAAGGCGCTCCCGCTTGCGGAGCAGCCGGCCGTTCCGCTCGTCGAGCGCATCGCGCCGCTGCCGGACTTCCCCCTGACGAGGCTCTCCGCGCCGATCGCGGCGACGAAGGTGAGCAGGAAGGACCAGATCAAGTACCGCCCCATCCGCTCTGTGGACGACCACGAGCCGACGTTCAAGCTCTACGAGGCGAACACGCTGGAGGTCAACATCTGGCGAGAGCTGCAGCACGTGGATGTGCAGCTCCTCGACGGCAAGGTGTCCTGCAACGGCAGGGCCGCTCTTCCAGACGGCAGCGGATTCATCTTCGACGTCGGCTTCAACGAGTCGGGATTCCCGGGCGTCACCGTCTCCTGCACGAAGCCGGGGCGGCTGTGGATGGCGTTCGACGAGATACTGCAGGACGGCAAGGTGAACCCGCTACGCTACGGCGTGGCGAACGGCATCGTGTGGGACCTCCAGCCTGGGCGCTACCGCCTTGAGGCGTTCGAGCCTTACACGTTCCGCTACCTGCACGTGTTCGCGCTGGGCGGCGACTTCGAGCTGTCCGACGCATACGTGCGCGGCTACAAGAACCCGGAAGCCAAGAAGGCGTCGTTCTCGTCGTCCGACCCGGCGCTCGACAAGATATTCGTCGCGGCGCGCGAGACGTTCGCGCAGAACGCCGTGGACGTGTTCACGGACTGTCCGAGCCGCGAGCGCGCGGGCTGGTTGTGCGACAGCTTCTTCACGGGCCGGTGCAACCTCCTCTTCACCGGCAACACGGACCTTGAGCGCCTGTTCATCCAGAACTACATCCTGCCCAAGTCCTTCCCTGAGCTGCCAGACGGCGCGATCCCGATGTGCTATCCGTCCGACCATCCCAACCACAACTTCATCCCCAACTGGGCGATGTGGTTCGTGATCGAGGTGGACGAGTACCTGGCGCGTAGCGGCGACCGCGCGACGGTGGACGCGCTCAAGCCGCGCCTCGTGAAGCTCATCGACTACCTCAAGACGTTCCGCAACTCTGACGGCCTTCTAGAGAAGCTGCCCGCGTGGGTGTTCGTGGAGTGGAGCATGGCCAACAAGCTCGTGCAGGACGTGAACTACCCGTCCAACATGACTTGGGCCGAGGTGCTTGACTGCATGGACCGGCTTTACGGCATGCCCGAGCTGGCGGCAGAGGCGAAGAAGGTGCGCGAGACGGTGCGGAAGCAGTCGTGGACCGGCAGCTGGTTCTGCGACAACGCAGTGCGGCAGAAGGACGGCACGCTCAAGCTGAGCGGCAAGTGCACGGAGACGTGCCAGTACTACGCGTTCATGTTCGGCACGGCGACTCCCGAGCTCTATCCTGACCTGTGGAAGACGCTGCTCACGGACTTCGGCCCGCAGCGCAAGGAGACGAAGAAGCATCCTGAGATATACTTCTCCAACGCATTCATCGGCAACTATCTGCGCCTCGAGCTTCTCTCTCGCGCCGGGCTTGGCCGCCAGCTGCTAGAAGAGACGAAGGGCTACTTCTCGTTCATGGCGGAGCGCACGGGCACGCTGTGGGAGAACGACACGCCGCACGCGAGCTGCAACCACGGCTTCGCGAGCCATGCTGCGGTGTTCTACGTGAAGAACGTGCTCGGCATATCCGCAATCGACGCGCGTACTAAGGTGGTGACGGTGCAGGCGACTGACGTGCCGCTGGAATCCTGCTCCGCCGCGCTTCCCGTGCCCGGAGGCTCGGTTACGTACGGCTGGACGAAAAAGGACGGCAAGACCGACGAGAAGTTCTCGGCGCCGCCCGGCTGGCGTCTCGTGCGGAAGCAGTGAGCCGGCGCGCACGAGGGAATCGGCATGATCGACTTCCACCTGCACAGCATTGCCAGCGACGGCACGGAGACGCCTGAGGCGCTGGCGCGAATGGGCCGCGACTTCTCGGCGATGGCCCTGACGGACCACGACAACTGCGACGGCTGCGCGCGCTTTCTGGCCGAATGCAAGCGCCTCGGCGTGACAGGCCGACGGCTCGCCGGCATCGAGCTGAACGTCGAGCCTGGCGCGGGACACGGGGAGTTCCACATGCTGGGCATTGGCATCGATCCAGACGCAGCGTGCCTTGCGGACTTCCTGGAGGAGATCCGCGCCGGGCGCAGGGAGCGCAACGCCAAGATGATAGAGAAGCTCAACGGCTTGGGCATCCCGATCACTGCCGAGGAGGTAGAGAAGTACGCGAACGGGGAAATCGTGGCTCGGCCGCACTTCGCGCGCGCTCTTGTCGAGAAGGGCTTCGCGGTGAACATCGACGATGCGTTCGTCCGCTACGTCGACGTCGGTGGACTCGCCTACGTGACTCGCTATCGTCCGACGCAGGCGCGTGCGATCGATGTCATACACCGCGCGGGCGGAGTAGCGGTCATGGCTCATCCGCGTTATTGGGCTTCTGGCGCTGACGACCTCAAGGCAGGCCTTTCGCGGCTGAAGGACATCGGGCTGGACGGCGTGGAGGCCGAGTATCAGGCCAACACGCCGGAAGAGACGATCCTGCACTTGCGCACGGCGTACGCGCTCGGTCTCGTCGTGACGGCGGGAAGTGATTTCCACGGGGCAAACAAGCCTACGATCACGCTCGGCATGTCGGTAACTGACGAGGAGACGTTCCTCGCGCCGTTCTGGGAAGCGCTTGCGGCCGTCAGGCGATGACGCCGCGGCAGCTGCCTCGTTCGCCGAGCGGATTTGCGGCTGCGGCGGCGAGCGCGCGGAGGTCGTAGTCGAAGTCGCGGATGTTCCCGCACGGCTTCTCTATGAAGCCGCACGTCTGGAGATCGCCGACATGCGAAAGGAATGCGAATCCGCGTCCGCCCAGGCATCCGCATGGGCGAGGTCCGCATGCGGCCTCGCCGCCGCATTCGGTCCAGTATGCGGGGGCTGACGGGCAGCATGTCTCCTTGATGGCGAGAGGGCCTTCCTTCGACTTGCGGAACGCCCAGTCTAGCGTCTGGCGGGTCTGTTCCGGGGAGAGCGCTCGGTCGGCGATCCCCTTGCCGCGTCCTACGGGCACGAGGAAAAAGAGGTCAAGTTTTGCGGCACCGAGCTCGAGGGCGCGCGCGTAGAGGTCGTCGAGACTGTCTGCGTTCAGGCTGGAGATGGTGGCGTTGACCTGGAAGGGCATGCCGATGGCGCGTGCGATGCGCATGGCGCGCGTCACGTTCTCGTATGCGCCGGGCACGCCGCGAAAGACGTCGTGCGAGGCGGCGTCCGGCCCGTCCAGCGAGAAGGAACACGCCATCACGCCTGCGTCCTTTAGCGCGCGCAGGCGTTCTTCTGTGACGAGCATGCCGCATGGGGCCATGACGCTGCGCAGGCCGCGCGCCGTCGCGTGGCGCACGAGGTCGAGGATGTCAGGGCGGAGCATCGGCTCGCCGCCCGTCCAGATGACCATGAGTGGCGGCAGGCTCCCGATCACGCGGAGGCATTCGTCCGTGGACAGCTCGTCGGCGTACCGTACGTTGGCTGCGCCAGCGCGGCAGTGGCGGCACTTGAGCGGGCACTGCCGCGTAACCTCCCACGCGAGCACGCGCGGGATGGCGAATGGGACCTTGTTGGCTGGCTCTTGTCCGTTGGGCATGGGCGGATTATACCACAATCGCAGGACATGGTGTCGCGTGCATTCGGGCCAAATCGTAAATGACAGGTCGCAATAATTGCGATCCTCCCGCATCGGCCACCAACCGCTAACCGACAAATTTGGTATACTTGCCGCCGAGGGCTTGGACCATTATGAATGCTGAAATGAAATCTTTTACCGTTTGCGTGGCGCTGGTTGCTGCTTGCGCATCGAATCTCGTTGCCGCCGAATGGGAATATCTGCCGCCGCGCGATGCGGACCCGAAGGCGGCGTCGCTTGACAACCCGATTCCGCGCCGCTGGAGCGGTCAGAAGGCCGCGCTCGCGTTCTCGCATGTGGAGAAGTCCCCGGGGCGCGTTGCGCTCTCGTGGGCAGATGCCGCCGCCGCACGGCGGGCGCCGAAGCTGCGTGGCGATCCGCGCAGCCTGTGGAAGGGACGTTTCCCCGACAAGCCGCCGGTCACGGAGCCGCGCGTCTACTCGATGGGCAAGGATGGACGCCTCTTCCGCGACACGCTACCGCCTGCAAGCGAGCTGTTGCCGTTTGTTGTGGTGGTGGACGGCAACCCGGAGGACGGCTACGGCGGCTATGTGCTGGGGTGCGCGGACGGAGACTGGTCGTACGAGCGAAAGGACGACACTCTCGCGGTGTTGGGCAAGGACGCCTTTGCGTTCACGTTCGACGGTACGTGGCTCGCGGGACTGCAGGCTGCGGCGCGCGCGAATCCGCAGCTCTTTGCCAAGACGGAAGGAATGTCGCCAGACCTGTGGGTGACGGTCGTCTCGGAGTGGGTGCAGGACGACGGGAAGTGGAACTGCGCTGCGGAAGGATGGAGCGACTACCTGCGGCATCGGTTCGCTTCGCGTGCGGCGCTGCTGGCCGATCCGCGCTTTAAGGCCACGCTTGAGAAAGGAATACTCTTCAACACGCGCCGTCCGCCGACGTGGAACCACTGCGTGGCGCAGTACTTCGGCTGGCGGCAGCGTCCGGGCGGCAGCCTGCTTGTGCTGGAGGCGCCGGGACGGTCGCTCAAGACGAGGGATGTGATCGCGGGACGGATGCCACGCGGCTGCTATCTGGAGCCGCGCCTTTCGTACGACGCTTCGCGCGCGCTCTTCGCGTTCGTGGAGACGGATGGTCCGCTCGACCCTTACTCGATGCCAGTGAACGAGAAGGGCGCGGACGACCACTACTATCACCTCTGGGCGGTCAACATGGACGGCACGGGCCTGAAGCAGCTCACGCGCGGCGTGTACGAGGACTTCATGCCGGAGTTTTTGCCGGACGGCGACATCGCGTTCATGTCGTCGCGCAGGCGCTCGCAGAGCCGCTGCTTCTGGTACGGCTACTCGAACCGCTGGCAGGCGTACACGATGTTCAGGATGAGGCCGGACGGAAGCGACATCCGCCAGCTCTCGTGGAACGACGTTGCCGAGTGGTTTCCCACGATGGCGAACAACGGCGAGCTGCTGTTCGCGCGCTGGGACTACATCGACCGCGACGCGGTGCGCCACCAGAACCTGTGGAGCATGCGGCCGGACGGCACGAACCCGAAGGCCGTTTGGGGCAACGAGACGCCGAGCCCGCACTGCACGTTCCAGCCGCGCGCGATTCCTGGCTCGCGGAAGATCGCCTGCGTTGCCTCGGCGCACCACGCTCTCGCCGGCGGTCCGCTGGTCCTGATAGACCCATCAGTGGACGAGAACAGCGAGGCGGCGGTGACGCATATCACGCCCGGACACTATCCCGAGTGCGAGGACAGGAACAAGCACGACTACGACGACGCCTCGCCATCCGCGCACAACGACTGGTACAACTCGCCGCATCCGTACGGCGAGGACCTGTTCCTCGTCTGCTGGAGCCGCGCGCCGATGCAGTACGAGCCGTCGCGTCCCGCCCCGAGCGACGCGCTGGGCCTGTACGTGCTCTCTGCGGACGGACGGCGCGAGGTGCTGTGGCGCGACGGCTGCCTGTGCGCCTGCTCGCCGCAGCCGCTCGTGGCGCGTCCGGTGCCGCCGAAGCTCGAGTCGCAGTTCGACCGGAAGCTCGCGGCTGAGAAGAAGGGCGAGGTGTTCCTCGCGAACGTGTACAGGGGCCTCACGAACGCCGTACCGGGTTCGCTCAAGGAGGTGCGTGTGGTGCAGATATTCCCGCGCACGGCGCCCGACCAGTATCGGCCCAACACGGGGCGCGGCGGGCACGAGAACGCCCGCGCCGTGCTGGGTACCGCGCCGCTGGAGGCGGACGGATCTGCGCGTTTCATCGTGCCGGCCGAGACGCCGATCCTCTTCCAGGTGCTGGACAAGGACGGGTTCGCGTGGCGTACGATGCGCTCGACGACGTCGCTCATGCCGGGCGAGCGCGTGTCGTGCGTCGGATGCCACGAGTCGAAGCGCGAGGTCTCGTACGGGCCGATCTCAGGTGCGCTGAAGCAGCCGGCGCGCGAGCTTGTCCGCACGCCCGAGGCGGGACGCCCATGGGGTTTCGTCGAGAACGTGCAGCCGATCCTTGACGCGAAGTGCGCGAGCTGCCACAACGACGAAAAGCCGCCGAAGGGCATTGCGCTCACGCGCACGCCAGATCCGCGCTTCGGGCAGAAGTCGCATGTCGTCGAGGTTGGGCCGTTGCAGTACTCCGCGCCGTTCACGCGGTCGTACGCCACGCTCTGCTTCACAGACGAGCCTACGGGGCGCAAGCCCAACGCGATGAAGTTCGAGAAGCCGTTCCAGTGGTGGAAGGTGCGCATGGGCAAGGACCGCTGGGGCCGACCCGCGCCGATGGTGCCGTGCTGGGTGGAGTACAACCCCGTGCAGACGACGCCGGAAGGGCCTGGCGTGAACGCGCTCGGGTCAGGCCTTGTGGGAAAACTCTCTCGCGGCAAGCACGGGAAGATGCTCACGGACGCCGAGATGCGCGTCATCGCCACATGGATCGACCTCAACGCCACGTTCTACGGCTGCTACGAGGAGCCATGCCTCACGAAGCAGCTGAAGGGTGAGCCGATCCCCATGCCAGAGCGGCAATGACAATCGCCGCGTGTTGGGTGTTGACTTTCGCGCCCCGATAGAGGATAATTTACGCGCAACTTTCACGGGATATTCTCCCCGGAGGTCGGAAGATGGCAGAAGAAGACATAGAACAAGACGCGGGCGCTGTTGACCTGAGCGGCATCGGCTCCTTTGATTTCACGCCGGACTGGGCCAAGGGCAAGCCGGATGACAAGTCGCGGTACGCGCGGTTCGAGCCGCGCGAGGAGCGGGACGACCGTCCCGCCCGCGGACGCGCAGGAGCGCGTCCCTCCCGCGATGACGATCATTCGGGGAAGCCGCGATTCTCAGGAGGACAGCGTTCTGGAGATAGGAACCGCTTTGGCGACAGGGATCGTTTCTCGGGAGGGCCGCGCCCCCGCGCAAACGATGGGGATCGCGGTCCGCGCCGCGAGCCGCGTCAGTTCGTGAAGCCCCTCGACGCAGAGGTGCGGATTCTGCCGAACCAGAAGGACCTGGGAGGGATCATCCGCAAGATCCAGACTTCGCATCTCGCCTATCCGATGCGCCAGCTGGAGCGCCTGTTCCTCGAAAACCCCGGCTCGTGCATGCTGCGCGTCACCCCTCGCGGTGAGACGGCCGTGACCTTCCACCAGTGCAAGGCTTGCGGCGCCGTGGCGTTCTCCGAAGACGAGCTGGCGGCGCACCTGCTGGCGGCGCACCTTGGCGACTACTGGACATCGGAGGAGGTCGAGTGCGAGCCACCTAAGGGCGCGTTCACTTGCGTGGCGAAGTGCGGTTTGAGCGGCGAGCTGCTGGGACCGCCAAACCTGCACGGATACGACGCGCGCATCCGCGAGATGATCCGCACGCGCTACCCGAACATGAGCGAGGCCGCGTACCGCGCGCGCATCGAGATCGTGCGCGACCAGGAGGCCGTGGAGGCCTGGCGGCAGTCCGCCACGAAGAAGGTGGTCTTCAAGAAGAAGGGCGAGGCGGAGGCTCCTGCGGTGGAGCGCGAGGCGGCGGAGATGGATTTCCGCATGCAGATCGCGCCGTCGCTGATGTCGTCGCCAAAGGCGGTGGACGTGCCTGCCGACCAGGCGCTTAAGGCGACCGACCGCGCGTTCCTCTTCGCGTGCCGCGACGCCTTCGAGTTCGAGAAGCGCCGCCCGCGCAACCTCTCGTTCGCGCTGCACGGCGCATTCCACCACCGCAAGCTCGAGTTCTTCCGGGCGAACGATCCGCGCGGGCCGGAGTTCGTGGTGGCGGTGAAGCCCACGCCGCTCGACACGGCGCACGCGATTCCCGAGCTGGCCGCGCTGGTGAAGTTCGTCGAGGATCACGGGGAGACGACCCGCGCAGAGCTGCTGGCCGCGCTTGCCGCCGGCGACGAGAAGAAGGCGGCGGAGATCAAGTCGCACATCGCCTGGCTCGTGGAGAAGGGGCATCTCATCGGCTTCAGCGACGGGGCGCTAACGGTTCCCGCGAAGTTCCCGAAGCACGCGCAGCAGAGGCGCGCAGCGGGGGAGGGTCGCGCTCCCGCGCGAACGGGAGAGTCTGCGGACGCGCAGGAGCGCATCCCTCCCGAAATTGCTGAACAATCTCAAGAAGAACCGAAGGTGGAAGAACCCAAGGTCGAAATCCAGGAAGAAGTCAAGAAAGATGAAACTGCCGATCAGCTGGCTGAATGAGTATGTGGACGTGTCCGACATCCCGGTGCAGGAGCTCGCGGAGCGCCTGACCAGGAGCGGACTGCAGGTAGAGGGCATAGAGACATCCGGGCCGGAGCCGCTTTCCGACTTCTTCGTCGCCGTCGAGGTGAAGACGTGCGAGGCGCATCCAGACAGCGACCATCTCCACGTGACCACCGTCACCGACGGCAAGGAGACGTGGCAGGTGGTGTGCGGCGCGCCTAACTGCCGCGCGGGCATCAAGACCGCCTTCGCCAAGATCGGCGCCGTGATCCCCGACGGAGGCTTCAAGATCAAGAAGGGCAAGCTGCGCGGCGTGGAGTCGTTCGGCATGCTCTGCAGCTCGAAGGAGCTGGCGCTGCCAGGCGGCGACCACGCTGGCATCATGGAGTTGCCGCCGGAGACGCCGGTCGGCGCGTTCCTTCGTGACGTCGTCGGCTGCGAGAAGCCCGAGACGGTGTTTGACATCGAGGTGACGTGGAACAGGCCCGACGCGCTGAGCGTCATAGGCCTCGCGCGCGAGTACAGCGCGATCCTCGGGCGTCCTCTCAAGATGCCGGCGATCGACTTTGAGGAATCCGATACTGACGTCAACGCCGAGGTGAAGGTTACGGTGCAGGACGCCGTGCGCTGCCCGCGCTACACCGCGCGCGTCGTCACCTCTGTGCAGGACGGTCCCTCGCCAGACTTCATGCGCGCTCGCCTTGAGGCGTGCGGCGTCCGCTCGCTGGGCCTCCTCGTGGACGTGACGAACTACGTGATGCTCGAGTGCGGCCAGCCGATGCACGCGTTCGACTACCGCACGCTCGCGGGCCGCGAGATCGTAGTGCGCGACGCGAAGCCCGGAGAGACGATAAAGACGCTCGACGGGGTGGAGCGGAAGCTCGACGAGTCGATGCTCGTGATCGCAGACGCGGAAAAGCCAAGCGCCGTGGCCGGCGTGATGGGCGGCGAAGGCTCGGAGATCGCGGCCGGCACCGACCGCGTGCTGATCGAGAGCGCGCTCTTCGAACCGACATCCACGAAGTACACGGCCACGAAGCTTGGGCTCGGCACGGAATCCAGCTACCGCTACATCCGCGGCGTCGACAAGGATCTCGCCGACTGGGCGAGCCGTCGCGCCGCGCACCTGCTGCAGAAGTACGGCAAGGCAGTTGTGGCGAAGGGCGTGGTGGACGTGGACAACCGCACGAAGCCGCTGAACGCCGACGTATCGATCGACTTCGACCGCGCGCGTTCCCTTATCGGCATCCCGATCGGCAACGACGCGATGGTCGTGATTCTAAGGCGTCTCGGCTTCACGTGCCGCGACGACGCCCCCGGCAAGCTCTTCGCCGCCGCCAAGTCGGCCACGTTCGGCGTGCCGTCATGGCGCTGGGACATCCAGCTCGAGGCTGACCTTGTGGAGGAGATCGCCCGCATGTACGGGCTCGACAACATTCCTGACACGATGCCGTCTGCGCCGAGCGTATCCCCGCTTTCCGATGCGCCGTTCCGCGCGAAGGAGAAGGTGCGCGAGACGTGCCTTGCGCTGGGCTTCACGGAGGCGATGCACTACTCGTTCCTCTCCGCAGGCGAGCTTGACGCGTTCGACGCGCGGCCGGAGACGAAGGCCATGCGCCTCGCGCTGCCAGATCCGGTGAGCGCCGAATACGGAGTCCTGCGCGATTCGCTCCTGCCGCAGCTGATGGGCTCCTTGGGCCGCAACGCCACCCACCAGCTGGAGACGGCCGAGCTTTTCGAGATGGGCCGCGTGTTCGGCAAGGCAAAGGACGGCACTCCGTTCGAGGCCGAGCGACTTTCGCTCGGGTTCGCGGGACCTGTCGGGCGTGGAGCGCTCGACCGCCGCCGCGCCGTGGGCGTGGAGGAGGCGCTGCTCTGGATCAAGGGCGCGGTGGAGCGCCTGGCTGCCGCTGTGCACGTGGGTAAGCTAGAGTTCCGCGCGGCTGAGCATCCTGCGTTCGCGCCGGGCGCGTCGCTCGCGATCGTCGTGAACGGCCGTCCTGCCGGCGTGGCGGGCGTGCTGTCCGCCAAGCTGCGCCATCCGTTCCGCCTCACGACGCAGATGGCTCTCGCCGAGCTCGACCTCGCGCCGCTCCTCAAGCGGTTCGACGCCGTCGGCAAGGTGTCGCCGGTGCCGGCGTTCCCGATGGTCAAGCGCGACATCGCGTTCGTCGCCGGCGCTGGAGTCACGCACGAGGCCGTGGTGAAGTGCATCCGCAAGGCGGCGCCGCCAGAGCTGATCGACGTCTCCATCTTCGACATCTTCACGTCCAAGGACATCGGCAAGGACCGCCGTTCGTTCGCCTACTCGCTCGCGTTCCGCGCGCCTGACCGCACGCTGACCGACGACGAGGTGAACCGCGCGTTCGCGAAGATCGCGGAAGCGCTAAAGACGACGCTCCAGGTAGACGTCCGGGACAATTGATCTTTGCATCGTGGGTCCTGGCTTGCACGCGGACTCGGCAGCGTATTTCTCTGACCTTCGTTTTTTGACGGGAGCCTAAAGCGTGCGGCGTGCGCGCCGCGCGTGGGGGTGCCCACTTGGGACAATAGGTTCCAGGGATTCTGCGCTACGGCAAGCCGGGATTCTTTTTTTCGACGCGGCAAAAGGAGAATGACATGGCAAGGCGGATATGGATCGCGGTAACGGCGGCTTGCGCCGCCGCGGCGTCCCTCGCGGACGGCGGGCGCATGACGGTGAGGCCGACGGACGACGGGCGCGCTCTCGTGAACCCCGGCATGGGATGGACCATGCACTACTACTCGAACGTGCCTCGCAACTACGGCTCAACCATCGAGCCGGGCGATGCGATGGAGTGGTTCCCTGGCTGTTCTGCCTGCTACCTGCGCATACCGTGGGCGTATCTTGAACCGGAGGAGGGCGTGTACAACTGGTCTGCGCTCGACACGCCGGCTCAGCGCTGGATCGAGCGTGGCGGGCAGATCGCCTTCCGCATCACCTGTTCCGAAAGCTGGCTGGAATACGCCACGCCCAAGTGGGTGTTCGACGCTGGCGCGAAGGGAGTCCGCTGGACTTGGGGAAAGGGGCCCGACGAGAAAGGGAAGCTGGTGGATCCCGAGTTCGCCGATCCCATCTTTCTGGAGAAGCTAGAGAACTTCCTCAAGGCGTTCGCCAGTCGCTACGATGGTCGGCCAGAGGTGGCGTTCATGGACATCGGCACCTACGGCCTCTGGGGCGAGGGGCACACGCTCATGTCCTCGAAGGTGCCCCAGGAGAAGATGAACGTAGACGTCAAGAAGCACATCGACCTTCACGTGAAGTGTTTCCTTCGCACGCAGCTCGTCATCTCTGACGACGTGTCCGGCCCGTCCAACAGGAGCGGCAACTATCCGCTGCTCGACTACGCGCGCGAGAAGGGGGTAGGCTGGCGCGACGACTCCGTGCTCGTCGCAAACCCGCCGAACAGCTGGTACCATGCCGACCAGGCGGAGCGTTACTGGCGGACGCTGCCGGTGGTGCTGGAGCACGAACACTACATCGGTTCCGTCAAGCGCGGCGCGTGGTCGAAGGACCTGCTCGTGAAGAGCGTGGAGGAGATGCACGCGAGCTACATGTCGATCCACGGTCCTGCAAAGAAGCTCCTCGACGAGAATCGTGATGCGATCGACAAGATCAACCTCCGCCTCGGCTACAGGTTCCAGCTGCGCGAGGCGTCGTGGCCAGATGTCGTCCATGTGGGGCCTGAAGCGCGTCCGCTCGGCGTGACATGGACGTGGGCCAACGCCGGCGTGGCGCCATGCTACGCTGACGCGTTCCCGTGCCTTACGGTGAAGGATGCAGAGGGCCGCATCATGGCCGTGCTGGCTGACGACAAGTTCAATCTGCGCAAGCTGAAGGTCGGCGAGCCCGGCAAGGCACCGCCAACCGCGCATGGATTCGAGTGCGTGCTGGGCCGCTGGTCGGCGCCGACGTTCAGCCACGGCGAGTTCGACGTGTACGTCTCCGTGGGCAAGGTGGACGGGACCCCGGTCTACGAGCTGCCGCTCGCCGGTTGCGACGGCCACCGTCGCTACAGGCTCGGAAAGATCCGGTTTGAGAAATGAGCCAGGCCTCGCATCATGGCGCGATAGTGTCCTCAATCGCCGTCGCCATTTCATGTGGGACTGCGCTTGCGCAGGCACCACGGATTGCCGACGGCGAGAAGATCAGCTACGTCCTCTACTTGAAGCAGGGACTCGTGACCGTAAAGGCCGGCACGGCCAATCTCGCCGTCTCGGAAAAGGAGAAGGGGACATTCGAGGCGACGCTATCGCTCAAGGCGTCGTCCGTGGTGGAAATGTTCTATCACCTTGACGTGCGGATGGCCACGCGCCTCACGCCGGAGCTGAAGCCGCTGCGCTTCGAGAAGCATGCGGAGGAGGGAAGCCGCGTCTACGACGAGGAGTCCGTGTTTTCCTATCCGCCAGAAGGCGGGTGCGCCGTCTCGTCCAGGCGGACTTTCACCAGCGGGAAGGTGGATGTCGGCGACACGAGGCGTACGGAGCAGGTCTTCGATCTCGTGAGCCTGCTCTTCCACGCGCGCCGCCTCGACGTCGCACGCTTGGCCCCTGGTGCACGTCTAGGCGTTCCCGTCATCTCTGGCGTGAAGGTCAGGGACCAGTCGCTCGTGTACAAGGGCGAGGAGGATGTCGAGACGGCAAACGGTAGCAAGGTCATGTCTGGCGTCTTTGCCCTGCTAGACAAGGATGGCGCCGAGACGGCGAGGTTCGCGTTTTCGAAGGAGGGAAGCCGGATTCCCCAGCGTCTCGACATTTCGTTGAAGTTCGGATCGGTGTCCGCGCGGTTGTGCCAATGATCTGAAAGGATGAGCATGAAACATACGAGAAACTCGATAGCCAGCATCTGTCTGGCGGCGACGATGGCGGCAACAGGAACCGGACTTGCCGCAGACGACAATCTGCTCGCGACGTTCCGCGCGCCGCCCGACTCGGCCCGTCCCGAAGTGTGGTGGCACTGGATGAACGGCAACGTCTCGCGTGCGGGCATCGTGGCCGACCTCGACGCAATGGCGGCGGTAGGCCTGGGCGGCGTGACGATCTTCGACGCCGGCTGCGCGATTCCGCCGGGACCGCTCGCGTTCAACACGCCGGACTGGTTCGACACGATCAAGTTCGCTGTCGAGGAGGCGGCTAAGAGGAAGATGCGTGTGTGCCTTGCGAACTGCAGCGGCTATTCGACAGCGGGCGGACCATGGATCGCCGCCTCGAACGCGATGAAGACAGTCTGCTACACGCTGACCGACGTGGAAGGCCCGAAGGCGTTCGCAGACCCGTTGCCGACCCCGCTGAATCCGCACGGGTTCTACGAGGACATCGCCGTTCTCGCCTGGCCGATACCACCCGCCGAACGTTCCACGATGGAAGCGGCTGGCGTGTCCTGCACGGTCTGCACGAACGGTGCAAACGAGATCGTCTACGATTTCGCTTTCCCGCGCGCCTACCGGGCGTCGCTGTGGGAATGTCGGCTCCTTGCGCCGAACGGCTGGAAGGAGCGCGTCGACGCGACGCTCGCGTGCGAGGCGGCGGACGGCACGTGGCGGACGCTTTCGCGGGACGAGTTGTTCGCACGCGAGCAAGGGCAGGACGACGTGAACCTGCGTGCGTTCCAATTCCCCGAAACGTCCGCGTGCCACTGGCGTCTCACGTTCGCCTTCTGTCAGGCGCCCGCACGCCGCTACACGCTGAGTGATGTGCGCCTCTCGCGCGGGGCGCGCCTCTCGAACATCGCCAACAAGGCGTGCTTCGTCTGTACACGCGCCCCCACGCGTCCGACCGTGGCCGCATCCGACCAGACTGTGCGGCGCGCCGACGTGCGTGATCTCACCCCTTCGTTCGACCCCACCACTGGACGCCTCGACTGGAATGTGCCGCCCGGCGCGTGGCGCGTGATGCGCATCGGCTACGCGGCCAATGGCAAGCAGTGCCATCCCGCCTCCGCGAACGGCGTGGGCTTCGAGTGCGACAAGCTCGCGAAGTCCGGCGTGGATGCACACTTCGACGCCTATCTCGCGCGGATCTGCGACCACCTCGGCCCTGCTCTCGCCGGGGACGTGCCGTATGGTTTCAACAATGTGCTGGTGGACAGCTGGGAGGCGGGTTCGCAGAACTGGACACAGGGCTTCGCGCAGGAGTTCGACCGCCGCCGCGGCTACGACCTGACGACTTGGCTGCCCGTTCTCACGGGCGCCGTGCTCGACGGCGTTTCCGAAAGCGAGCGGTTTCTCGCGGATTTCCGTACCGTAATCGCACACCTCTTCGCAGAGAACTTCTCCGACGAACTGGCGCGCAAGTGCCACTCGCGTGGTCTGAAACTGAGCCTGGAGGCGTACGGAACCTTGCCCTCCACGCCCGAGCTCTACGGTCGGGCGGAGGACATCACGATGACGGAGTTCTGGATCCGTCCCGACCAGCCAATCGACGACAGGTGTGTGCGCCTCGTCACGGAACGCGCCCATCGCACGCCGGGCAACAGGATCATCGGCGCCGAGTCCTTCACGGCGTTCCCTAAGGACGGTCGTTGGCGGCAGGATCCGTTCTCTCTCAAGGCGACGGGTGACCACATGTACGCTCTAGGCGTCAACCGGATCATCTACCACCGTTACGCTCACCAACCCTGGACCGAGCCAACGCGCGTGCCGGGCATGACTATGGGCCAGTGGGGCACGCACTACGAGCGCACCGAGACGTGGTGGTTCGACCAGACGGAGTGGATCGCCTACCAGACACGTTGCCAGGCACTGCTGCAGGCGGGGAGGTTTGTTGACGACTGCCGTGGCGGCGACACGCTCTGGACGCATCGGCGTTATGCTGACGGTACGGACGGCTTCTTCATCGCGCGCGAGAACAAGGAAGGGGAGGCGTTCGACGTGGCGTTGCCGATCTCGGGGCGCACGCCGGAGATCTGGGATTCCGAAACCGGCGACATCACGTTCGCTTCTTCCTGGTACGAGGCAGATGGACGCACGTATCTCAAACTCACGTTCAAGCCGTCGGGGGCGACGTTCGTCATGTTCCGTCCTGTGCCGACTGCAGGCGCGCGACCGGCACGCACCGAGCAGATCGTGTCCACCCGCACGTTGACGGGCGCGTGGGAAGTCTCGTTTGAGGCTCCTTATTCTGGTGCGCCAAAACCGATCAACCTGACGAGTCTGGCCTCTCTGTCCACCCATAGCGATCCCGAGGTCCGTCATTTCGCCGGGCACGCCACCTACCGGAAGACAGTGGTTGAGACGGAGCCGAGCAGGTCTGGCGTACGCGTGGTTCTTGATTTGGGCGACGTGAAGAACCTCGCGGCGGTCAAGGTGAACGGTCGCACGTATCCGACTCTGTGGCGTCCGCCGTTCCGCGTGGACGTGACGGACGCCTGGTCGTCCACAAACCAGATTGCTGTGCGTGTCGCCACGCTCTGGCCCAACCGCCTGATCGGCGACGAGAAGTTGCCTCCGGACTGCGAATGGCGCGGCCGTGGCCTTGCGAAGATTCCCGAATGGGTCGAGAAGGGCTTGCCAAGCCCCACCGGCCGCCACACCTTCACAACTTGGCGTCTTTGGAACAAGGACGAACCACTCCTGCCATCCGGCCTCATCGGTCCTGTTCGCCAGCTTGTGGTGGAGGACTGGTAGGCCGGTAAAATTTCTTGTTTTGCCCACTTGCGCGGGGAAGAATGGTTTGGTATATTAAACGCGTGTTTAAAACAAGGATTTAAGATGGACACAACAAAAGAGAGCATCATGACTGCGGCGATGCGCCTGTTCGCAGAGAAGGGCCTCAAGCTCGTGACCGTGCGGGAGATCTGCACGGCGGCGAAGGTGAACGTCGCGTTGGTCAACTATCATTTCCGCAACAAGAACGGTTTGTATCAGGCGTGCGTGGAACGGCTGTTCCACGAGAACACGGGCGATGAGCTGTGTACGATCGACGCGACCGTCTCCGACGCGCGGTCCTGGCGCGCGGCTGTGCGGAACTGGATATTCGGATTCTCGCGCGGGTTGCGGTCCACCAAAGGCGGCACCGCGCTTGCAGCGGGTTTCTTTCGGCAGGAAGTGGTCCATCCCTCACAGATGTACGAACTTGTACGCGAACGGTATGTCATCCCGGTGCGGGACGGCCTGTTGCGGCTTATCGCGATGGCTGTCGAGGATGTTCATGAACAGCGTCGCTGGGTCGAGTCGATTTGGGCGCAACTTTCCTCATACGCGCTGGTGGACGCTTCCTGGCATTCGGTGTTCCGTCCCGTGGACGCCGCGGTTGATGGTTGGGGCGATTCGATTGCCGATTTCGTCTATCGCCAGGTCATCGCAGGCATGAAGTACCGCGCGAAACGGCGCGTGCGCTGAGCGGAGGCAGGCGGGATGTACGTACGATTGGCTTTGCTCGCGCTGGTCGCAGGGATTCTGGCGGGATGTACGAATCCCGATGTCGCGTATCGGGAGGATGCGGCGCACACGTTCAAGACGAATCTGGTCGCCGAAACCGAGCGTGTGCTTGCCGAGGCTGGAGGCGTGCTGACGTTGTCGAATGCGCTGGAACTCGCCCATGCGCGTTCGCTAAAGCTGGCCCAGCAAGACTATGAGGCCAAGCTCGCGCGCATCAATCGCGCGACTGCGTTCTCGGCGTTCCTGCCGACTGTTGGACTCTCGGGCATGGGTTTGATGGCAGGTGGCAAAGTCGATGATCTGCCGTATCTAGGTGATCTTGAAAACAGTCACTTGCGCGCAAGGTCCGCGTCGCTGGTTGTCGCCCAGCCGGTCTTCACGCCAGTGGCGTGGGTGATGTTCGCCGAGTCGCAGTACGGCGTGCGGATCAAGGATATTGTGCGCGAACGCGCTGGCCAGCTCCTGGACGTGCAGGTCGCCGCGCTCTTCTACCAGACGGCCGTCGCCGAACGTCGTGTCGATACGGCCGAGCGCCAGCTTGAGAGCGCGCGCGCCCTGACTAACCGCGTGACGCGGCTTGCGTCCGAAGGGTACGCGACGCCAGCCGACGCGGCGCGGGCGAAAGCGCGCTGCGTGCTGGCCGAAACGTCGCTTGACGCGGCGCGCAACGATGCCACGGCGGCACGTGAGGAACTGGCAGGGCTGCTGCATCTCTGGCCTCTCGCGACGTTCAAGGTGTCCGGCGAGTCATTGCTGGCGTTGCCGCCGTTGCCGGAAAAGCGTGTCGAGGAATGGGTATGGGATGGTCTTGTCTCGCGCAAGGACCTTGCGGCCGGCGACCAGACACTTGAACTGCGCAAGGCCCAGGTCATCGAGGCGCTGGCTGGTTTCCTGCCGAATGTCGTGTTGGGCGGCGGCGGACTGTCTGGGTCGATCGAGGACGTGGCGATTCGCGGATGGGCCGGGGCCCTGATCGGCACATGGGCCGTCTTCGAGGGTTTCCGGACGGTGCAGCAGTACCGTGCCGCGCGGGCGGCGCGCGAGACGGAGTTCAAGTTGCAGGAGGAACGCATGACGGCCGTCGTGATCGCGGTGGCGGACAGCTGGCGGCAGCGGCGCCTCGTGCGCCAGAAGGCGATGGCTGCACACGCGTGGGCCGAGGCCGCGCGCCTCGACTACGAGGCGGCGGCGCGGCGCCACGAGGACGGACAAGAGGCACTTTCGTCCGTACTGGACAAGTTGGCAGTCAGCGAGGATGCTGAGACGAAGCTTGCAGAATCGGCCTACGGCGAGGCGATGGCCGACATCCTCCTTCGCCAAGCCGTCGGAATTGACATGTTTGAAATGGAGAAAGAATGAAAAGTCATTGGATGAAATTGGCGTTTGTGCTCGCGCTGGCGGTGGTCGGTTGTTCCGAGCAGGTAGTGGAACGCACGGAGACGCGTCCCTTGGTGCGCATCGGAGTTGCGCGGCAGGGCGTGACGTTCGTCGATGCGCTGCGCGTGCAAGGCACGGTGCGGGCGAAGGACGCGGCGGGCGTCTCGGCGCGCATCCCCGGCACGCTGGACGCCGTCTTCGTGGACGAAGGCGCGCGTGTGAAGAAGGGGGACGCGCTCTTTCAGGTCGACCGCCAGAACCTCGAGAACGCCGTGCGTGCGGCGAAGGACGACCTCGCGATGGCGAAGGCGAAGCTCATGGAGCGGCTTTTCGCGGGCGCGGCCGTGACGAAGGACGCGCTGGAGAAGGCCCAGGTCGCGGCGAAGTCGGCCACGGCCGCGCTCGAGGCCGCGCAGGCGACGGTCACGAAGGCCGAAACCGGTCTCGCCGTGTCCGAGAAGAACCTGTCCGACTCGTGCGTGCGCGCGCCTTACGACGCTGTCGTGACGCGCAAGCATCGGAACGTCGGCGATTACGTCGGTCCGGGCGTCTGCGTATTCCAAGTGGAGAATCCGTCTGTATACGAGGTTTCATTCTCGCTCAACGCCGTGCACTTCGCGCGCGTGAAGCCAGGCAAGACGATCGTGCGCCTGGCCCAGCCGCTGGCTGGGAAGCGTGACCTCGCAATCACCTACCGGTCGCCGACCGTGAACGCCGTCACGCGGACGTTCGAGGTGCGAGCGCAGCTGCCGCGGACGGAGGATGTCGCCGCCGGCATGCTGCTGGACGGCGAGATCGTCTTCGCGTCGCACAAGGGGCAGGGCGTGCCGTCGTCGGCCGTCGCGGACCGCGGCGGCTCGGAGGCGGTCTTCGCGGTTGTGGACGGCAAGGCCGTGCGCATTGCGGTAGAAACGGGGCTCGAGACAGACGGCTGGCGCGAGATCGTGCGCCCGGCTTTGGGTTCCGAGAAGAAGATCATACTCGAGGGCATGCTGCTCGTGAACGAGGGCGACGAGGTGAGGACGAAAGATGATTCTCTCTGATACAGCAATCCGCCGCCCGGTCCTGACGCTCGTCGT
>CACXPT010000038.1 GCA_902769585.1 uncultured bacterium
ACCGTCAGGTTGCGGTAGGAAGCGGAAATACCAGTCGGCAGCGTGAGCGTGCCCGCGCCCGTCTTCACGATGTCCGTGTACTTGCCCGCACCGCTCCCGTCGTCCACCATCGACGTGATGATCGTGTCAGACGCAAGGTTCAACGTGACCGTGCCGCCCGCGAGGTGAAGCGTGTTGCCTATGATCGGGGAGGCGTTGCCCGCCGTGTTGTTGGCAATGGTCAACCCTTCGGGGACGGAGGCGGGCTGCGTGAACACGCCGCCGCCCGTGACGGCAAGGGTATGCGTGCCGTCCGTCGCAAGCGGCGGACAGACGAACGTGACGCCGGTCGGGACGTTGATCGTCACGTCGCCCGCGATGGTGAGCGTGGAATTCCCGAGCGCCTCCGGATCGGCGACGGTGATCGTACCACCCTCGAAGACCGTGCCGCCCGTCCAGCCGTTGCGCTTCAGAAGGATCAGCTCGCCGCCGCCGCGCTTCGTGAGGACGCACGGCTCGTCCGCGTTCCAACTGGAGTTCGCGCCGTTCGTGAGGACGCCGTCCACGATCAGCTTGCCGCCCTCCTCAATGTTGAACACGCAGTCGGGGTTGCAGTGGTTCAGGTGCGAGTAACGCGGCCAGGTCATGTAGCTCGGCGTTTGGCTCGCATGAACGGTCACGCCGCCCTTGAACGCGCAGGCGCCTTCCCGCGTGGTGGTGTTCGCATAAAGCGTCGGTCCCCAGATGAACTGGGCGCCGGTCATCTCGATCGGCCCCATCGGGTTGTGCGTGATGGCGGTTCCGCCCTGCTCCTGATAGTAGGTCGTCCCCTCGCGCAACTCGAGCGTGAGGTTCGTCGTCGTGCTGCTGTGGTTGCCGTAGAAGCTGCCGCTATTGCGGATTCGCAGCTCGCCCTCCTTGACGACCCAGCGCGTCAGCGTGGGGACTTTCCCGACCGCGCCGCTTGAGATGTAGAGCGTTCCCGAACCATCCTTCACGAGCGTGTGGCCGATGGTGGAAAGCCGCGGCACCGTCACGGAGAACATCTTCCCATCGGCTACGCTCACGATACCCGTGCCGCTGACGGCGTAGTTCTTGGCCGCGGTAACGGACGCGCCGAACGCGACGCCGCCCTCGGCGGTCATCACCACCTGCGTGACGCTCGCGCCGAGGTCGGCCTCGGCGGTGATGTTGGTCACGAGGCCGGAGAGCGTGAGGATGTCGTTCTCAACTGTAGCCGTACCTGTTGCTGCCGGCTCGTCGCCGTCCGCGAACGCCGGAATGGCCGCGCTTGCCGCGACCGCCGCCATGCCCAAAACTGCCCATTTTGCTATCTGTTTCATTACGTTTTTCCTTCTCGCAAAATCGTGAACGCAGGTATGATACCATATCCGGCCCCTGAGCGAAAGTCAGAAGTGGCGGCCGCAACGGGGGAGAACGGGAGCGGCCGCGCTTGTCGCGGCCGTATGGAGAGCCGCCATCTTGGCGGCGCACTGGGAAGTCAGCGAAAGATGATGTAGAATCCGGCCAGTGGGTTAAGCTGAATGCGGCCGGGCGTGTTGAAGATATGCGCGCTTGGCTTGTCCGAGACAATGGTCCAGGCGGTTTCCGAGGTATTCAGCGCACCACCGTATGTCAGGACGTCCGCGGCGGCTTCCGGCAGCGCATCCGCCCGGAACGTCATCGCCGCCGGCAGCGTGACGTCGCCCGACACGTTGAAAAGCGCGTAGCCCGCCGCATTCGTCACCGCGCTCCGCGCGAGCGTCGCGGGCCCCTCCGCCGTCAAGGAGGCGATCGGCTGCGTCGCCGCACCGCTCGCGACCGTCGTGCCCGCCGCCAGCGTGAGGGACGTGTCCGCGCCGAGCTCGCCCGCGAGCGCGGTTCCCGTCAGCACGGCCGGGGCGGACGCGCTGCCGGCGCCCTTGTCCATCCACTTTTTCCGCAGATAGCCGAGGATGGCGGACTTCTCCGCGTCCGAAAGCGTCGCCGTGCACACGATGAACTCGCCGATCCGCCCGTACCAGGCCCGCGTGCTGCTGTTCCCCACGCCGTAGAGCAGGGCCCTTCCGTACGTACCCATCCGGCAGCCCAGCTGGATGCGGTCGAAGTTGAAGTTGAACTGCGGAAGGTCCCAGGTGAACGTGTTCTTATATGCCGACCCGCCGCCGACTTCGGCGGATGTCCTTTCAAAGTAGAAGTACTGCCGGTATCCCTCCGTGTAGCTGGCGAACACGAACGCCTCGTCGTTCGGAACGACGGTCGGCAGGTTGGTGACCTTCGCCCGAATCACGTTCCCGCGATAGAACTGGCCGTACGGCTCGCCCGTGTCATCCTGCTTCTCGTCGTAGTGGTACGCACCTAACTGGGCTTCGTCAGGAGAACTGGAAGACCGCGAGGCCATCGAGAACGGAGCCGACCATTTGCCGCGTCCCGGGACGTTGAACTGGATGTCAGACGACCTCTCCGCCACCATGAAGATGGTCAGAAAACCAAAAGCGTTCGTATTCGAGTAGCTGTCGAGGACGAGCGCGGAATCGCCCGCGAACTTGAGGACGGGCAATCCGTTGATCGCCGCCTGTTCCCAGACCGGCGTGGGCGCGCCGTAGCTCGACGACGCCGGCAGCGGACTTGCCGCGAACATGCCGCCCGCGTTGCCCTTGTTCCGCACGGCGGCAATGCGTCCGTCCGCGTTGGTCGTCACGGCGGACGCATCCGCCGCGTCCATCCACACGTCGATGTGCGCCACGACGGACGTCGGCAGCAGCTCCAGCGTCCCCTCCGCCACGCGCACGTCCTGGACGCCGGACATCGCATTCACGCGTAGCGTCCCCGCGCCGGTCTTCGTCAGCGTCGCCCCGGCCTCCGTCCGTTCGGAGACGAGCGCCGCCGCGCCGGCGGGCACCTCCAGCACGTCCTGCCGTCCGCTGTACAGCGAAGCGATGCTGACAGCGTCGTTCGTGGTGTTGTGCCACTTTCGCCGCAGATACTCGTTCACGACGGCGCGCTCGTCGTCCGAGAGCACGCGGGAGAACACCAGCACCTCGCCCACCTGCCCGTACCACAGGCGGCTGGAGGCGTGGTTGTCGCCGTAATATTCGCATTTGGCGTTGGTGCCCAGGCGGCAGGCCAGTCCAAGGCGGTTGACGTCATACGCGGTTGAAACGCCGGAGACGGTCTTCGTTTCCGCAGCGGTCTCGCCGTAACGATATTGCATGAGATTCACCGACGACCCGTCCCGCCGCAGGCAGTCGATGAACGGCGTTCCGTTGATGATCTGGGCATGGGATGCGAGTCCCGCCGTTTGCCGATTGCCGACGTACCATGCGTAAGAGCCAGCGTCCTGCTGGTAGAACGATCCGTACGATTCGTAGTCGTTCTTAGGGGCGGCAGTCGAGTGCCCGGCGAACAGAGAAGACCACTTGCCCTTGTTGCCCTCGGCCTCCCAGTGCGTGCAGCGCGCGGCGACGAACACCGTGATCTTCGAGGTCTTGTTCGTGTACGTGTCGAGCGCAAGCGCCTGATGGCCGTCGAAATCGAACGCCGGGCGGCCGTTGAATGCGTTGACGGTGAAGGTCGGCGCTTTCGAGGTCAGATTGTTGAAGGCCGGGAACTGGAGGAAATTGCCGCCGCACGTGCCGAAGTTGGGGATTGAATCGACCGTTGCGCCGTCTTCGGCGCTGCACCGGGTGGCGTCGATCCACACTTCCGCGGAGGAAAGGATGCTGTCGCCGCAGTATCTGCAGTCCAACGCCGCACCGTCGTCAAGCACGACCTTCGTGCCGGGCCGGGCAGCAAGTACCGCGCCCTTGCCCAATCCGCCGTTCTTTCCGAAGCGGAGCGTTCCCTCGTCCAGCCGCACCGTGCCCTTCAAGGTGCCGGGCTGCAAGATGTACATCGTGCCCGCGCCCTTCTTCACGAACGTGCCGGGCGGGAGCAGAGGATTCGTACTGCCGTAAAGTCCCTGTACCATCTGCGCGTTGACCTGCAGCTCCGCCCCCTCGCGCACGTCGAACGTCGGCGTGAAGTTCCGCTGCCCCATGTGGACGGCCAGCGCGTTGATGACGCTGGGCCTGCCGTCCGCGGACGGCAGGACGGTGACCGACTTGTTGAAGCTGAAGTTCTTCCACTGATGCGTCGATTCGGCGTTGGTGAAAAAGTCCTGCGAACCGCGCAGCGTGGCGCCGCGCAGAACGAGACGCGCTGGCAGGGGCAGATGGTGGTCGCTGCGCAAGTGGGTGCCTTCGTGGAGTTCCAGCGTCATGTCCATGTTTTCGACGTATCCGCCAAACCCGTCGCCGCCAGACGTCAACTTCCCCTCGTCGATGATCCAGGTGGAGCCTTCGACGGTCGCCTTCGTAAAGGTGGCCGTTATCTTCAGTTCGCCATATCCGACCTTCGTCATCGTATGTCCCTTCGTGACGAACGTCGCCGGCTTCACGCCAAACAAAAAGGCGCCGGTATCGACGGTCGCGTCCGCATCGAGCGTAAAGCAGGCCGTGCTCGGCGTATAGACGGCCGCGAGCCGCAGGTTGCCGCCCGCAAGCGACACGGCCCCGCCGGCCACCTGACGGTCTGCGCCCACCGTGAGCCACCCGTTGCTGACGAACGTCCCGCAGACGTACGTGTTCGTGCCGTTCAGCGCAAGTTTCCCCGCGCCCTGCTTCACGAGCGCGAGGTTGCCCCCGATCGTTCCATTGAAGGTCACGTCGTCCGCGCAGTCGAACACGAGCGACGCCGCCGTCTCGGACGAGTTCGTGTACACCGTGTCGTCCGCCAGGTCCGTCGCGGTGGCGTCAACGCCGGCCAGATCGATCACGTCCGCGAACACCGGGGAAATCGCGCTTGCCGCGACCGCTGCAATGGCAAAAACCGTCCATTTTACAATCTGTTTCATTCCGCTTTTCCTTTTCGTAAAGTGGTGAATGCGAGTATGATAGCATAATCGACCCCTTTGCGAAAGTCAGAAGTGGCGGCCGCAACAGGAGAGGCGCGAGGCTTCTTCAAAGGAAATCGGATGCGGTTCGCAGGAAGAACTCGTCGAAGGACATTCCCGGACTGCCGATCAGATATGGCTTGGCATGCGGATACTTCGCCAAGAACGCCTTCATCCCCGAAATATCGTCCAAGTTCCCGGTCTTCACCTCTAGTGCGGCAAGGGAATCTCCCTTTCGCAAGACATAGTCGACTTCCTTCCCGCCCTCATTCCAGTACATCACGTCCACCCCGCCTTCCGCGGTCGCGAGAAGATGCGCGCCGACTGCGGACTCCACGACATGTCCCCAGATGTCGGATCGCGCACGAAGCTCCGCCAAACCATACGGCGACATCGCCGTCATGAGGGCGTTGTTGCACACGGCCAGCTTCGGACTGGACGCCTTCTGGCGAACGCCCCCCACGTAGAACTTGTCCAAGCCCTTCACGAGTCCCGCTTCGCCAAGCAGATGGAGGTAATGCGCCAAAGTCGTGGCATTCCCGGCATCCTGCAGCTGCCCGAGCATCTTCTGGTAGGAGAGAATGCGAGCCGAGTAGCGGCAGCCCAGCGCAAAGACCTGACGCAGCAACGCCGGCTTCGCGATGTTTTCCATCTGAAGGATGTCCTTCGCGATGCTCGGCTCAATGATTGAATCTCGAATATAGCCTCGCCATCTCGCCTCATCGCCCTTGAACGCAGCCGCCCCCGGATAGGCGCCGAAAGCGACGTAGTCGTCAACCGTAAAGCCAAAGGCATCCCGCATCTCCGTAAAACTCCAATGTCTGGCTTCTATCAGTTCAAAACGCCCCTCAAGACTCTCGGCAAGTCCTTGCTGAAGGAGCAGTCGTGAACTGCCGAGCAGGAGAACCTTCAAGGGGACGTCATTGAACGCGTCCTCGTCCCACAACCGCTTGACAAGGTCTGACCAGCCCTTTATCTTGTGGATTTCATCTATGACGAGCAAGTGTCCGCCCTTTGATCTTGCCTGCAAGCGAGCCGCATTCCATTCGCTTTCCAGCCATGCCAGGGGAGATACCGAAAGCCCCTCGGCAAGGCGATAGGTGAATCCTTCTGAATAGTCCCTCAACGCCTGCTTGACGGCAAAAGTCTTCCCTACTTGCCGGGGACCGGCAATGACCTGCATCATCCGCCTCGGCTCAGCAATCCGAGAAGACACGATATCGGCGATTTTTCTCTTGAACATTATTGTGCACCTCGTTGAACAAATTTGTTCAGCGCGAAGTATATCATAATGCGATGCGCCTTGCAAGACGTGGACTAGTGCCGGTCGCAATAGAAGAGGCTGGTCGTGCCGGGGTGCAGGGACGCCAGGTTGGCCGCCTCGAAGCGGGGATCGTCGGGCGTCAGGTCCTGCCAGGCGACGATCGCGACGCCCGGATGCCCTGCCGCGCCGCGCACGAGCGCGCGGCGGACGGCGCGCACGGAGGCGGGATCCCCGATGACGGCGCGGGGCGCGCGGTCCTCGGACAGGGCCTGCGCGGCGAGCGTGCCGGCCGTCTGTCCGCAGAGGAGCATCTGCCCGTGGAGGCGGAACGCCGCCTGCACGATGCTGGAGACGCCCACGTTCCGCCCCGCCCCCAATAGGCCGTCTACCTTCTCCGGCACGAGGGCACGCAGCGGGAAGAACGCGCGGTGCGTCTTGCCGTTCCAGCCGCGCGTGCCACAGTGGCGCGCGTGCCAGGCGTCCGGCTTGCCCTTGACGTCGAAGAAACGGCGCGTGGGATGGAAGTCGATGTGGAACTGGAAAGAGAACGCGGCGTCGTCGGGACGGAACGGAGCCCAGCCGGGCTCGGTGCCGTCGGGCGCGCGCACATCCTGCTCGCGCAGGACGTACATCGCCGCCAAGCGCAGGCCTTCGCGCACGTACGGTTTGGGCGGCAGCCGGTCGGGCGTGCCGAACTCGTCCGTCAGCGCGAAGCGGCGCATCCGCGCACGCGTCTCGGCCTTGGGGTGGTCGTGCTGGAGGAAGTAGAGGTAGCCGAGCGTGTGGGCCTTCGCGTCGTCCAGCACGATCTGCCGCTGCGCGGGCGTCATGTCCACGATGTTCTTCCGGCTCGCGCCCGGCTCCAGGCGCTCCAGCGCGGCCACGACGCGTGGCGGCAGGTTGCAGAGCGGGTAGTCCTGCCCCGTGCTGTTGAGCTGGATCGCCTCGGTGCCGAACGGAAAGCCGTAGTGCAGACGGTCCACCAGACGGCGCTGCGAGTACGGCGTGGGCGGGTTGTCCTTCTGGTACGTCTCACGATAGATGCCGCTGTCGCGCCAGATGTCGCGCCGCGTGTAGCTGGCCGGCTCGTAGCCGGGCGGCGGCGCGACGAGCGGACATTCCTCCGCCGTCTCGCGCAACGTCATCGTCCAGGTGATGGGATTCATCTCCTGACGCTCCGTCGGCCCGATCTCCTCCGGCTCGCTCGGCTCGCCGAAGCGTCCACGCGGATCGACGCCCGCGTAGTACCGCGCGCCGCTCAGGCGGATGACGTCGCCCCAGTCCGTCGCGTCCACCGTGAGGCGCGCGCGCACCTCCAACGGCGCGCCGCCCAACGCCGCCACGAAGCGTACGCCCGTCACGCGCCCGCCGTCCGCGTGCACGGCCTCGGGCACGTAGCCGCGGAAGACGCGCAGTCGGCCCGACTTCACCTCCGGCGCCAGCAACTCCTCAAATATCCGCGCCGCAGGTCCCGGCTCGATCGTGTCGGTGCCGCTCCAGCAGTTGCCCGGCGTCTCCATCCCGTAGGCGCGCAGATTATAGGCGCGCATGGCGCGCACGACCTCCAGCATCATGCCGGAACGCGGGAAGTTGACGGACCGTCCCTTCATCAGCACGCGCTCGTCCGCCGGCCCCACGCCCTCGTTCGAGAACTGTCCGCCGAACCGGTCGATGTCGTTCACGAGCACGACGCGCCCCACGCCGAGGCGCGACGCCTGCACCGCCGCCGCCACGGCCGCCTCGCTCCCGCCCGCCACAAGCAGGTCCGCCTCAATACACTGCGCCATGATGGTCGAGCACTCGACCGCCAAGGCCAGGCAAACAGCCAGCGTCTTCATGTTCACCGGCCCACGCACTCGATACGGGCGATGAACTCGTCCTGCTCCTTGCGCGGGATGTCGTTCCAGCGGACGTTCCAGCCCGCCACGCGCACCTGCAGGTTCTCGTACTTCTCGGGGTGCTTCTGCGCGTCGCGCAGCGTCTCGGGCGAGACGACGGTGATGTTCATCGCCACGCCCCCGCCCGCGTAGAACCGCTCCACGAGCGTACGGAAAACGCGCAGGCCCTTCTCCCCCGCGACGGTGGCGGGATGGATCATCACGTCGTAGATGCTGCCGCACGGGAAGTTCTCGGGCGCGATCGCGCCGTAGCTCTTGATGGAGCCGGTGATGCCCTCCGTCTCCGCGCCGACGCTCGGCGCCATGTTCTTCGAGATGTGGTCGCCCTTCTTGCGTCCGTCGGGCGTCGGACCGACGAGGCTGCCGCCGTCGACATAGCCGCGCGCGTTGAGTCCGTAGCACACGAACACGCCGCCGCGTCCGTTGGGCCGGCCGATGAAGTGCGACGTGTAACCCTCGATCACCTCCTTCGCGAGCGCGTCCGCCTCGGGATTGCCGCACCCCCACTTCAATTTCGAATTCTTCATGCGGAGGCGAAGCTCCTCGCGGTCCTTCCAGTTCGCGGCGAGGATCTGGCCGAGCTCCTGGAGCGACACCGCCTTCTTGTCGTACACGAACTCCTTGACGGCGAGGAGCGAATCGACCGCCGTCGCGAAGCCGCATTCGCTGATCGTCGTGAAATTGTACTTGTAGCCGAGCGAAAAGGCGTCCACGCCCTTCTCAAGCGCGTCGCCCACGGCGAGCGACAGCATGAGCGCGGGGTTCACCTCGGCGAGATGGGCCTCGACATCGCACAGGAGCGCGGCCGTGCGGTCCGTGTTGTCGTGCAGGATGCGGAAGTACTCGCGCTTGAAGTCGTCGAACGTAGCGGCCTCGAACTCGCCCTTCGCCGCCTTCGCCAGGATCTCCGTGACCGGCTGGGGCAGGAAGACGCGGCAGGCGCTCGTACAGTTGCCCTTCGCGCGCGGCAGGTATTCGAAGCAGCCCCAGATGAGCAGGTCGCGGCACTCCTCGTCCGTGAGCCCCACGGGCTTCATCGACCGCGCCATGTTCTCCTCGCTCATGAGGCACAGCGGCGCATGCTTGCGGAGCATGTCGAGCGCCTTCCACCAGACCTCGTCCGGCGTGTTTTTCGCCATCTTCAGCTGGAACTTCGGCGTCGGGAGGGCCGTCTTCTCCACAACGTCGAGGATGATGAGCGAGAGCGGGTTGTAGGCGGTCGTGCCGTCCTTGTTCGTGCCGCCGAGGTAGATGGGGTGGCCCCAGTAGTTGTCGATGGACCCGAACTGCCAGAGGAAGTGGCGGAAGTCCTCGCGGAACTCGGCCTCCGTGGTGCGTCCCGCCGCGAGGTCGGCCTGGTAGTAGGGCCACCAGCGGACGTCGATGTTGTCGAACGTGCGCACTTGGAAGTAGTTGAGCGGCTCGGAGAGGATGAAGTACACCATTGTGAACTCCATCACGTCGAAGACGGTCTGAGGCGGCCCCACGCGCAGACGCTCCAGCGACGCGATCTCGCGCTTCATCCAGTACGAATCGGCGTCGGGATGCGCCTTCGCCGTGGCGATGAGGCGGTCGAGGAAGCGCATCATCGCGGCGGCGGCCCGCTTCTCGGCGCGGTAGAACGGCGTGTCCTGCGCGTAGGAGTCCACGCGCGCCTTCATGCCGGGGAAGCCGATCTTCAGGATGTCCACCCAGTCGGGCGCGGAGTGGTCGAAGTCCTTGCCGATCGTGGCCCGTCCCTCCTTGCGCATCTGCGCGACCTTCGCGCGAAGTCCGGGGAAATACTTGTCGTCCACGTCCGCCGCATGAGACCAAAGAATCGCCTTCATCGGACGCCGGTGCCGATCCCACGCCGAGATCGCGGGGAAGCCGTCGTACTTCGAGAAGCCGATTGCCACGTTGTCCACGAGGAAGTCGAAGCAGCGCGCGGCGACGTCGTACCAGTCCTCCTTGCCGGCCTTCCAGCCGGACTCCTTCGCGATCTTCGCCACGCCCGCGCGGAGCGCGTCGTTGTCGAGGCCCGTCTTCGGGTCGGCGAGGTTCGTGCGCCACTTCCATTTGAGGTAGGAGGCCTCGTCGACGATCGTCGCCGGACGCTTCTCCGTGCGCGTCGTGTACTGGTGGCCGCCGCCGTTCACCGGCACGCCGCCATCAGGTATCTCCACCCCGGTGGACAGCACCACCGCCAACATCAATCCGACTGCATTCATTTTGTTCCTCCTGTTTCGACATTTCCGGCATTGGCGACATCCGGCAGCGTCTGCTCCGCAATCCATTTCGCTCCCTTGGCCCGCACCTCCACGTGGTTCGCCGGAAAGAACATCCGCGCCGCGCAAGGTACGCCTGCTTCCGCAAGCCGCCGATCGAGCAGCGTGAACTGCGATACCCGAACGATGCCGTCCGAATCGATCCATTTCCTTATCTTTCCGTACGCAAGGACGGTTGGGACAGATCGTGGACAGACCAGGTCGACCGGCGACCATTTCGCCAGAAGCGGCAGCACTTCGTCATCAGGCGAGTCGTCGGGCAGTCCCACGAGCCTCCGCATAAGCCTGTCGAAGATGCGGTTCCTGATCTTGAAGAAGATGAGGTTCAGCGTCATCGAATTGATGAAGTCCTTTTCGGCAAACGCGGTTGGCCCGACGATGTTGACGACCTTCGCGACGCGCGGCGCGTGCTTCAGCCCGAGGCCAAGCTTCGCCGGATTGTCCTGGTCGTAGGCGTAGAGCAGCGCGAGATGCCCGCCGGCGGACTCGCCCATGACAACGAGCCGCGGCTCCGCCACGCCAAGCGCACGGGCAAAGGAAGCCATTCGGGCGACCGCCGCGTCGATATCGCGAAGCATCTCCGCGAACGTCGCCTCCTTGCGGACCGGCGTTGACTTGTCGACGGTGACGTCCGACTGCAGGATGTAGTTGGCGGTACCGACGACCGCCCCTCCCGCAATCAGCGGACCGAAGAGGTCGAAAGGCGGCGCGTCCTTGTCGTAGCACTGCGACCAAGCTCCGCCATGCAGATAGAGGACGACCGTCGCGTTCGTCGCCACACCGCGGTCGGCTGCAAACACGTCGAGGAACTGCCCTGACCGGTGGCGGCACCACTTCCATGGCTGGTCCGGCGAGCTCCATCCGCCATGCTTGCCAGTGAACCCCTCTCCCTCGTCTGGCAGGTCGCCCCTCTCTCCGTATGCGACATCGTGCCAGCACCTGATCCCATGGCGCACGAGCGTCACCGGCGGCAGAGTGCCGGCAGCCGTCACGGTAAAGACGACCGCTGACAGGCAGAACACCGCCAGAAAGCATGGCAACCTCTGTTTCACGCCGCAATTGTATCATCTTCCCGCCGCCCGCACAAGACGGACCTGCAGATTCCGCCGCGTCCTGAGGCCGCAGATGTGGTATAATCTCCGCCAACCCAAACAAGGAGAACCGACATGGTACGCGTAAACGAGAACTACCTGAAGATTCAGGCATCATACCTTTTCACCGAGATCGCCCACCGCGTCAAGGCCCACCAGGACGCCAACCCCGGCGCGAAGATCATCCGCCTCGGCATCGGAGACGTCACCGAGCCGCTCGCCCCGGCCGTCATCGCCGCCCTCCACCGGGCCGTCGACGACGAGGCCGCCCGCGAGACGTTCCGCGGCTACGGGCCTGAGCAGGGCTACGCCTTCCTGCGCGAAGCCGTCGCAAAGAACGACTTCCAGGACCGCGGCATCGACGTTGCCGCCGACGAGGTGTTCATCTCCGACGGCGCGAAGTGCGACTGCGGCAACATACAGGAACTCTTCGACGCCGACGTGAAGATCGCCGTCACCGATCCCGTCTATCCCGTCTATGTCGACACCAACGTGATGGCCGGCCGCACCGGCACCTCTTCGGACGGACGCTATTCCGGGCTCGTCTACCTCTCCTGCTCCGCCGCCAACGGGTTCGTCCCCTCTCCAGCCGACCTTCCCGAGCCGGTGGACGTGGTCTATCTCTGCTACCCGAACAACCCCACCGGCGCCACCGCCACAAAGGAGCAGCTCCAGGCGTGGGTGGACTGGGCGAACGCGAAGAAGGCGCTCATCCTCTTCGATGCCGCCTACGAGGCGTTCATCCGCACCCCCGGCATTCCCCATTCCATCTACGAGTGCGCCAACGCGCGCTCCTGCGCGATCGAGTTCCGCAGCTACTCCAAGACGGCAGGATTCACCGGCATCCGCTGCGGCTACACGGTCGTGCCGAAGGGACTCGTCGCGTGGAAGGCCGACGGCACGCCGGTGGAGCTGCGCCCGTTCTGGACGCGCCGCCAGACGACGAAGTTCAACGGCTGCAGCTACATCACCCAGCGCGGCGCCGAGGCCGTCTATTCTCCCGAAGGCGCCGCCCAGACGAAGGCGACCATCGACTTCTACCTGGAAAACGCCAGGCTGGTGAAGGATGCCCTCTCGAAGCTCGGCTACGATGTGACCGGCGGCACCGACTCGCCATATCTCTGGGTGAACGTCAAGGGCGACTCCTGGGAATTCTTCGACAAGCTCCTGAAGGAGGCGAACGTGGTCACCACGCCTGGCGCGGGCTTCGGCCGGGCCGGCGAAGGATTCATCCGCATCTCCGCCTTCAACTCCCGCGAGAACGTCCTCGAGGCGATTGGCCGCCTCTCCTCCGTCCTCGCCTAACTGGCAAGTTAGGACGGAACGAGCGGGAAGACAGGAGCAAGATCATGAGAAATCAGGACGGAACGAGCGGAGCGAGTGAGTCCTGATGGCCCGTGATCCACAGAAGGTCCTTCAGCACCAGCAGCGCGAACGCGCGCTGGAGCTGGGGCGCGGGAACGATCCGGGCGCCGTCAGAGAGTTGACAGTCCTTCTGAAAAGCCCGTTCGCCGATGTTCGCCGTCTGGCGGCCTCGGCCATGGGGAAGCTCGCGCCGCTTAGACCAGCCAGCCAGATGGTCGTCGCGGCGCTGAGGACGCCCGCCCTCTCCGATCCCCATCCGCAGGTTCGCCAATATGCGCTGAAGGCCATCGCTAAGTACCCCGAGGTTGCCGCGTACTTCCTCGACGAATTCCGCGACGTCGTCCGCAACGACTCTCTCCTTGGATATGTCCGAACCGCTGCCGCCGAGGTGGTCGCCGCCATTGAGACATTCCTCCGCGAACGTGATGCCGCCAAGACGAACCGTTGCCGCCGCTGCTCCCGGGTCGTTTCCGACGAGGAGTTCATCCGCTCCATGGACCGGTTTGCCCGCCCCTATTGCACCCATTGCTTCGACGAGATTCTTTTGGAGGGGGCGAACTTCGAGGCGACCGTCGAGGGGGCGAAAGAGAGGATGTCCACCGACGGCACCGCCGTCCAGTCGATCGGCGAGAAAAGGATCGCCGACTGGCTGGCCGCTCGCCAGATCGCCTACGTCTACGACGAGCGCTATCGCGTCGCGAGAGACACGCTCATACGGCCCGACTTCTATCTTCCGGAGTTTGACCTCTACATCGAATACTGGGGAATGGACACGCCAGAATACAATGCCAACCGACAGAAGAAGCTGTGGCTCTACCAGCGGGCCGGCAAGAAGCTGATCTCCATCTCCTTTCAGGACCTCCCAAATCTCGAGGCAGTCCTTTCACTCAAGCTCTCCCGCTACATCCGCCTCTAGTTCGGACTCACTCGCTCCGCTCGTTCCGTCCGAACTCCCGACCGATACGGAACGAGGGCCCTATGGCGCCGATACGGAACGAGGGTTCTTGGCGTCAGAACAGAACGAGCGTCAGGACGGAACGAGCGGAGCCTTGAACCCCAGGACAGAAGGAACATTCTTGGCGTCAGGACGGAACGAGCGGAGCGAGTGAGTCCTGACGGGGAATCAACGAGGATTGGAGAACCAGGGGAATAGCGTGATTCGAAGCTGAGTGGAGCCGAAAGGCACAAGCTTCACCATCTCAACCACCCGGCCATCGACGACCCGACCACCGGCCTGGCCGCTGGCCCCGCCTCTGGCCTGGCCACTGGCACCACCGCCGGACTGGCGATTGGCCACGCCGCTGGCCTGGCCACTGGCACCACCGCCGGACTGGCGATTGGCCTGGCCACTGGCGGACAAGAACTCGGACGGAATTGGGCTAGGAGGCGGATCGACCGCCCGACCGGTCGTCACCTCCCTCATGTAGCCCCATCCGCCGAAGTCGGACTTCACCGCCGGAACGGAGACCGTCACCGGCGCGTTCCCCGGCACGAACGGATCGGCCGGAATGGCGACCTCCGAGACGGCGGCATCAATCTTCTCGTCTCTCACCGACACTTGAGGTCCGCCCTTCGCCAGCATTCCTTTCTTCTCTGCCGTTCCGCCCTTCGCCAGCGTTCCGTTCTTCTCCGTTCCGCCTTTCGCCAGCGTTCCGTTCTTCTCCGTTTCGCTTTTCCCCAGTGCGAGGACGTAGTTCCACGGGCCTTTTGGCAGCAATTCCTTGCGCGGGAAGTTGCCGCCGAAATTGTCGATCCACTCCTTCTCGTATGGCACCTTGTACCGCTTCACCTTCCGCTCCTCCATCGGAATCTCGAAGGAGAAGAGAAGCGGCCCTCTCGACACCGCCACGGCATCCATCTCCCACCGCGAAAGGCGCGTCTCCATCGGCAACACCAGCGTCACCTCGTCCCCCGCCTTCCACTCGCGGCCCATCCGCTTGAACGTCCCTGCCGCCGCCGTTCCGGCGTCAATTCCGTTCACCGACACCTTCGCAGACTTGCACCAGCCGGGGATGCGCACGAAGAGCGGCCATTCCCCGCCCTTCGCCTTCGCCACCTTCAGAGTCACGTTCGGCCCGAACGGATAGTCGCCGCCCTGCACCACGTCGGCTGTTGGCGTCGAGACGACGCACGGCCCGTAGGCGACAGCCGCGAGGCCTCCATCACGCGCCATCCACATCGACTGGACGAACTTCGGCCACGCGAGGTGGAAGTTGGAACGGCAGCACCCGAACCCTGCATGCGGACCCGGACAGATCGCGCCCACGTTCTCCATCCTGTCGCCGTTGTTCGCGAAAAGAAGAAGCTTGTCGAGACAGGCCGGCTGATTCAGGAGACAGTAGTAGCGAATCCCCTTCCCGTCAGGCGCCAACGTCGCAGGCAGCGAGTTGTAGGCCACCATCTCCAAGTCGTCCGCCACGTCGGCATCGGCAAAGACGGTCAGGTGCGTCTGGCAGCTGAGGATACGCTCTGCGATCGCGCACAGCTCCGTGCCGCCGGTGGCGCTGCGGTCAATCAGCGGCTCGGAGCCATTGAGCATTCGGTCGGGCCGTCCGCACATCCGCATCACCCATCCCGCTGGATCGAATGCCGCGCGATATGCCGTTCTCTTGGCGGGGTCGCCGTCGAGCCGCCACTGGAGGGCTGGTGTCTTTAGGCCCTGCATGAAGTTGACGATGTGGCAACGGTAGCCATTCGACTTCGGGCCGCCCGGATCGCCGCCGCGCCGATAGTAGGTCGTCCAGTCCGCCGACTCCTTGGAGAGAGTCCTGGCGAAGTCGAGCCACTCCTCCTTCCCCGTCTTCTCGTAAAGCCAAAAGACGACGTCCATCTCGTCGCCCGTGCGCGCCACCGCCCACATCGAGTCGCCAGAGATCGGACACTCGGCGAACTCTGCCTTCTGGAACGTGAAATACTTCTCCAGGAACGGTACCACGCGCGCGTCGCCAGTCGCTTCCGCCCAGTCGCGCACGAGCCAGAGGGCGATCATGTTCGCCCACCAGTTGCGTTTCTTCGGTCCGAAGGAACCGTCCGGACGCTGCGAGGCGAGGATGGCATCCACCCACTTCTTCGACTTTTCCTTCAGCGTCGCGTCATCTAGCGCGAATGCAAGCGAGAGAAGCCCCTTCGCGTAGTAAGGGCCGCGCTCCCACGAATATTGCCCGCCGCGTCCGGCGTTCGTGAGCCAGTCGCTCTGCCCGATGTCGTCGTACAGTTCCTCCGCGTGGCCAGTGATGCCGTCGCGCTGCTTCTCCAGCTGCACGCGCAGCCACCCCTCCGGCCTCACCGCGCCGATCGGCAGACGCGCCTGCGCGGCAGGACGCAGCTCGGCGGCGAACGAAATCGCCCCGACGGCGAGGACGGCAGATGCCAACATTGCCTTCTTCATCATTTTTCTCCTTTGGAAACGTTCTTGCTCGGCACCACATAGTACCCTCGCCGATGGAACGGCACCCAGTCGTTTGTCCATGTCGTGTCGTGGAACGGCTTCGTGAACGTCGCTGGATCCGGCAGGATGTCGTCGGCCGTGCCGCGGACGCAATCCGGTCCGAGCGACAGCAGCACAGGCGGGTCGTTGGTGGGCTCGTAGACATACGGATGCTTCCATGGATCCGACAACAGCTTCGGCGCATAGGTCGGCGAAGCGATGTACGGCCCTACCCAACCGGAGTGACGCGACCGCTTCAGCACGAGCGCCTCCAGCCCCTCGTCAGGCTCCGGGTATATCCCGCAGTGGAACTTGAACCGTCCCAGCGCCTCCGCTAGCGCCTCCACGCTCCGCTCCGCTTGCACGATGCGGCCGTCCCGCATCTTCTTTCCGCCGCTCTTGTCCGCCGCCTGGAAGATCGCCCCGCCTATCATCGCAAGGCCCAGCAGCACCACGAAATAGAAAATTGGTCCGCGACGGATCACAGGCGCACGCAGACCGATCTCTCGCTTCTGCGCCTCCATGTCACGGTATATCTGCTTGATCTTCCGCTTCCGCTCCTGCTTCGAGAGCGGCTTCTTCGGCTCCGTCATTCCACCACCTCCAGCATCAACGCCTTTGGAGACGGCGCACCCTCCGAGACGACAACAGCATCCTGCACGAGCCTCGACGCGATTTCCAAGCGCTCGGGACGCATCGGCGCATACAACTTAGCCACCGGCTGCCCGGCAGACACCTTGTCGCCTCGCGTCACCAGAAGCCGCACGCCAGCCTCAGGGTCGATCGAGTCCGTCGACTGCGCACGTCCGGCCCCAAGCTCGAAAGCGGCCTGCGCCACCTTCTGCGCATCGATCGACGCGACGAAGCCGACACCTGCGGACAGCACATCTACTCCCTCGATGCGCTGCCGGCCTTCAAACGCCTCCAAGTCGCCACCATGCAGACGCACCATCTCCGCGAACCGCGTCCACGCCGAGCCATCCGCCAGACGCTCCCTGCACAACGTACGCGCCTCGTCTATCGGCATCTCCCTCGCGAGCGCCACCATCCTTGCCGCGAACTCCACCGAAAGGTCGACCACGTCCTGCGGAATGCGGCCGTCGCTCCCCTTCAAGACGTCGATCGACTCGTCAACCTCCAGAGCGTTGCCGACCGTGAAGCCGAGCGGCTCGTCCATCGCGGTCACTATCGCCATCGACTTGCGCCCCGCTCCGCGCGCGCCGGCCACCAGCGCCTTCGCGAGCGCCGCCGCCTCTGGACGCGTCTTCATGAACGCGCCCGCGCCGCACTTCACGTCGAAGACGAGCGTTCCCGCGCCCTCCGCCAGCTTCTTCGAGAGGATCGAGGCGACGATGAGCGGAATCGAGGGGACCGTGCCGGTCACATCCCTGAGCGCGTAAAGCTTCTTGTCCGCCGGCGCGATTTCGCCGGTCTGGACGGTCAGCGAGCAACCGCACGACGCCACCACCTTGCGATAGTCGGCGAGAGAGAGTCCGGCCACGTATCCAGGGATGGACTCCATCTTGTCCGCAGTGCCGCCGGTCAGGCCGAGCCCTCGGCCTGTCAGCGACGGCACGGCCAGGCCGCATGCCGCCGCGAGCGGCTGGATGATGAGCGACAGCTTGTCGCCAACTCCGCCGGTGGAATGCTTGTCGGCGGAAGGCTGCGGCAGGTCGGCCCAATCTAGGCAGTCGCCCGAGTCGCGCATCGCCGTCGTCAGCGCCAGCGTCTCGGCGTCGGTCATGCCCTTGCAGCAGACGGCCATAGCGAAAGCGGCCATCTGGTAGTCCGGCACCTCGCCGCGCGTGTATGCCGCCACCAGTTCGCGAATCTCTTCAGGCGAGAGCTCTTCGCCCTCGCGCTTCCTGTCCAGCAGAAGTTTGACAATCATGCGACGATTTTATCAGAACCGCCGCCGACAGTCCACAGCAATGTCCGCGACAGTAGTACCTTACTGGATTTAATGCAGCGACTCCAGGGCACGGGCGAGCTTGACGCGATGCTCCTCGATCGGCGTCGGGTCGATCGAAAACTCGGTCATCGTCTTCGTGACGGTTTCCGGCACCTTCAGCAGAGGCTCGTACTTCGCCTTCTGCTCCGGCGTGGCCGTCGCGAGGCGGCGCTTTAGCATAGCGAAGTACTCGTAGTCCTCGATGCCGTCGCCCAGCATCTCCAGGCGGAACGTCGGCACGGGATCGTCAAGCACCGGCGCGGCAGGACGTCCGTCGACAGCCGCGAGCGGCGGATAGACGAGGCGTCCGTCGCCGTTGCCCCACGGACGCTTAGTGCCCTTCGGCGTCGAGTAGCCGCTCGTCCAGCTCATCGGATCCTCGTAGGGGTTCTGCGGCGCGTCAGGGTATGCGGCCCCGCTTGTCCAGTACGTCGTCGCCCAGATCAGGAGGCCGTGCACGTCCTCCTTCCAGGTCTGCCACGACCACAGACGCATCTCTACGCCGGGATGGTCGATGAACTCCGTCACGTACGGCGCTTTCGGCCCGCAGCACACGTACCACCAGAACCTGTCGCCAGCCGCGCGGCACTTGGGCTCGTCGGCCGTGTGCAGATGCGGCGTGAGCGGACACCACAGGTTCGGGCCGCCCAGCAGCTCGGCCTCGGGCTGCTCGGTGAGCATCCGGCGAAGCCCCGGCGCATGGCGCTTGAGCGTGCGGAATCCGTTCATCACGAACTCGTAGTCGCGCGGATCCGGCTCGTCGAACCAGTAGATGTAGATCTTGTCCAGCCACCCCTTCTCGCGCAGGTGCGCCTCGATGCCGCCGAGGTATTTCGCCATCAGCACGTGGTACAGCTCGTTCGTGGCCGGATAGCCCATGAAAGACGGTTCGGTGCGCGCATGGAACGTGCCGCCGCCGAGACCGGACACTGCGAAGCGCATCGTGGTGAAGTGGTACTCGTTGAACGCCTTCTCCATCGCCGCGTCCCACGCCGCCCAGTCGAACAGCGGCGTCGCGGTGCGCGGATTCTCCTTGATGCCCTTCCACTTCACCGACCAATGGTCGAGCGGCGCGGGGTCGTAGGGCGAGATGTGGTTGTCCGCAAGAACACGCAGATACTTGTCCAGCACCAGACGCTTCTGCTCGATGTTCTTCAGGCGGTGATAGCTGAACACCGTGCCCGCCGAGAACCCGAACGCCGTCTCGCACGTCATCGCGTCTGGCAGCGTGAATCCGAACACCTCCACCTCAAGCGGAATCTCCTGCCGTCCGCGAGACGACGTGACGGCGAGCGTGCCGCGATAGATACCCTTCGGCGTCCCCTTCGGCGGCTTCACGCGCACGCGGAATGGCTGGTTCTCGCCAGCCGACACCGTGCAACCTGCCGCGTCCTGCGGCAACAGCGGATCCGGCCACCAGGCGCGACAGCCCGAATCGTCCGTCGGCTGCGTCACATGCACGTACCCCACGCGGCGGATGTCCACCGCCGTCGCCGGAATGCGGGCCGCCCCCGCCGCGAGGTCGCCCGCGAGCGCGATGCGCACGTTCTTCAGCTCGTCCCTGGCAAAGACCACAAGCTGCGCGCCCTCGGCTTCGTTCGCAGCCGTGCGGATCACGATTCCGTCGGCGGTCTGTGCCTCTGGCGGACGCCGTCTCGGCGGTACCTTGCGCGCCGCGGACGTGCGCCAATAGACAACCCCGTCCGCCGCCGCGAGCCGCTCGCCGTAGTCCTCGTCGTAGTACGTAGACGCGCGAATCTGCTCCAGCAGATTGCCGGTCTCAGCGTCCACGTACTTTGTCGACCCGATCACGCACGCGGACGCGCCGTCCACCATGCCGTCGAACGAATATCCGTACACCTGCAGCGTGGTCTTCGGCTGTCCGACGATCCGCACCTGGATCGCCGCCGCGGGGAAGAGCGCGGCGGGCAGGTCGATCACGGCCGTACCCGTGTTCGTCAGCGCACCCACCGCTGTCCACGTCGCGCCGTCCGCCGACGCCTCGATGGCAACGCCACCCTGCACGTGGTAGCCGCAGCAGACCGTCGCCCTACCCGAGAGGAAGCGGCGCCCGTCGAGCGCATGGCGATACGTGACGTGCTGCCCGCCAGAGACGCACCAGCGCTGGGTGTTGTAGCCGGCCGTATGGGAAAGGAGCGTGCGCGAGTCGTTCCGCCCGGCGCTGTTCATCTGCGACGTGAACGAGTAGCTGTTGCCGTCTATCGCCTCGCCGTGCCCGAGCGTCAGCCCGCCCTGCGTGTTCCATATTGCCTTCACAGGGCGGACGGACGCGGCATCGAACACCATCTCGCCCTTCATGCGCCAGCCGCCAAGGTGGAAGCGCTCTTGGCGAGCCTTCCCTGTGGGGGTGCGGAACACGAACTGCCGCACGGACGCGACGGGATCCTGGAAGTACCAGTCCACGTTCGCGCAGCCCGGACCGGTCACTACGCAGCCAGATCCGCTCGCGCGCCGCGCGGTGAAGGAGAAGAGGTACGTCGCTCCCGGCGCTAGCTCGACGGGCCGCGAGAACTTGCGGTTGCTCTCGCCACCGTCGCCAACGACGGAGAACGGCATTTCAAACAACTGCTGCGCGGCGGCAGCCGCCATCGCGCCCAAAACGGCCACCAGGCCAAAGAATAGTTTTTTCATGCTGCCATTATAGCGAATCCTACCCTCACATACAATACCACTTGCAGACTACTCCTCCGCGCGGGCGAAGGTGATGCACCAGCGGAAGAACATCTTGGGATATTCGAGGCCGGTGGCGGGCTTCCAGACGTCGTTGTACGTGTCGTAGA
>CACXPT010000039.1:0-20747 GCA_902769585.1 uncultured bacterium
TGGAACCTGGGGGCGAACTCGTCCCTGCGGTTCAAGGGCAGCATCAGGCGCCAGACCACGAACTGGTGCTACTTCCGGGGCGATACCGCCACGCTCTACTTCGACGCTCCCCTTGTCATCAACCCGATCGGCAGCGCGTTCGGAATCGGGGAGAAGAAGACCCTCTACTTCAACGCCCCCTCCAACGAGTTCGGCAACGTCTGGTTCTGGATCATGGGCAACAACAACCGCATCTACACCACGGTGCCCTACGCGATCACCACGAGCTCAGGCAACATTCGCGAAAACAACCGCTACACGGGCAACGTGTGGGACATGTGCGGCTGCGACCAAGGCGCGAAGAACCTGGGATTCCCGAACGGCGGCCTCACCGTCACGAGCGCCTCGCCCGCCACGCTCCACCACGTCGGCAACCCGCGCACCGCCGATGCATCGGACATCACGAACAAGGTGGTGTTCGCGGGCGCCGTGAATCTCTCCTACGACGGCACGCGCTATCACATGTGCAACGCCGCGAGCACGTCCACCGGCATGGTGCAGGTGACGAACGGCACCTTGGCGTTCGGCCCTGCCGGCAGCTGGACCAACGCCGCGAAGGCGGTCGTCACCGGCGGCAAGCTCAAACTTGAGAACAAGATCGTGTTCGGCAGGGAGACGGACATGGAGCTCGCCGCCTCCGGCGCCACCGTGGCGCTCGACTACAATGGCGTCATGTACATGCGCAATCTCACCGTGGGCGGCGAGGAAAAGGCGGCCGGCACATACGGCGCTCCGGGCAACGCGGCCGTTCCCGCCGCCAACCAGCTATCCTGCTTCACAGGCACGGGCCGTATCCTCTTCCTCGGCAACAATCGCGGAACCTTCATATTCTTCAAGTAGGTGAAAACTGGAATCGGCACATGAAACAACAAGCAATTGCGAGTCTCTTGGCGGTGGCGTTCGCCGTCAGCCTGCTTCATGCAGATCAATTCCCCCTGGCTTCGTTGCCGTGGATCGGCGACGGACGGCCCGACCGCAACGGGGCCGACTGGTACGAGGAGGACCCCGCTCCCGAGTTCGAGGCGGAGTTCGTCCTGCCCGCAGGCGTCACCGAGACTAAGGTCCATTTCGTCTGCGCAGGCTTCGGCTGTTTCGCCATAAATGGCGCGTGCATGAGCCCTGATGGGCTCGACACGCTGTGGACGCCATACGACAAGACCGTCTACTCCTCTACCCATACGCTCAAGGTCGCCTCCGCCAGGAACACGGTCCGCGTGCGGCTGGGCAACGGTTTCTACAACTTGCCGCCGCTTCGCTTCTGGGGATCACGTCACTTCCGCGAGGTGCTGGCGCATGGACGCCCCTGCTTCAAGATGGCGATCGACGGCGTGGAGAAGCCGCTGGAGTGGAAGTGGCGCAAGACGAATGTCATGCGCAACTCGGTCTATCTCGGCACAGAGATAGACGCGACGCGGCCGGAGGATACGGAGTGGAAGCCTGCCGCAGCCGTGAAGGGACCGAAGGGCGAGATCGTCGAATGGCCTCGCGAAAATCCTGGAATGGTCAGCGCAGGAAACAGTTGCGGCAAGGCGCGTTGGCTGAAGGAAGGGGAGGTGCAGGTGGTAGACTTCGGCGTCAACGCGTCCGGCGTTCCGAATTTCTGCTTCAGGAACGAGGCGCGCGGCACGCGCATCGAGATCGTCTACGGCGAACGGCTCAACGCGGACGGTTCGGTCAACGTGCTCACGCAGACCGCCGGACAGATCAAGCGCGGCAATGGAGGACCCGGTGCGCCGCACGTCGCCTGCCAGCGAGACGCATACGTATGCGGCGGCACGGCGTGCGACCGCTTCTCTCCGCCGTTCACCTGGCACATCTTCCGCTACGCGGAGATTCGCGGCGCGAAACGGTTGCTGGAAGGGGACGACGCCACGCGCACGGTGAGGTCGATGCTGTCGCTTGAGGAGAAGGCGCTTCCGGCCTCGACCTTCAAGACCGGCAATGCCGACCTTGCGGCCATCCACGAAATGTGCCGCCGGACGTTCCAGGCCAACCTGATCGGCGGCGTGCAGAGCGACTGCCCCGGCCGCGAGCGGCTCGGCTACGGCGGCGACATCGTGGCCACCTACGAGGCGTACATGCTCAACTGGGACATGCGCGCTATCTACCTCAAGATCCTGCGGGACTTCGCCGACGAGGCGTCCGACGACGGGTGGATCACCGAGACCGCGCCCTACGTGGGCATCGCCGTGAAGGGCGAGGGCGGCAGATCGGGGCCGGTCTCGTGGGCGCTCGCCGTTCCTGAGCTGATCGACGGTCTCCTGCGCCACTACGACGAGACAAAGGCGCTCGACTACTATCCAGTCTGCACGCGCTACATCCGCCAGCTGGCGGCGAGGCATCCCGACGGGCTCATCCCGCAGTGCATCGGCGACCACGAGGCGCTGCAGCGCGCGCCCGACGGCGTGACGGCCACGGCGCACTGGCATCGTTTTGTTTCGCTCACGGCCGGCTTCGCGAAGCGGCTGGGGCGTGCCGACGACGCGGCGGAGTTCGACGCGCTCGCGGCGAAGATCAAGGCGACGTTCGCCGCGAAATACGTGAAGGACGGCGTCGTGGCGAACGGCTCGCAGTCGGCGCAGTCGATCGGGCTCTACCTCGGGCTCGTGCCGGCCGACCAGATTCCGGCCGCGGAGCGGCGGCTCGTCGCGTCCATCGAAGAGAAGGGGTGTGGCCCCACCACGGGTATATTCTCCACCCGGTACATGCTGATGTACCTTTCGGAGCACGGGCGCGTGGACCTCGCGCGGAGGATCGTGCTGCACAAGGGCTTCCCCGGATGGCTGCACATGCTTGAGCGCGGCGCGACCACGCTGTGGGAGACGTGGAAGGAGAGCGACAACGTCTACTCCAACTGCCACCCGATGTTCGGCTCAGTGGACGAATGGATCCTCAAGTACGCCCGCTGATCTGCCTGCCGCTCATTCTCCCTTCAACTTCGCCAGCTGGCCGACCTCCGCATCCACCAGCAGATCTCCCGTCGGCGCGGCAAAGCGCGAGGAAAGCGCCTCGTAGCCGCCATCGGAATGCGACTTGGTGGTCGGGATGTAGCCCTCGCTGCCGTTGGTGAGGCACGTGAACACCGTCATGCGGAAGGGGGACCGCTCCTTCACCGCGCGGCCGATGTCCACGAACGGCTCGCACGGCACGCCCGCGAAGGCCAGGCCGTCGCCGATGGCGAGCGAGGACACCAGGATGTCGAAGTGGTCGGGGCCGTCCTTCAGCCTGCGCACGCGCGAGCCGGGACTCGTGAGCGTCATGATCTCCATGCTGCCCAGCGGGATTTCCTTCTTGCGGCCGGCGTCGAACATCTCCACCCACTTGACCTCGTCTGCGGTCGGCAGGTTCGCGGGCATGGGATGGCTGGCGACGATGCCGCGGACCCGGCCCGCCGGAATCTCTTCGCACACGTCCCATACCGACATCGCCGCGCCGGCCACGGCCCGACCCATGTGGATGGCGATCGCCTTGGGACGCGTCTTGCGCTCGGCGTTGAGCGCGGCGCGTCCGGGCGGCGGAAAGCGGTAGTGGTGGTTCACGTCGCCCTGTGCGCCGTTGAGGAAGAGGCACTTCACGCCGTCGCCGATGGCCGCCTCGAACGTGTTGCGCACCACCCCCGGCCAGTCGGCAGAGTACTTCGTGCCGCCCACCGTGTCGGGATGCACGCCGAAGTTGATGATGGCGATGTCGGACGCGCCGGTGCGGCGGAAGCGGACGAGCTGCAGCGTCTCGTCGGGCGTGCCGAGCGGCTCCTTCACGTCGGGGTTCGTGATCCCCGGGTTGGTGCGGACCGACCCGTCCTTCATGCGGTACCTGCGGATGAAGGAGATGTTGCGGCATTCTGTCCTGGCGATGCCGATCCTTGCGGGGGCCAGGTCGGCGAGCGCGAACCGTCCGGCGTCCGCGAGCTTGGCGATGCGGTTGTTGGCGTAGAGCATCACGAGCCGGTTCTCCTCCTTCGAGAAGCCGGGCCTTGCCCAGTCGGAGGGACCGGTGTGGATGTGCGTCGCGTGCACGTAGATGCGTTCGCGCGGGATGCCGGTCGCCTTGGTGATCGCCTCGAAGGCCTTCTCCATGAATGGATTGGTCAGATGCAGGTCGTCGACGCAGTAGATGAGTGCCTTGTTCGTGCTGTCCGACACCGCCACACAGTCGATGTAGAGTGGATCGAGCACTCCGTCGGAGACGCGGTGGGAGAAGTAGCCCACGAGAGGGATGCCGAGAGGCGGGGTGGCGTCTACCCTGGCGAACCCAGCCTGAAACTCCGCGAAAACCGCTCCCGCCCCGAGGGCGAGCGCCAGCGCTATTGTCTTTTTCATCATCAATGGCCTTTCGTTAATGGTGCTGTCCAATCGGCGCTATTCTACACCATCCCCCGCCTCCCGTCAAACTCCACCATCTACCAACTACTCCCCGTAGGCGGTGACCTTGAAAAGCGTAATAAAGCCGAGAAACGTCTGTTGTTCGTAGTCGGCGAAGTACACCTTCTCGAGTTTGCCGTCATCAACGGCGTCACGCAAGGCCATGTTGCAGATGTCCGCGCTGAGACCCGTGTACACCCATTCCTTCAGGTAGACCGACCTCGATCCCGTTCCGCTTTTCAGGTTGGTGCAAGGGACTGGCTCGCGATTGACCGAGAGCGGGGCGCGGAAGTGCGCGTACAAGCCCGTCGGCGGGACAAGAGTCTTGTCACCCTTGACGGACACGCAGCCGCATGCGGCCATAAGCGCAGCGACGGCTAACCAGGCGCATTTCATGTTACTCGCCATAGGCGATGACCGTCGCCTTCTGCCAGATGCCAATGATGTTGACGTACTCGTAGTCCACATGGCCGATCTTCTTGAGCCCGCCGTTGCGCGCGGCGGTCGCGATCGAGCAGTCTCCAGATGCATAGAGGCCAAGCACGCTGAAGGAAGAGGCCTCGCCCCTCTTGGTTCCGACATTCCAGTTCCCTTCCGTGGAAAGCGGAGCCGTCGTCACCGACACCACGCCGCTCGGCGGCTGGAACGGCGCACTCAGGCATCCGGCAACGCCAATGGCCAATAGCGCGGCAATAACGATCGCGGCTATTCTCTTCATGGTTGTTATCCTTGTTTCTGGTTGTTGTACGACAAAAGGTTGCAAACGAAACACAGTCATTTTACCATCCTAACGGTCAGCGGGCAAGGATCATGCAAAGGTCATTTATGCCGCACGGCGAGGATCCCGCGCCGCCCTGGACGACGCTGCGCACGCTTGAAGACTCGTCCCGTCGGTTCGAGGAGGACGATTCCGACGAAGCGGCGCTCGCCGTCCTGCTCCGCCCGGGCTCGTCGCTTGGCGGCGCGCGGCCGAAGGCGAGCGTGACTGCACCGGACGACAGCCTCTGGATCGCTAAGTTCCCCTCGAAGGAAGACGAATTCGATATGGGCGCATGGGAATATCTCGTTCATGTTCCCGCGCCGCGAGCAGGAGGAGATGTCCGCCTGCTTCGCAAAATCCTGATCCCCCTGGGGAGGGCGAACGTCCTCGCGAGCCGCCTCACGAACGCCCCTCGCCCCCTCACGCGGGAGCGGCCGCGCTTGTCGCGGCCGAAATGGTAGGGTCCGCTCGCCGAGCGGGCCGCCCCTCATGACGCTTTATTTGGTAGGGCGGTGCCATCCCCTGCAACTGAAGTCGTGTTGCCTTGACTTCGGCAATGGCCAAGAAACTGTGCTATAATGTCCGCCAAATGAAAAGGAAAGAAAAGAGAAGAGATAGACGCGCCCAGGAGATGCTCACTGGAGAGCTGCACATGGCGCGTAACGGAGCAGGGTATCTGCTTCGCCCGGATACGGACGCGGCGGTGTGGATTGAGGCAAAGGACCTTTCCACGGCGCTGCCTGGCGACATGGTGACCGTGCAGCTGGGCCGAGACGGCACGGAAGGGCGGATAGCGCGCATCGAGAAGCGCGCGCCGCGAGCGATCGTCGGCACCGTGACGGCGGGCGCGCCGTTCGCGCGCGTACAGCCGCTGAGTCCTACGTTCCGCCAGGAGTTCCTGGTGCCGGATACGCGCGGCGCGGCCGTTGGCGACCGTGTGGTCATGCGCCTCGCGCGCTGGGAGAATCCACGCCTCGCGCCAGAGGGAATCGTTACGGATATTATCGGCCCTGCCGACAACCCGTCACTCGACACCCGATCCGTGATGGAGCAGTACGACCTGCCGTCCGCCTTCCCGAAGCAGGTGTTGGCGGCGGCGGAGAGCGCGAGCTCGCGCATCGACGAGGCCGGCAAGCGGCTGGACCTGCGCCGGAAGTTCATATTCACATGCGATCCGGCGATGGCGCGCGACTTCGACGACGCGCTCTCGCTGGAGACGGACAAGAAGGGCAACAGGGTGCTTGGCGTCCACATCGCGGACGTCTCACACTTCGTCACGCCCGGCAGCCCTCTCGACAAGGAGGCGTACCGCCGCTCGACGAGCGTATACCTTGTGGACAAGGTCGTGCCGATGCTGCCGGAGCAGCTGTCGAACGGCGTCTGCTCGCTCGTGCCAGGCGAGGACAGGCTCGCGTTTTCCGCGTTCCTCACCTTCGACGCGCAGGGGAACTGCATCGCGCGCAAGTTCGCGAAGTCCGTCATCCGCTCCAAGGCGCGGTTCACCTACGAGCAGGTGATGGCGCTCATCAAGGGGGCCAAGGAGCTTAAGGGCTCTAAGGAATCCAAGGATCTTAACGACTTTAAGGACCTTAAGGACGTTGACTTTAAGGACCTTAAGGACCTTAAGGACGTTAAGGTCGTTAAAGATCTTAAGCGGGCGGCGGGGACCATCCTCGCGCTGAACCGGCTGGCCCAGCAACTGCGGAAGAGGCGTTTCGCCGCCGGCGCGCTTGACATGGAGGTGCCGGAGGCCGAGATCAAGCTGGACTCGAAGGGGATGATGACGGGCGTCGAGGTGCGTCCGTACGACGAGTCGCACCAGCTGATCGAGGAGTGCATGGTGGCGGCGAACGAGGCCGTGGCGGCGGAGCTTTGGACGCGCGGCATCAAGATCCTCGCGCGCCTGCATGCGCCGCCGGACCCGGAACGGCTCGAGGAGCTGCGGGCGAACCTCGCGGGCCTCGGCATCTCATGCGGAGACCTGTCGCAGCCGCGCAACCTCTCGCGCTTCCTCGAGAAGATCAAGGATTCGCCGCTTGAGGGAGTGCTGTCCGTCATGGTGCTGCGGTCGATGAAGCGCGCCATATATTCGGCGCGCGAGATCGGGCACTACGGTCTCGCCAAGAAGCACTACGCGCACTTCACGAGTCCCATCCGCCGCTATCCCGATCTCGTCCTCCATCGCCAGCTGGCGTCGTTCCTGTCCGGCAAGGGCGGCCGCCTCGACCAGGGCTGGCTTGACCGCGCCGCGCAGCACGCGAGCGAGCGCGAGCAGTTGGCCGACGAGGCGGAGCGTATGCTCATGGAGATCAAGAAGTACCGCTACATGGAGGACGTGCTGACGAAGGGGGCGAAGGTCGTGTTCGACGCAGTTGTCGGCAAGTGCACGCCCTACGGCGTGTTCGTGGACCTGCCAGAGATCGCGATCGGAGGGATGGTGCACGTGTCGAAGCTCTCTCAGTCGTTCGTGCGCTGGGACGCCTTCAAGGAGGCGCTCGTCGACGGACAGAAGACGTGGCAGGTCGGCGCGAAGATGAAGGTGCGCGTGGCCGCGGTGGACTTCGACCAGCGCAAGATCGACTTCGTGCCCGCAAACGAGGGTGCGCTCGAGCAAAACGGACTGCGCAGAGGAAAGAAAAGCGAACGGCCGCCAAGAAGGAAAAACGAACGGCACCCAAGAAAGAAACGCAAGTGACTGAAAGGCAATAAGACAATGAAGATTAAAGCTATGGTTGTTTCTGCCGCGCTGCTCTCCGCCGGCACTGCGCTTGCCTTGTCCCTAGAGGACGGTTTTCGCAATCCGCCTAACTCGGCGAAGCCGCACACGTGGTACCACATGATGAACGGCAACGTCACGAAGGAGGGCATCACCTGCGACTTCGAGGCGCTCGCCAAGGCAGGCGTCGGCGGCGTGCAGATGTTCGACGCGGGCTGCAACATCCCGCCGGGCCCGCTCGACTTCAACTCCCCCGAATGGTTCGACATGTTCAAGCACGCCGCCTCGGAGGCGCGTCGGCTCGGGCTGGAGATCTGCATCCCCAACTGCTCCGGCTGGTCATCCTCCGGCGGCCCGTGGAACATGCCGTCGAACGGCATGAAGTTCGTCACCTGGCGCGAGGTGAAGACGACCGGTCCCTCGAAGTTCCATGCGAAACTGCCGCGTGACACGAACGATCACGGTTTCTACGAGGACATCGCCGTGGTCGCGTTCCCCACGCCGCCCGCGGAGGCGCGTTCGTTTCCTGACGTGAAGACCACGATCTCCGGCTCATCGTTCCTGCTTTCTTCCGACAAGCCATTCACCGCGCCGGCCGTCATGTTCCAGATCTCCTACGGGCAGCTCTGGGGCGGGGATGCCATGGTGGACGTGGAGACGTCGGCGGACGGCACGTCGTTCACGAAACTGGAGTCGTTCCGCATCCCGCTCGCGCGCTCCGGCGTAGGGAACCACGGCGAGCGCTTCCACACGTTCCCCGCTCCCGTGACTGCGCGTACGATCCGCCTGACGCTCTCAAAGAGCCCCATCGCACTCAAGCTGCGCGCCGCGCGTCCCGAGGCGCGGGCGATGCTCTCCAACCTCTCCGCCAAGACCTTCGCCGTGCGCCAGGAGTGCACGCGCGACACTGCGACCGTCGGCGCTGACCAGACGGTCGCGAAGGGGAATGTGCGCGACATCACCGCCCACCTCGCGGTCGACGGCACGCTCGACTGGGACGTGCCCGCCGGAGAGTGGACGATCGTACGCATCGGCCACCTCTGCAACGGCCGCTGCAACCATCCGGCGTCCGACCACGGCCGCGGACTGGAGGTGGACAAGCTCTCCGCCTCCGCAATGGACTACCACTTCGACCAGTACGTGACGCGCCTCTGCAAGCATCTCGGATCGCTCGCGGGTGCCGTCGAGAGCGGCTTCAACAACATCCTCGTGGACAGCTACGAGGTCGCCTCGCAGAACTGGACGCAGGGACTCGACAAGACCTTCGAGGCGCGCATGGGCTACTCGATCCGTCCCTACCTGCCCGTCTTCGCGGGACGCATCGTGGGGAGCGTGGACGAAAGCGAGCGCTTCCTCGAGGACTTCCGCCGCGTGGTGGCCGACCTCTTCGCGGAGAACTACGCCGGACGCCTGGCGGAACTCTGCCACAAGCACGGCCTGCTCCTCTCCATCGAGCCCTACGGCAACGCGCCGTGCGACAACCTCCAGTACGGACAGGACGTCGACGTGCCGATGGGCGAGTTCTGGTCCTCCGCCATGTCGGGCGACCACGGCATGGGGGCGGGCAACGGACGTTTCGCATCCTACCTCGCGCACGTGTGGGGCCGCCGTTACGCCGCCACCGAGTCCTTCACAGCGAGCCCGGAGCGGGGCGGCCGCTGGCTCACCACGCCGTTCACCATCAAGGCGCAGGGCGACGGTGCCTACTGCGAGGGCGTGAACCGCATCATCTACCACCGCTTCACGCATCAACCTTGGCCAGGCAACAAGTACCTGCCCGGCATGACGATGGGCCGTTGGGGCATGCACCTCGATCGCACGCAAACTTGGTGGGAGTTCTCCGGCCCGTGGTTCCGCTACCAGGCGCGTTGCCAGTGGATGCTGCAGGAGGGCACGTTCGTGGCCGATGCGCTCTACTTCTGCGGCGAGCAGGCACCGAACCAAGGAGGCAACACCGATGGTTCCGCCGGCATACGCGGGAGCGAGATGGCGCTGCCCGCCGGCTACAATTGGGACATCTGCGCAACGAAGCCGCTGAAGATGCTGAAGGTGGTGGACGGTTGCGTCGTGGTGCCCGGCGGCGTGTCGTACCGCCTCCTCATCCTGCCGCCGCGCGACACGATGTCAGAGGACGTCCTCCGCACGGTGAACGCCCTCGTCGACGCCGGCGCGAAGGTCTGCGGAATGGTGAAGCCCGTGCGCGCGCCCGGCCTGCGCGGGTATCCGACGGCCGACGGACGCGTCCGCGCCCTCGCCGAGAAGGTGTGGGCGAAGGGCGTGCTCACGTGCCGTCCCGCCGAGGCGCTTGAAAAGCTGGGCGTGAAACCCGATTTCGCTTCGAAAGAGAATAATCCTGCTCCGCAGTGGATCCACCGCCGCAACGATGGCGCGGACTGGTATTTCGTGGCGCTCAACAACGTGGAGACGCGGACGTTCGAGGTCTCGTTCCGCCAGACCGGGCGTGTGCCGGAGATATGGGACGCCGAGACGGGCACGGCGCGTCCCGCCGACGTATGGCGCGAGGCGGACGGACGCACCTGCGTGACGCTCACGTTCCCGCCGAGCGGCAGCGCGTTCGTGGTGTTCCGCTCGGTCGCGTCGGACGAGCACGCGGTGAATGTGGCGGTGAAGGCCTCGCCGCGTCCCGACCCCGTGGAGCCGGCCGCGAAGCATTCTCTGACGATCGAGAAGGCGCTCTACGGCGTCTTCGCCACGCCGGGACGTCCGGACTGCTCTGAAGTGTCCTCCTACCTGAAGCCGGGCGTGCGCGTGGCCGTGAAGAATGACGCGCTTGGCGGCGACCCCGCCTCGATGCAGCACAAGGCGCTGGAGGTCGTCTACGTACTGGACGGCAAAGAGAAGCGTGACGTGGTGAAGGAGCACGCCTCCTACACCTTGCCCGTCGGCGCGAAGCTGAAGAGCGCGTGGTACGGCGTGATCGATCCCAAGTGGAAGCCGGCCGAGGACGTGGTGGTCGACATCACGAAGAAGGTCGCCGCAAAAGTGAAGGACGGAAAGGTTTCCGTCAAGATCGACAACAAGATCGCCGGCGGCGATCCGATGTACCTCACGAAGAAGGTCGGGCGCATCACCTACACCTACGACGGCGTGGAGAAGACGGTGACGGTCGAGGAGAACGCGCTGTTCAACGTTCCGTCCTCTGCGGCGGCCATCGACGCGCCGCCCGTCTGGGAGTGGCGCGACGGGCAGATTCTCGCGTGGCAGCCGCTTGTCGCTGAGGTGACGCCGGCGAAGGGGCCCGTGACGCGCTACGCGGCCGAGCCGCCGGCGCCGGTTCTCGTGGGCGGCGCCTGGAACGTGGCGTTCCCGGAAGGGTGGGATGCCCCGGCGTCCGTCACGTTCCCGCGCCTCGTCTCGTGGACGGAGCGTCCAGAGGACGGCATCAAGTACTTCTCCGGTACGGCCACGTACACGAAGCGCGTGTCGGCGCCGCCGCTACAGCCCGGCGCGCGCCTCGTGCTCGACCTCGGCAACGTGAAGAACTTCGCCGAGGTGACGGTGAACGGCAAGACGTATCCCGTCCTCTGGAAGCCGCCGTTCCGCGTGGACGTGACGGACGCAATAAATTGCGTCCCTCCCGCGGGAGGATCGCGTGTCCTAGACATCTCCATACGCGTGACGAACCTCTGGCCGAACCGCCTCATCGGCGACGACCGTCTCTTCCCGGACGACTGCGAGTGGAAGGGCGTGGTGCGCAGGGGCGTGAAGGAGATAGGTATCAAGGAGCTGCCGCAGTGGGTGAAGGACGGCAAGCGCTCTCCGACCGGACGCCACACGTTCACCACGTGGAAGCACTGGGACAAGAAAGACGAGCTGCTGCCGTCCGGACTGATCGGTCCGGTGCTGCTGCGCACCGCGGTCTTCGCGAAGTGATCAGTTGAGCCGTTCGATTACAGGGAGTTGCGCCATGAGAATGCTGTTTGCTTGTGCCGTATCGCTGGCAGTTGCCGGCAACGCATGTGGCGGCGGGTGCCCCGCGTCCATCGACTGGGACGCCGCTCCCGAGGTCGCGCGCGGCATGAAGTACGTCCATCTCTCTTTCGACGAGCCGCGCCTGATGGAGAACTTCCTCGTGCGGATCGACCTCCACGCGCCGGGTCTCCGCGTGGCCAGCTCTGGCCGCGCGCCCAACTGGGGCGAGGTGATGGACGACTACACGAACAGCGTCATGCTCGTCGACGTGCGCCGCCAGCGCACGCGCGACTTCCTCGAGGAGCGGCGCTCGCACGGCACCAACTTGGTGTTGGCGGTAAACACGTCTCCATGGGGACCGTGGCGGCCGCCGTACACGCACAAGCACGGACGTTTCCACCACCTTGCCGTCTCGGAGGGGCAGGTCGTCTCCCACAACGTGACGCGCTGGGACATGCTCGTGATCTTCACGAACAACGTCGCTGTGATCACCAACGCGCTCGACGACGCGCTCATCCCGTCGGTTGCCGCCGCCCATCCCGGGCACGGCAAGGGCGTGATCTTGCGCGGCGGAGTGTCGCTCGTGCCTCCGCGCAAGCCGAAGTCGCGTCCTGGCCTCGCGCCGCGCACGGCGATCGGGCTCTCTGCGGACGGGCGCTGGCTATACGCGCTCGTTGTGGACGGACGGCAGCCGGGCTACTCGATGGGCGCAGAAATGTCGGACCTTGTGAAGCTCATGCTGGCGGCAGGAGCCTCCGACGCCATCAACATGGATGGCGGCGGCTCGTCCACGCTCGCATGGTGGGACGCGGAGAAAAAGACGACCGTCATCCCAAACAGGCACGGCTTCAAGTTCCGCGGCTATCGTCCGGTGGCGCTGAACCTCGGCTTCTACTTCGCCGAATGACACGCCGTGTCTGCGCGTCCGTGCGATTCATTTTGCGGATTCGTGCATTTTGCCGACCGGACCCCTGTGCTATACTTGCGGTGCAGGAAGGACATCCATGATCAGCGCAAGTCACATCAAGGAGATAGCCAAGAAGGCCGGGGCCGACATGTGCGGCATCGCGCCCATCGAGCGCATGAAGAACGCGCCGCCGGAGATGAACCCCGGCCTTCTGTGGCCGGACGTGAAGTCGATCGTAGGCTTCGTGTTCCGGATCCCGCGCGGCGTGCAGCGCGGCATCGAGGAGGGGACACAGTTCTACCAGTATCCGTCGATGGCCTACGGCGGCATCAACGAGATCCTCGCGCCAGCGGTCCTATACCACGTGGGCAAGGCGATCGAGGACGAGGGCTACGAGGCGTTCGTGTACCGCAACACGGGCGCGCGCGGATGCGTCAGCGACATGGACGGCTCCGTGGGCGCCACGCTCTCTCCCGAGGAGCAGATAGAGGTGAACGAGAACGCGAAGAACTCGACGGCGCACCACCGCTCCGTCGAGTTCACGCGCGCAACGCGGCCCGGAGAGAACGTGCCCCCCGACCTCCAGTTCCAGTTCCGCATCTGCGCGGTGGCGTGCGGCCTCGGGGAGATCGGCTGGTCGAAGATGCTCCTCACGCCCGCGTACGGTCCGCTGCAGCGCGTGGCGTTCCTCTTCACGGACGCGGAGTTCGACGAGTACGACGAGATCTACCACGGGAAGCCGCTCTGCCGCCGGTGCGGCGCGTGCGTGCGCGAGTGCCCCGGACACTGCATCCCGCCGATCAAGGGCGGCAAGAAGTGCACCGCCTCCATCGGCGACTACGTGATGGAGTGGGGCGACATCGACATGTGGAAGTGCTACGCATTCTACACGCACGCGGGGCGCTACTACAACCCCTTCGTGCCGAAGGAGGTGTGGGACGAGAACAAGGACGGCGCGCTCGACCTTATGGAAGGCAAGGCCGAGGCGAGCGAGCACGAGATCATGAAGGTGTACACCGCTCTGCAGAAGTACTTCCCCACCTGGGTGGGCTACAACATGGCGAAGTGCGGCGGCTGCATCCGCGCGTGCGTCGCCATGCTGGAGAAGCCCGGCGGTTGCATGCACGGCCGGTTCAAGAACCCGTTAAGGACCAGGCCAAAGGCCTGGAAGATGGACAGGTAAGTTGAAGGTTAAATGGTTAAAAGATTAAACGGTTAAAAGGTTAACGTGTAAACGGTTAAAAGGTTAACGGGTGAACGGTTAAATTGTTAATGGATTAAAATGTTGAAGAGTTGAAATATTATAAGGTGGCGAAAACTTTTAACCTTTTAACCATTTAAACTTTTAACCTCCCAAAGGAATGCACATTGATGGTCACTAGAGAGTCACTGGAAAAGGCGGCGAGGGAGATGGGCGCCACGCTGTTCGGCGTGGGTGACCTCGCGCTGTTCGAGGGCGAGGATCCGCGCCGCGACCCGAAGATGATCTGCCCGAAGGCGCAGTGCATCGTCGGCTTTGGCATCCCCGTGCCGAAGGGCCTGTACAAGACGATGAAGGAGGAGTCGCAGTTCTACACCTACACGACCATCGGCGTGAAGGCAATCGACGAGGAGTACTTCGAGATATTCCTCTTCAAGATGGCGTCCATCATCGAGGACGAGGGGTACGACGCGTGCCTCCAGCGCACGACGCCGAACCTGAGAGTGCAGGGCGACAAGTCGGCGAATCCCGAGACTGTCGGCGTGTACGAGCTCCAGTACGCTTCGCCGGTGGAGCAGGGCAAGCCGCCGCCGGACATCATGATCGACTTCGGCAAGGCCGCGCGCGCCTGCGGCATCGGCATGCCCGGGCGCTACGGCAAGGTGATAACGCGCGAGTACGGTCCGTTCATGCGCTACGCGTTCATCGTCACCGACGCGCCCCTCGCCACCAACCCGCCGTTCGAGGGCGACCTGTGCGCAGGCTGCGACGCTTGCGTGCGGGCGTGCGACGCGGGCTGCATCGATCCCGAGAAGGGGCTCGACACCTGGAAGTGCTGGGAGCACTACAACAAGGCGCGCGGCTACAAGCTCCCGCGCACGCAGTGGGGCTACCAGGCGTGCCTCTGCGGCAAGAAGTGCGACGTCGCCTGCTGGGAGCGCCTGACCGGTAAAACATTGTAGCAACGCTTGCCGATTGTCGCTCGTCGAATCGGTTGTCGGTCGTCGAATGTCGAACGTCTAAAATCTCAAAGCTATGAAAGAAGCACTTTACAATCTTGCCAAGACCTGCGGGGCCGACCTGATGGGCGTGGCGCCGGCGTCGCGCTTCGCGCCCGGCCACAAGATATTCCGCATCTACCCTGAAGTGAAGAGCGTGATCGGCTTCGCGTTCCGGTGCCTGCGCGGCAGCTACCGCGGCACGGAGGAGGGCACAACGTACTACCAGTACACGACGATGTCCGTGGAGAACATGGAGGAGACAGTGATGCCGGTGGCGCTCGTGCGCCTCGCGAACCTGCTGGAGTCGCACGGCTACACGGCCGTGCCCCAGCGCCGGCACCAGACGATCATGGAGTCCGCCGACGGCATGAACCCAGAGGTCGCCTACGACGCCATCACGCGCGGACGGGTCGAGGAGCCGCAGTTCGACTTCGTCGAGGCGGCCGTCCTGTGCGGCCTTGGCGAGAAGGGGTTACACGGCGCGCTCCTCACTGACGCGTTCGGGCCGTTCCAGCGCCTCTGCTTCATCCTCACGGACGCCGAGCTGCCGCCCGATCCGGCGGTGACGCCGCACCTCTGCGACCGGTGCGGCGAATGCGCGAAGGGGTGCCCTGGCAACTGCGTGGGCCCAGACGGCAAGATCGACGACTGGCGCTGCGCCGTCTACTACAACGGCGCGAACGGGCAGAAGAACCCGTTCATGCCGCCCGACGCGTTTCCCGACTTTCCCGATCGGCTGAAGATCATCGCCGGCGAAGCCGAGGTGACGCCCGAGAAGGCGCGAAAGATCATGGACGAGATATACTTCTACCCGCCAGCGCAGCACGCTTACCAGTGCTCCATCTGCGGACGCGCATGCGACGTGGCCTGCTACTGCCACCTGGAGGAGAAGGGCGTGCTGACGAAGAAGTTCCGCAAGCCGTTCCGCTACCGCCCTGAATGGAAGTTCCCGCTTTCCGACTTCGATCGGCCTAAGGACGCTGGCCGCTGAACTTCATGTCCTCGTATTTCTTGAACACGGACATGATGGCGTCTGCCTGCGGATGCGCGCGAAGCTTCTTTAGCATCAGCACGAACGAAAGCGGCGCGTTGTTCTCGTAGGCGGCGCGGGCGATCATCTCGATCTGCTCGGGAGTGGTGCCCACCGTGACGTCGCCGAAGTTGTTGTTCGCCAGGAAGGTCGCCTTCTTGGGAATCTTCTCGCCCGGCAGGAAGAGCTTGAGCCAGCCGAAGTCCACCGTGGAGAAGTCGTCCGCCGCCAGGCGCGCCGCCGGCAGGATGTACTTGTCGAGCGACTGGCGCGTGCGCTCGGGGTAGAACGAGTCGAAGGCGTTGCCGCGGCTCAGCATGTGCCATCCAAAATGGCTCTTGAGCGCGCTCTCCGCGCCGCGCGGCTTAGTGCGAATGCGGTCCCACACGCGCTTCTGGGCGCGCGGCACGTTGTACCAGTAGGGCGGCGGGACGTCCTCGCCCCCGTCGAAGTAGAGAAGCTCGAAGCCGCAGGCATCCACGATGCTCGCGATGCGCGCGGCGATCTCGTCCTGGATCTCGGTGGACTGGTCGATGCGGTGGAAGTAGTACCAGTCGTCGACGTCCAGGTGCCGACCGTACTCGCCGCGTTTGTGCGCGAGGCGTGGCGTTCCGTAGAGGCCGCGCTTAAGCCCGTTCAGCTTCCACGGCTTCTCGGAGGTGAAGGATTCGTACGAAAGCAGTTCTGCGCCGAACCGGACGAGGCGGCGACCGTCCTCCGTGCGCAGGCCGTGCGGCGCGTTCTGGAGCGTGAGGGAATCGTCGTCCGCCCCGATGTCCGCGGCGAGGCACACCTCGCGGACGCTCGCGATGCGGGGATCGCCGTCTTTGACGTATGGGTCCGTCACGGAGACCTTATTGTAGTGGATATGCAGCGCTGGCGTGATGCCGGCGGCGCGGAGCTTGTTGGTGACCTTCTTCAGGTCGGCCGCGCCGTTGGGGTACTGCTTGCGCCAGGTGAAGTGTCCGCAGGATTCCGCGAACACGCCGTAGGAGATCATGCACACGCGGAAACCGCCTTTCTTGAGCCATTCGATGTACTCGTCCGCGTTCCGCTCCGTAATCTCGCCGCCGCCTAGGATGAAGCCGTAGCTTGCGCGCAGGATGGGGTCGCGGCGGTTCCGCGCTCCGCGCGGCAGGTCGAAGTCGCGCTCGAGGGCATCCACGCGGTCGAGCCACTTCCCTTGCGCGTCCGCGACGATGGCTGCGCCGCGGCCGAATAGGCCCAGCAGGTTCTCCGTGCCGGCCGAGAAGAGGCGCCATCCCGAGGTTCCCTCGGGCGCCGCGCCGTCAATGCGGACCTCCGGCTGCAGGCCCATGACCGCCACGGCTGTGCGCGCGTCCCAGGCGACGTTGGCGCATGCGCCGAAGTGCGCGCGGTCGCGCACCGGCAGGCGCAGGAACTCGATGCCGTCGATCTCCGTGCGCCGCTTGTCGCCGAAGTCGTCAATGAGCACGTACTCCGTGCCTTCCGGCACGAACGCCAAGTAGTCGCCGGTTGCGGTCAAGCGTACGCGCATCACGTGGTACTCGTTCGCGAAACCGATCTCGAGCGCGTCGCCTTTCCGCGAGATACGGTTGGCATCGAACCACATGGGCTTGGCCGGATGGAGGAGGTGCATCTCGTTGTCGTACGGGCGGTCCTGGCGCAGGCGCGCGAAGGGGATTCGCACGCCAGGGGCGAGGCACTCCTCGCCCGTCGCCTTCGCCACGAGTGACTTGGCGGCGCCGTCGCCGGAAAGAACGAGGCGTAGGGCGCCGTTCTCGATTACGACGTCGTCCGCCATGCCCGCCAACGCGGCGAGCATGGCAAGCGCCAGGCAAGTTGTTTTCGGTTTAATGTCCATGGTCCGTTCAGGCGAGGTGGTACGTCTCCGTTGGAACCAGCGAATCGCAGGAGTAGAAGTCGATGTCCACGCGAGCGCCGGAAACCCGGAGCATGTAGTGTCCGGCGGACTGCGTCTGGCGGTACTCGACGAGGCCTGGGCGGTACTCTTCCACGAGCGCGAGCAGCTCGGGTACGGTGCGCTTCTGGAGGCATCCGTCGTGGTCCTCGTCCATGCGGGCGGGATGCGCCTTCACGTACTCGCCGAAGCGCGCGGGGGAGTCGAAGAGCACCTTGGGGGAATCTTCCTGCGGACGCCACACGCTGTTGGCGGAGAACTCCACTAGCTCGCCCTCGGGACGCACCCAGCGGCGGATCTGCGTGCGGTGCATGTGTCCGCACAGCACGATCGCGCGCCGCCTGAGGAGGCGGGCGAAGAGCGCGCGCCGCTTGTCGGCGTCCGCCGGCTTGCCGAAGAGGAACCAGTACGCGCCCCAGCCGTCGTAAGGGCCGATTGGGGAGTGCAGCACGAAGAACGTGTGGCGCGCGCCTTCGCTCTCGGTCAGCATCGCGTCGATCTTCGCCGCGTCGGGTCGCATGAAGTCCACGAAGACGTACGCGTCCGGCCCGTGGAAGAAGAGGAAGTTGGCGCTCGTCACCGGCTTGCCGATGGCCTTCGCGGCTATGGGCAGGATGTAGGCGTCGAACGCCTTGTCGCCGCCGCCGCGGATGTCGTGGTTTCCGCAGACGGTGAGGAACGGCAGGTTGCCGAAGCCCTTCGAGCAGGCGGCCTGGGCGTCCTTGAAGAAGCGCAGGTGCGTCTCGAAGTCAGTGCAGTCGCCCTGGATGAGGTCGCCCATCTGGAAGAGGTATGCGGTGTCGGGGCGGCGCGTGCGTGCGGCGGCGGCGATCAGGCGGGGGAGGCGCTCCGCCCACATCTGCTGGTTTCGCGCGAACTCGCCCTGGCGGTCGCGCCAATCGTTCTTGTGGCGCGGCTTCCACTTGCCGTGGTAGAGGCTCGTGGGGGCGGCGTCGAAGTGCGTGTCGCCAAGGATGGAGATGGAGTAGGAGTCGACTGATGAGGTCGGAACGGTCGCGCAGGCGCGCGACCCTCCCGCCCAGGCGGCGCCGAACGCCGCGCCGCCTGCGATGAAGCTGCGCCTTGTCGCCGTTTCGTACGTGTTGAAGAGGTTTGCCATGCGTCCATTATAGCATTTCGCGGCCGCGCGCGCCCCGGCGCCCGGCCTCGCAGAGGTCGAGCGGCTGGTGTCGGCCCCTAAGGACCTTAAGGACTTTAACGACCTTAACGACCTTAAAGACCCTAAGGACCCTAATGACTTTAAGGACCTTAAGGACGTTAAGGACCTTAAAGGATTCAAGGAGCAGTATGTCACGTGGCTCAAGGACCATGCGGGCGGGAGCTTTGAGGGGCTGCGCTTCGCGGTGGACTGTTCCGACGGTATGGCGGGCATCCTCGCGCACGACCTCTTCGGGCCGGATGCGGTCTACCTCAACGACGTGCCGGACGGCCGTTTCCCTCACCACTCGCCGAACCCGCTGCTCGCCGAGGCTCGCGAGCAGGTGTCCGCTACCGTGCGCGAGAAGGGCCTTGGCGAGGAGACGGGCCGAAGCGACATCGACGGCTATCGGCTCGAATTCGCCGAGGGCTGGGTGTCCGTGCGGCAGTCGAACACAGAGCCGCTTCTGCGCCTTCTGGTGGAATGCGACACGTCCGCGCGCCTCGCGTCATGGCACGCGACGCTTGTCGCGGCGTTGCAAAGCTGATTGCGCGAACATCAGAACGAGAACGTGGCGTTGAAGCCGCCCCAGACAATCTGGTGCTTTCCGTCGCCCATGTAGTTTTCGTGGCGGAGCGTGTGCGAAGGGGTCCACGTGTAGTTGATTTGGGCGCCGATGGAAAACCATTCCGTGATCGCGTATCTGGTTGCTACTCCGATCGTCTGGTCGGTCAGTTCCGTGCCGCCCTCCGAATCGGTATAGGCGTGGTCTCCGAATCCGAGTTCCGCCTTGGGCGTGAGGGAAAGTTCGTCGGTCAGTTCGAAGTCGTGCGAGAGTCCGAACGAGAAGTATACGGCGGAAGCGTCGTTCCCCGCCGAATCCTGGTAGTTCCAGTAGACGGAAGCCGAAGGCGTGACGATCGGATTCTCGTAGGAGAGCGTCGCATAGAGATCCTGATCGCTGCCGCCGTTGTTGTTTGGATAGGTGTACCACAGGTGACCGACTTCAATTCCAACGGGACCGAGCGTGTTGGCGTAAGTGAGTCCATAGTCGATTTCCTGCAGGCCGCACGACCGACGGCTGTTCGTGAACGTGCCGCGCTTATGCGTCAAGTCGTAGCTTGACCAGATATTCGCCGAAAGCGCTCCGAAGTCGCCCGTATCGTAGCCGATCGTGACCGACGGTTGCCAGACAGGGTTTCCGTTACAGATCGTTCCGCGCCAGATGTAGTCGCTCAACACGTCCATCGACACTTCCACGGTCAGGCCTTCGCCATCCGTCTTCTCGACCTCAGCCGTTTCAAGTTCGTTTGTCTCAGCTGCGACGACACCGAGCAAGAACGCGGCGCTTGCCAGTGCCATAAACTCTTTTTTCATGTCTTTTTCCTTTCTTGTCTTTGACAGGTCAAACTATCATACCATATCCTCTCTGCGGCGGGAAGTACATAATGCCAGCCGGGCGCGCCACATTGAAAATTACGGGTTGGCTTTCGGGACGGCGAGGACGGAGAGCGAGGGAACGAGGACGAGGGCGGCGACGGTCGCGACGACAAGCCCGCCAAGCTGCACCGCCGCGAGCGGCGCGAGGATCTCGCCGCCCGGGACATCGAGCGCAGCGACGATCGGGACGAGTCCGAACACGGTCGTGAGCGAGGTCATCAGGATCGGCACCATCCGCTCGCGGCTGCCGAGGCGGATCGCCTCGATTGGCACGTGCCCCTCGCGCTCGAGCTCGGC
>CACXPT010000039.1:20765-22415 GCA_902769585.1 uncultured bacterium
GGTGATGAGCCCCACGGCCGAGGCGATGGACACGATCCGCCCCGTGAGCGCCACCGCGCCGACGGCCCCCACGAGCGCGAGCGGCAGCGTCGCCATCACTGTGACCGCGCGCATTGGTGCCTTCGTGGCCACGAGCAGGACGAAGAACACGACGAAGAGCAGGACCACCGAGAATGTCATGAGCGTGCGGCGTGCGCTGATGTTCGCCTGATAGGTGCCGCCGAACTCCGCCGTGCAGCCGAACGTGGCAAGCTCCGGTCCAAGCCGCTGCGCCAACACGTTGACGAGCTCGCCAACAGAGACGCCAGGCGCGGGATTGAGCGTGATGAGCGCCTGACGGCGCCCGTTCTCGTGGATAACGAGGTTGGACGCCTCTTCGCGGTGGACGTCCGCGATGTCGTCGAGCCGTACGAACCGTCCCGTCCGCGTCTTGATGAGGAGCTTCTTCACGGCCTCTTCGTCCTCCTCGCCATCCTCCAGGCGCAGCGTTACGTCGCGGCGGTTCTGCCCCTCCGCGACCGTGCCGAGGACGCGTCCGTTGAAGGCGGCGGAGACCTGCTCGCCCGCGTCGGCGAGCGTCAACCCCTCGTGCGCGAGGCGTTCGCGGTCGTAGTCGATCTTCACGGTGTCGACGAGGATCTCGCGGTTGGCCTGGAAGTCGCCGACCTCCGGCATCGTCGCGAGCAGCTTCTTTGCGCGCGCGGCGGCGGCGCGGATGTCCTCCGGCTTGTCGCCGAAGACGTTGAGCGAAAGCTCCGCCGCGCTGCCGGAGAGGACCGCGCTGATGCGGTGGGCGATCGGATAGCCGATCATGCACGACGCGCCCGGCACGGACTTGATCACGGCGTTCATCGCCGCGCGCAGCTCGTCCGGATTCTTCGCCATGTCTACGCGCACGATCAGCTCCGACGCCGAGACCGGCTCCGCGTGCTGGTCGCGTTCGGCGCGTCCCGTCTTGCGCGTCACGGAAAGGACGCCGTCGACCTCCAGGAGCTTCTTCACGACGTTCTCGCTCACACGCTCCGATTCCGCGAGCGACGTGCCCGGCACGAGCGACACGAACACGGTGTACGTGTCCTCGTGGAACGGCGGCAGGAAGCTCGACCCGAACCGGGCCCCGTACCAGACCGCCGTCCCCACGAGCGCGGCCGCGAAGAGGACGACCAGCTTCGGAAACCGGACCGCCAAGGCGAGGAACGGCGTGTAGAACCATTGGAGGACACGTTCGGCAAACGGCGCGCGCGACGGTTTTGTCGCATCTGCGACCCGGGGAGGGACGGGCTCTGTCCCGTCCGCGGCCGCGACGGAGCGCGGCCCTCCCCGTCCTAAGAGAAGCGCCAGCGCAGGCGTGACGAGGAACGCCGCCGCGACCGAACAGGCGAAGACCGCGAGATAGGCGTAGGCGAGCGGCTTGAAGAACTCGCCCTCCATGCCGTTAAGGAAGAACAGCGGGAAGAAGACGATGACGATGATGAGACCTGAGAACGCGACGCCCGGCGCGACCTCCAGCGCGGCGGCGAGGATGTCCGCCTTCGGATTCCCACGCATCCGCCGCCGGAAGATCTCCGTGAAGATGATCGCGCTGTCCACGATGTCGCCGACGGCGACCGCGAGGCCGCCGAGCGTCATGATGTTGACGCCCAGGCCCAG